>JBNRML010000144.1:0-44699 GCA_050309585.1 Lachnospiraceae bacterium
ATTTTTGTTTAGTGCGATTTTGGGTTTGCAGCTTAATTTTACTACAAAATGAAAGAAGATTCCTTATATTTTGGGCATTTTTTGAAAGTTGTTTATAACAATGTCTATAAAAATGGAGTTCTGTGGAAAAACTACGGAAACTCAAGGAAAAATTATTCATTGAAAAATGCCTCATAAGGTTTTAGAATAGTGTTAAAATGTTTTAGGAGGAAATGAAAAAATGTATAATGGTAATCCAAATATCACAATCTGTGATCATCCGCTTCTTAAGCATAAGATTACAATGCTCAGAATGGTTGAGACAGGAACAAATGAGTTTAGAAAACTTGTTGAAGAAATCGCAGTGCTGGAGGGTTATGAGGCACTCAGGGATCTTGAAATTGAAGAGATAGAAATTCAGACTCCAATTGAGAAAGCAAAATGTCCTGTGATTTCAGGAAAGAAGCCGGCTATCGTTCCAATTTTGAGAGCAGGTCTTGGTATGGTGGAAGGTTTGCTTACACTTATGCCGGCAGCCAAAGTAGGTCATATTGGTATGTACAGAGATGAAGAGACTCATGAACCACATGAGTACTACTGTAAATTACCTAATCCTATTGAGCAGAGAAAAATCTTTGTTGTAGATCCAATGCTTGCAACTGGTGGTTCGGCCATTGATGCAATAAATCTTATCAAGCAGCGTGGAGGAAAGGATGTTACATTTGTGTGCATAATTGCCGCTCCGGAGGGACTTGAAAGACTTGCAAAGGAACATCAGGATGTAAAGATTATTGTTGGTAATCTTGACAGATGCCTCAATGAAAATGCATATATTTGTCCGGGCCTTGGAGATGCCGGAGACAGAATTTTTGGTACAAAATAATATTTTCAATATAGGAGAATGAGATGAAGTTAATTTACCAGGTAGAAGATAAGGTCAAATTTGGCCCATTGGTTATTTTTGCCATCCAGCAGTTATTGGCAATTATGACGGCGACACTTGTGGTACCTGTTATTATAGGTAATGGAATGGATTCGGCAGCAGCATTATTTGGCGCCGGTGTAGGTACACTTATTTATGTTTTATTTACGGCAAAGAAGAGTCCTGTGTTTTTAGGCTCATCATTTGCATTTATTGGCTCAATGTTTTCGGCATTTGGCGGTGCTGCCTCGGCGGCTGCAGGCTACGCAGGAATAATTATTGGTGCGTTTTTTGCAGGACTTGTATATGTAGTGATTGCACTTATTGTTAAGGCGGTAGGTGTTAATTGGATAGACAAGCTTATGCCTGCGGTTGTTATAGGACCAACTGTTGCAATAATCGGTTTATCGCTGGCAGGAAATGCAGTTGGAGATATTACAACTGGTTTTAAGAATGCAGAAGGTGTTGCGATAGCGAATCCACTTGTAGCACTGGCTTGTGGTATTGTGACTCTTTTTGTGATAATGCTTTGTTCGGCTTATGGAAAAAAGACAGCCAGACTTATTCCATTTATTTTTGGTATCCTTGCAGGATATGCGGTATGTGTTATTTTAACATTTATCGGTAAGACAACAGGATATGATGGGTTGAGAGTAATCAGTGCATCATCATTCAAGGCTCTTGTAGCGGACGGTGTGGGCTTATCCACTTTCTTTAGGGTCCCTGATTTCTCATTCCTTGAATTGAAGGAAGGCATTAAGGGCATAAATGGTTCTTATCTCGCAACAATTGCAGCGGCTTACATTCCGGTGGCATTTGTTGTTTTTGCGGAACACATCGCCGACCATAAGAACATTTCATCAATTATTGAGAGGGATCTTCTCAAGGAGCCAGGTCTTCACAGAACATTACTTGGCGATGGTATTGGTTCAATGGTAGGGGCATTCTTTGGTGGATGTCCAAATACAACATATGGAGAATCAATCGGATGTGTGGCTATCACAAAGAATGCTTCAGTTTATACAATTATCGCGGCAGCGGTGGGAGCAATTATTATTTCATTCTTTTCGCCATTTATCGCATTTGTAAACTCAATTCCACCATGTGTAATGGGTGGCGTATGTATGGCTCTTTACGGATTCATTGCCGTATCCGGTCTTAAAATGGTACAGGATGTTGACCTTAACAAGAATAAAAATCTTTTTGTTGTGTCAGTAATCCTTATTTCAGGTATCGGTGGTCTTACACTTAGCTTCGGGAAGGTTACAATTACCGAAGTAGCTTGTGCTCTTATTCTTGGTATTATTGCAAACTTAATGCTTAAGAACGCACCGGATGAAGATTGACTATGCACGAAATTTGGGATATTATGGGGTATATGGGTGAAAAAGAATAGAAAGTCACATATAAAACTAGGAGAAGAAAAATGAAAAAATTGGAGAAGGCAGTATTACCACTTGATTATGATAATTATGTATTTGACTTGTATGGGACACTTGTTGACATTCGCACAGATGAAGGCGACGAAGAACTGTGGAAAAAATTAGCAATGTTTTACGGATATTACAGTGCCATTTATGTACCTGAGGAATTGAAGAAGGCATATGAAGAATTGGTAAGTGGAAAAGAGGCAGAACTTAAGATGACCTTGGAGGGGGACCAAAGATATGCTCATGAGGCATCTCCGGAAATAGAGATTACTGAAGTGTTTGAGGAACTTTTTGTTCGAAAAGGAGTGACTCCCACAAAGGAACTTTCTGTTCATGCAGGACAGTTTTTCCGTGTGTTATCCACAATTTATGTTAAGGTGTACCCGGGAACCGTGGAGATGTTGAAAGGATTAAAGGAACAGGGAAAGAAGGTATATCTTCTTTCCAATGCACAGCGTATTTTCACGGAATATGAGATGCATATACTTGACATATTTAAGTATTTTGATGCTGTTCTTATTTCATCTGATCATAAGACGAAGAAACCGGATAAGCGTTTCTTTGATATACTTATAGACACATATAAGCTTGATGCGGAGAAAACATTGTTTATAGGAAATGATTCTCGCACGGACATCGGCGGTGCACAGACAGTTTCATTTGATACTTTTTATGTGAATTCAAATATTTCACCAGAGAATGACAAGGCAGAAACTGCAGATTATGTGGTAGAAGAGTTTGAGTGTTGGGCATAGTGTGAAAAAAGACGCTCAAAAATGGAGGAAAAGGGGACAATGGATACCGCAATTTTAATAGAGGAAGAGAATGATATAAAAGCAAATAGATTTACGCTTAGATGCATTTGCATTGCAGTAATTATTTATTTGAGTGCATGGTTTTTGAATTTTCTGGGAATTTTCATCATTGATTCTAAGATAATGAACAGTGGAATAATTGGTACGGTGATATTTTTTGCCACAAGTCATATTATTGCCTATTTGATAGGGCTTGACAAAGGATTTACAAAATATTTTGTATTATTTTGCTTTGTGGGAATACTTACATATTACAGCACCATTTTGTCTTACCATACAACAATGTTTATGTTGTTTCCAATTATATGTTCTGTTCAGTACTATGATAAAAAAATCACGGCGTATATTTACATATTGACCTGTATTGGATTTTTTGTCTCTGTGCTTGTAGGATTTAATTATGGTGTTTGTGATGCCAATATGGTTTTTATCACGGTAAATAAAACATCTGTATTTCTTGAGAAAATGGAATCAGGGCTTGTTTCGATAAATAGGGATTATATGCCATTGATTTTGTATTATGTATTTCCGAGATGTCTTATTGTGGCTGCATTTATTCCTATGCAGAATTACATTACTACTGAGATACAGAAGAAGACCGAGAGAGAAATCGAGACAAGGAGACTGCTCGAGAGGGACGCATTGACAGGTTTATATAATCGCAGCAAATATTTATCAATGATAAATGAGCATTATCCGAACTGCAAAAATGTTGCTGTTATATACTGCGACCTAAATAATCTGAAGGAGATTAATGATTCCAGAGGTCATGAATTTGGTGATATGCTGATTATCGGAATGGCCAATGTCCTAAAAAAGTTTGATTCAAAACACTGTTTTAATTACCGTATTGGCGGTGACGAATATGTGACAATTCTTGAAAATCCGGCGCCGGGGCAGGCAGAAGAACTTGAACGAGGAATAAAAAATGGAGCCATAGGAAAAGATTTAGGACAGGGTATTATTTTGTCAGTTGCAGTTGGATTAGCTGAAGGCAGTGCTGATTCAATTGACAGTGTTATTAGTAAAGCGGATGAGATGATGTACGCAGAAAAAAACAGGATGAAAAAAGAGTGATTGGAAAATTGAATAAAGAAATGATAATTGTACAAATACAAAAAGATTTATTTGAATTACAGGATACAGAGTACAAAAATTTTCAGGGGAAATTGATTCCAACAGTGCAGGATGAAAGCATTATTGGAGTCAGAACCCCTGAGCTTAAGAAATATGCAAGGGAAATGATAAATAAAATGCCAGAAGAGGATTTGGAAATATTTATGGGAAATCTTCCACATAAGTATTTCGAGGAAAATCAGCTTCAGGCATTTGTTATTTCTGAGACAAAGGATTTTGATAAATGTATTGAGAAAATCAATGCTTTTTTGCCATATGTGGATAACTGGGCAACCTGTGACCAGATGTGCCCGAAGGTATTTGGGAAAAATCATCATAAGCTGAAAGAAAGTATTATGGTTTGGCTGAACAGCGGAGACACATACGCTGTCAGATTTGCAATAAAAATGATGATGGACCATTTTCTTCTGGATGATTTTGATTTGATATATCCTGAAATGGTTGCCGGGATAAGGTCAGAAGAATATTACATAAATATGATGAAGGCCTGGTATTTTGCCACTGCCCTTGCAAAACGGTATGATGACATATTACCATTTATTGAAAATCATTCATTGGATGAATGGTCTCACAATAAGGCAATACAGAAAGCAATTGAAAGCTATCGTGTCAGCAGGGAACATAAAGAATATCTCAGGACATTAAAAATAAAAATTAAAAAAGTAATTAATTAGTCAGTTATGTTTTTAGATAAACTTGCGAACAACCCCAAAATATTATATAATTGCGGTAATTATTCAGCATTAAAAGGAGAAATATTATGAAATTTATTAAGACACCTGTTAAGGGAATGTGTGACATGCTTCCTTCGGATATGAGACTTAGAGAGCATGTACTTGACATGATAAAGAGCAGTTATGCAAAATACGGCTTTATGCAGATAGAAACTCCTGTTATGGAGCATATTGAAAATCTAACATCAAAGCAGGGTGGAGATAATGAAAAATTAATCTTTAAGGTAATGAAAAGAGGAGCTGATTTAGCCAGAGCCATAGATGCGGGAAACCAGGAATTTGCAGATAATGGTCTCAGATATGACCTGACACTTCCTTTGGCAAGATATTATGCAAACAATAAGGAAAAGCTTCCTGCACCATTTAAATCATTACAGATTGGTAATGTCTGGAGGGCGGACAACCCACAGAAGGGACGTTTCAGACAGTTTACCCAGTGTGATATCGATATTTTAGGAGATAACACAAACCTCGCGGAGATAGAGTTGATTGCCGCTACATCCGGAATGCTTTCCAAGATATTTGCAGAGGTTGGAATAACAGATTTTACAATTCACGTAAATGACAGACAGATTTTGAGAGGGGCTGCACTGGCAGCAGGCTTTGCAGAGGAAGATATTCCTTCTATTCTCATTTCACTGGATAAATTTGATAAAATTGGATTTGATGGAATAAGCAAAGAGCTTGTTGAAAATGGATATGATGAGGAAAAGGTAAATAAATACCTTGATATATACAAGAATCTTTCAGATGTTACCTGTGAAGAGTTCTGCAGGGGGATTTCAGAAGAAAATCTTCCTAAAGAAGTAGTTGCAAATATGGACGAAATCGTTTCATGTGTAAAGGCAATGATTAATGAGCATGTAAGCATTAAATTTGATCCTACCCTTGTGAGAGGAATGGGATACTATACAGGACCTATTTTTGAAATTACCATTGACGGATATAATTTTTCAATTGCAGGCGGCGGAAGATATGACAAGATGATAGGAAAGTTCTGTGGTCAGGATGTATGTGCAAGCGGATTTTCTATTGGATTTGAGCGCATTATCACAATATTAAAGGACAAACAGGCAGACGGATACAAAATCGATGCAGATAATGTGGCTATCCTGATTGGAAAAGATGTTACTCTTGAGAAGAAACTCGAGATATTTAATGAGGCAAGAGAGCTTAGGGAGCAGAACAAAACTGTTACCATTCAGCCAATGAGAAAAAATGTAAAACAGCAGATTGAAAAACTTGAGGCTGAAGGATATACAGAATTTAGAAAAATTTATAGTGATTAATGGTTGACACAATATTGTTTAGAAGTTAAAATATAGAACATAATACACACACACACTTTAAAGTGATAAAGTGAAGGCGATGTGAATATTCGTAAAACGCAATACGGGAATGGAGGGAGGATATGCTGATTGATACACATACACATTTGTCAAATATGTTGGGTTTTATTATGACTGAAGAAATGATTAAGGAAATGATGGAAAAGTATAATATAGATTATTGTATTGTTTCAAATGCAGATGCGGTTGAATATGACCATGACCTTAATCCAATACCAATAAGCATGCAATTTCCTCAGAACGAATGCTTTGAAAGAACCATTAAATTTGCCAGAAGTATGCCGGGAAAGATTGGTGTTATGCCTTGGGTAAAACCAACCACTGAAACTGCAGATGAGATTTTGGAACAGATGATAAAGGACAATCTTGACATTGTCAAAGGTGTAAAGGCTCACCCTTATCATTCAAAGATGAGCTTTGATGCAGATGAAATGATTCCATTTATTGAATTAGCTGAGAAGTATGATTTACCGGTTTTGATTCATACAGGAGGATGCGATGAGGCATCTCCGGTACGTGTTTACAATATGGCAGTGAGATATCCGAAAGTTAACTTTATCATGGGACACATGGGACTTGGAACAGACAATAAAGAGGCAGTTGAATTAATGGGTAAGGCTGATAATTTATATGCGGATACTGCCTGGGTTCCAGTGGAGACAACTAAGGATATCATAAGGAAATATGGAAGTGGCAGGGTAATGTTTGGAACTGACAGCCCTATAGATGGAGTGGATACATATAAATGCAATCCAAAAGGTGAGCCGTCTATGTATGTTTCATATTTCGAGACACTGGAAAGTGAAATTGGAAAAGAAGCATACGAGGATCTCATGTGGAGAACCGCAGCGAGATTGTTTAAAATCAGTTTATAAGAATGTTAATGGAAATGGAGAATATATTAAATGGAAAACAAGAATATGATGAATTTCCGACCTGAGATAAAGGTTCTGGATGCAACACTTAGAGATGGTGGTTTAGTAAACAGCTTCAACTTTACGGATGAATTTGTAAGAGATTTGTATGAGACAAACGTTAAAGCCGGCGTTGATTATATGGAATTTGGATACAAGGCTTCTAAAGAGCTTTTTGATGTGAATAAGTATGGCAAGTGGAAATTCTGCGACGAAGATGATATCAGGGATATTGTTGGTGCAAATAACACGGGAACAAAAATCGCAGTTATGGCAGATGTTGGAAGATGTGATTACAAAAATGACATCATTGACAGGAGTGACAGTGCAATTGACATGATTCGTGTTGCCACATATATTCACACCATGCCTGCGGCAATCGACATGATTGAGGATGCCAATAGAAAAGGATATGAGACAACATGTAATATCATGGCTATCTCAAATGCAAAGGAAGCAGATATTAACGTTGGATTGGAGATGCTTGGCAAGAGCTGTGTGGACAGTATTTATATTGTGGACAGCTACGGGTCAATTTACCCGGAGGAAATGAGGGTTATTGCTGACAAATACCTTGAAACAGGAGAAAAATACGGAAAACAGATAGGTATTCATGCTCACAACAATCAGCAGCTTGCCTTTGCAAACACAATAGAATCAGTGGCAAGGGGTGTAAACCTTCTTGATGCTACGATGATGAGTATGGGCAGGGGTGCAGGAAACTGTCCAATGGAATTACTTTTGGGATTTCTTAAAAATCCAAAGTATGACATATTCCCAGTGCTTAAGTTCCTTGAAAAGCACATGGTTAAGTTAAAGGAAGATGGAGTTGTATGGGGATATGATATTCCATACCTCTTAACAGGAAGATTTAACCAGCATCCATCAGCAGCCATTGAATTCACAAACCAAAACAGAAAAGATTATCCGGAGTTCTACAAGATGCTCCTTGAGAGAGAATAAAAAAATAAAAGCAGTGTGGCACAGGTATTTGAAAGCCTGTACTACACTGCTTTTTTTATCTCATAAATTTATTTATGACATGTAATATTCCGTCATCGTCATTTGACAGAGTGATGAAGTCGGCAGCTTCCTTTACAATGTCCTTTGCGTTTTCCATTGCAACACCAAGTCCTGCAACCTGAATCATTGAAATGTCGTTGAAGCCGTCACCGCAGCAAATCATCTCCTCACTGTCGATGCCAATGGTGTTTAACAATCTCAACAGGGAAGTGGCCTTATCTATATTCTGTGGCATAATTTCCAAAAAGAAGCTCTCAGAGTAATAAATGCTTAAGAGAGAATTGAATTTATGCTTTAACACCTTTTCGGCTTTTTCAAGAATTTCGTGCTCACCGGTCATAAGGCATTTGTTGACAGGATATGAAAGATACTTTACAAAGTCGTCAGGCATGTAAATTGGTACGTGGTTGATTTTTGCCTCGAGCTCAATATACTTGTCAATCCTGTTTCCGTAGATTACCTTATCGGTTTCGTAGCTTATGATGCCCACATCATGCTGGCAGGCAACTTCAAATAAAGTAGGGATTACTTCCGGTGGAAGAGTCTTTTCATAGATGGTCTCGCCCGTTGCACAGGAAATGATTTTTGCTCCATTATAGGCTAAAATATATCCGCCATATTTTTCTAACTCCAACTGCTTTGCAAGGTCTGTTATTCCAAGGGTTGGTCTTCCGGAGGCCAGAACAACCTTGTAGCCACGTTTTTGTATATCCATAAGCGCCTCGTAGGTAGGCTGTGAAATCTCTTTTTTGGAATTTGTAAGGGTTCCATCCAAATCAAGAACAATAATTTTATATTTCATTGTGTTTTTTCGCTCCGTTTCTAAAAGATGTACTCTCGTAATCTTTTTCGCATATGCCTTTCTGGCTAGATTTTCACTGTACTTCTTCAATTTTCTCGTCGTACACACCGTGTACGCACTGCGAAAACTTCATTGTCCAGTAAAAATCTATCTCAGAAAATCATATACAAAAGATTTCGAGAGTGCATAAAGTAGTGTGGTAAAAATGCATAACCGACATATTTAATCTGCGGAATAATTTCTGCAAAATCAAAGAAGATAGGGCAGAAAATAATGCTTCCTAAAATCATTACCGGAATAAGGGCGGCAAAACCGAATTTGCCGGGAATTATTCTAAACAGCACATAACAATAAATAGTGCATAGGAGAGCATAGCACAGTAAATGAAAAACTTCAATAAAAAAATCTCCTGAAACTCCTCCCGTGTAAAGGGAGATTAATGCAGATAAGCAGCCTAAAATTGTGATTGAAAATATTTCACTGCATTGGCATAACACCTTTTTTATACCATAAAAGCTTCGGAATATTCCGTTTTTATTGTCGGTGTATAGATGAAGTGTTCCGATAAATGCTGTAAACATGACAATTAATGCAAGAATTCCACGGAGTGAAAACATTACATACGAAGTGAATAATCCGGACTCTTCAACCGGTTCTTCCTTGTCTGGATTTATATATTCAAAATAAAAAAGGCTGTCATCTTCAAGATTTTTTTCAAATACCGGACGCAGTTCTTCCATAAGTTTTGGTAAATCCTCTTCATCTAAATCAAAGCGAGGTTCATTAGCTATAAAGCGCGTCAATTCATAAAATGCGTACTCTGTGAAGACCTCGGAAAAAATATATTCGTTGGTTAATGGAAGAAGAAATGAGGAAGGGTTTGAATAACTAATGATTATCCTCTGAAAATTATTAGTTCTGAGCCTATCCGTAAAATCCTCAGGAATTGTGTAGCCACATTCTAGCTTTTCGGAAATGACATCCTGTTTAAGCTTTTCTTCTGAAGAGTAAAGAACAAAAGAAACACTTCCAAAGTCCTTTAATAAATTTTCTTTTATTCTTTCACAGGTCTCATCATCCGAAACAACATACAGTCCGGCATATACGGCAGGCTCTCCTGAGTTTACCGTGGATTTAAAATAATAACTAAGCAGAGGCATCGAAATTAGCAATGCAATTAGTGATATCTTTTTAAATCCGCGTTTGATAAAAAGAAGTGTGCATTTAGTAAGGTCCGTCATTAATTCACACCTGCCTTTCCAGGGGATGGTTTTTTGTAAAATCTCATTTTCTTAAGTAATATGGAAAGTGTAATAAATGTCAGTGTAAATATTGAAATGCATAACAGTGCATCTGAAGAATAAACACCATTTAAGGAAATTCCGATTTCTTTGTGTAAAAATGTTGAGGGAAGATATCGGCTTATCTTATTAAAGGTTTCGGGTAAAATAGAGCCTGGAATAAATGCTCCGGAAACAAAAGCCATTATCACACAAAAAAGAAAATGAAATAATATTCCGCTATAGGTATCTGAAAATGCTGATTCTGAAAAACAGACAATGGAAGAACAGCATAGGCAGATAAAAATACCATTTATGAGGAAGACAATTGGTGATGCCACATCAAGTTTTATATTAATTCCAATGAATAATAAGCAATATATCAGGTAGGTGACCAGAAAAGTGCTTATTAATTGCGCAAGGGTCTGAAATATTAGTCCAACATTGTTTTGTAACAGCTTATATGAAATTACAGGGGATATCTCACTGGATTTTAATATTATCACACATCCCAAAAGCATAATTACCAGTAAAATCCCAGAGGCCAGATAATAATTCTGTAAAGAAAGACTGCCTGTTGCAGACAATTTCTGCTTTTGGAAAAACTTATCCCTTGTAAGGGTTTTGCCAATGTATATAAGGTTAAGCTCGTCATTTGCATCGATTAATTCTTTATGGGCACCGTTATCATAATAATAATCGTTAAGTGTGTAAATTCCCGCCTGAGCAGCCTTAAAGGATGTTTGTGCTGCTTTTGAAAGTTCTGTTATGAGGGCAGTGTAGATGGAATCTGAACTGGAAAAGTAAATAGGTACTGCCAATGTCTTGCAATGCATTACACCATAAAGAAAGTCTCCCGGGACAATTATTGATGCCGCATTATTTTCCTGACTGATTGCAGCCATTGCACTGTCATAATCTGTTTCATTTACCTCGCAGATGGCAGAAATGCTTTTTGATTTACTGAGGGAACCCACAATCATAGTAGCAAGCTTTGATGAATCCTGGGAAGAAAAGGTAATCTGTTTTTTCTTTGGCTGGGATTTTGTATTATATAACAGTTTTCCGGAGCAAAAAACAAGAATACCGGATACTAGGCAGAGCGCAAGAGCGGCAGCAATTATATAAGGCAGAATTTTCAGTTTTCTTTTAATTTCAAGTGATAGAAAGGTAAGCTTATTCATATTCATCCTCCATGCCGGAGCTTATTTTACAAATCGCGAGCTGATAATTCAGCTCGCGATGCGGTCAATAATTATACTAAATCTTTAATAGAATCAGAAACATAATCTGAGTCAAAACCGGAAACCAAGTCTCCAATATCAATCTGGTCACCATCAGGAATTTCAATCTCGCAGTCTTTAGTTTTAACAGTTAAGTCTGCTGTTACTTTAACCAAGGTTTCACCATCGGCTTCGATTGAGAAATTGTCAATTTCTAATTTGAATGACTCGCCTTTTTTTACTTTGCTTAATCCGCCGGTTATTTCAAAATTGTAAGAATCTGAATGAGGCAAATTATTTTCAAAGGAAATGGTAAAATCACCGCTTGTTGTATTCAGTGTTTCCGTCATTTTTATTTCAAAATTATCTTCTATGTCTGAAGATGAAAACCTTATTGTTTCAGTGAGTGAATCAGTATCTTTTTCGGTTTTTCTGTTTCTTTCATACTCAAAGTCAATATAGTCTTTGTCAACTGAAAGCTTAGCTTTCAATAACATATTGTTTGAAGGGTTTGTCTTGTCATCGCTTGTCAATGATAAATCAAATTTTAATTCCTCAGAACCAATTTCAATACTGTGATTGAATTCGAGTCCTGCGATTAAATCATCCTTTGTAAACCATGCCTTCCAAGTTATATCGTCAAAGGATAACATTGAAATGGCAAGTTTAACAGAATCCTTTGCAGATTTGATTCTTTCGTCTGAAGTAACAATATCATTTCCTTCAAGTTCAAACATTTTTGAATAAGTCTCAAAGTAATCTCTCAACTCTTTGTTGTCAAAGAATACCGTAATTGACTTTTCAAGGAAAAGCTTTATGCCATCCTCAGTAAATGTATACTCATAACCTGCATTTCCGTTTTTATCTTTTTCAATCTCCTCTTTTTTGATAGAGGCCTTGATTTCTTTATAATCCTCCGGATATGTATCCTCAATTGCGCAGACTAAAATACTCAATGCGTCAACTGAGCTTGTGGATTCCCATTCGCCTAACATATTTGAAAGTGCGTCTTTTACAAGAGTGTCTGAAACATTATCTTCTGTCTGGCTTTCTAACATTTCCTGAATGCTGTCAGTTGAAAGAGTATAAACGCTGTCTCCTGCAAGTGGCACATTCACAAAGAAACCATCCGGGTTAAGGTATGTGTTAATTTTAATTATTTTTTTAATGTTTGTTGATAAACCGATTGTCTTTGTCTTTGCATCTCTTGAAATGTCATAAGAGAGTGACTGTTTTGAACCAATATTGTCAGAATCCACAGTAACACTTCCCTTGAATTGGCAGTTGTCCTTTAACACGGATTCTCTAATATCCTCAAGACCAATGTAATCTGATATTGGCGAGTCTAAATCAACAATTTCCTTGAAGACGGATTCTTTTCGAAGTGTTCCACCTTTTTCCTGATTCTTCTTTTTGTCCGCCTGTTTTTTGTTGAGAAATTTGTTGGCAGTGAAAAATCCTCCAGCACCGATTGCCGCCACTAATAAAATAATAAGTGGAATTAAGAGTGGCTTTTTGCTGCCTTTTTTCTTTGGTGAACCTGAATCAGGTTCCTGTGTACCATATAACATACTCTGTTCTAATACTGTTGTTTCACCGATTTCCGGTGAGTCATACTGATTCTGAAAATCAGAGTCAGTATTTGAATTTTGATTATTATCCATTTTTGTCTCCTCCTTTTTATAACATACTTACCAGTTTACTTTCATCTGTGTCGTTTGGAATTTCCTTAAGTATCCCGTCTTTTAAAAGATACAGCCTGTTACACACAGAAAGCTCTGAGAAATCATGGGATACGATTAGAATTGAACCATGTTTTTCAGAAGTATAATAATTCATATATTTTTTTATCTCATATTTTCCGGCAATATCAAGTGCAGCACTGGGTTCATCCATAACAAGCAGTTTTGGATTACTCAAAAGAGCAATTCCTATGCTGAGCCTCTTTTTCATGCCTCCTGACATCTTGTTGACGGTTTTTGAAACGAAGCTGTCAATACCAAGTGTATGAAGGATGCCACTTGATAATTCTTCATTGAGTTCCTTTTTGGAGCCCTTATACCAGAGACGGAGATTATCCATTGCACTCAATTCACCTATAAGCGGGTTTTCCTGAGGAACATAGCTTATGTATTCTGACAAAAGCTTTTTTGAATTCAGGATGTTTTTGTCATCAATCAGAAGTTCACCGGCATCAGCGTTTAGCATTCCACTGATTATGGATAAAAGAGTGGTTTTTCCACTGCCGTTGGCACCTACAATACCTATGCAGTCCCCGGGATGAATCTCCAGATTGATTTTTTTCAGTACATTGTTTCGACCATAATGTTTTTCTACATTTTTGATCATAATCATAACAAAAATACTCCTTGTCCGAAAAAATATTTGGTTCAGAAAAAATATAGCACACCGAAGTGGCATTTTCAAGAACCATACAAAATTCTTATTTTTTTTCTGCAATCAAATAGCCCTTTTTTTCGAGTTCAGAGAGAATAAGTGAGAGTATTTCGTGATTTTCTGCTCGTATTGTGTGGTAATGATAGTTGGAAGTAATATTTTTAAGGGGAGTAGACTTACCATTTTTTAAATCTTCAAGAAAATCCATAATGTTTTTTCGGGATTTAATGTTTAAGTCAGCCCGTATGGTGCCATAAACCTTATGCCTTACAAAAACGTCTAAAACTATTCCGCCAAAATCAACAATTGTGCATAATTCATCAAAAATCTCCTCATCAGTGTGCATAACCTTCACGATTGTCTCGGCATGGCAGTCTGAAGGCTTTATAATGTAACCCTTGTGGGTAGAAATTATGTTTTGTCCCGAAGCTCTAAGTAAGGCAATGTCTGAAACAATAATCTGCCTGCTGACACCCAGGGAGTCCGCAAGGGAACCTCCGGAAACCGGGGATTTGCTTGCTTCAATTATTCTGATGATTTCATTTCTCCTTATTTCACCGTTCATTACTCCATATTCCTTTCCTTACATAATAGATATGATGCCTGGCTCAAAAGACATGAATTATATGCCTAAAGGCACGAATTAACGCATTAAAGTGGGCGAAGGTTCTTTAAGGAAACGTCCAGGATAGGTGCAGAATGGGTAAGGGCACCGCTGGAAATATAGTCTACACCTACATCTGCGAGTTTTGCGATATTTTCAGCAGTAACATTTCCTGAACACTCTGTTTTGGCACGACCGGCAATAAGTTCAACAGCAGCCTTCATGTCATCGTGAGACATATTATCAAGCATAATGATGTCAGCACCGGCTTCCAAAGCCTCTTTTACCATCTCAAGATTTTCAGTTTCAACTTCGATTTTGCGAACAAAAGAGGCATATTCCTTTGCCATTCGAACCGCATCTGTGATACTGCCGGCAGCACCAATGTGGTTGTCCTTTAAGAGGATTCCGTCAGAAAGATTGAAGCGATGGTTTGAACCGCCACCAACCTTTACAGCGTATTTTTCAAAAATTCTCATATTAGGAGTGGTCTTTCTCGTATCAAGTAATGTTATTCCTGTTCCGTCTAACAGCTTGACAATCTTATTTGTATAAGTGGCAATACCGCTCATTCTCTGAAGATAGTTTAATGCCGTTCTCTCTCCTGAAAGAAGGACTCTGATGTCACCGTTGACACGGCAGAGAAGCTGGCCATTTTTAACGTGGTCTCCGTCTTTTACAAAAGCTTCAAAAGTTGTCTTTTCGTCAAGAATAAGAAATACCTGCTTAAAGACCTCTATTCCGGCGATTACGCCATCCTGTTTGCAAATCAGGTCCACAGTGCCGGGAGTGGCAACGGGCATAACAGAGTTGGTTGTAATATCCTCGCTTGTAATATCTTCCTTTAGAGCCATAAGAATAAGCTCGCGGGCTGTGATTTTTTGTGTAATTAAATTCATGATTTCCTCCGGTTCCCAGACGGCTTGTGCCGAATCTGTTAATGTTTTAATAACATGTTTGTGTTTTTATATGTTTTACTCTTTTTTTGCAATTCTGTCAGCAGCTCTTTTTGCAAAGATAAGGCTTTCCAAAAGTGAGTTGCTGGCAAGACGATTTTTTCCGTGAACTCCGTTGCAGGCAGTCTCACCCACAGCGTAAAGATGCTTCATGGATGTATGACTGTCTGAGTCAACCTTTATTCCGCCCATAAAATAGTGCTGGGCAGGAACAACGGGAATTGGCTCTATGGTCACGTCATATCCATTTTCAAGACAATGTTCATAAATATGAGGGAAATGCTTTAAAATCACTTCTTTGTCAATGGCTTTCATTGACAGCATAACATATTTTGTGTTGTCCCTTTTCATCTGTTTATGAATTTCCTCTGTTACAACATCACGTGGAAGAAGCTCATCCACAAAGCGTTCACCGTTTTTGTCAAGCAAAATGGCACCTTCTCCCCTGACAGATTCAGATATTAAAAATCTTCTTCCAGGTTTGTCAGAGTAAAGAGTAGTAGGGTGAATCTGGACATAATCCAAATGTTCAACTTCTATCCCGTATTTTTGTGCCATACGAATTGAGTCCCCTGTAAGATGCGGGAAATTAGTGGAGTGCTCATAAAGCCCACCAATTCCGCCTGTTGCAAGAATAACTTCCTTCGCATAAATATGGTAACAGATATCCTTTGATTCCGCAATTACACCCTGACAGGAATTATCTTTAGTGTTTACAATGAGATCCGTTACAGTGGTAAAGTCATACATTTTAACATTATTTTTTTTCTGGACGGCAGAAAGGAGCTTTGAGGTTATTTCTGCACCAGTAATATCCTGATGAAATAAAATACGTGGTTTCGAGTGTGCACCTTCCTTTGTGTAAACAAGTTCCCCATTTTCTTTTTGAAAGTCAACACCGTAAGATATCAAATCGTCAATGGTATTTCTTGAAGAACGAATCATAATGTCCACACTTTCGGGATTGTTTTCATAGTGCCCTGCTTTCATTGTGTCTTCATAATAGCTGTCGTAATCAGAATCATCCCTGAGAACGCAGATGCCACCCTGAGCAAGAAATGAATCGCTGTTTTCAAGGGAATCCTTTGAAAGCATAATAATGTCCTTTTCTTTTGGCAGGTTTAGTGCACAGTACAGACCGGACACGCCACACCCGGCGATTAAATAGTCCGTGTATATTGTTTTGTTTTTCATACTAATCTCCATGTCTTTTTACACTGATCTCCATTCCACAGACGCTTTGCGTCGTAATGACAAAAAGTCGAAAATTTAATTCAGATAATATTAACACAATGTTTTACATATGACAAGACAGTTGTTTTATGCATATGTAAAAAAACAATTCAATACAAAAATTTTACATAAAAACATAGGGATTTGTAGGTCTAATTTCTTGACCTTTGTTTTTTGAAAGAGTATAATTTTTCTTAGTGTATGGGTACGTGAAAGATGACAATATAGAGAAAATAAGGTGTTGAAATTATGGAAAAAGAAGGTATTGATTACATTTTAGGCATTGCCAACAGCATGGTATTTGACGAGAATATTGTTCGGGTCATTAAACAGAATTTTTCTGTCAAAATTGAAAAAGAGTCCTTTGAGGAGAAGTTTGTAAACGACAACTGCGCGTTTTACTATTGTGAGTTTTCTGACAGATATATGATAAAGGCGTATGAGCCATTTCTTGACATAATACGTGACATGATAGAAAAGCTGAACATTAATATTAGTGAAATGATGGAAAAACTTGGAGTTTACAGTCTTAATAAGAGCATTTTTCAGAGTTATCTGGAGGAAGGAATTGCCGAAAGAAAAGAGATGCCTCTTGTGCCTGAAAGAGATTACGACAATATGAGGTTTAGAAGGGATTTAACGAATATACTTCTATACCTGGCCGATAAAAAACAGATTTTTCTTTTGATAAACCGAGCAAATCTCATGTGTGATTCTACTCTCAGTATACTGGAGGAGCTGCTTGAAAAGAATAACTATCATCTTAAAATATTGATTCTTACCAATGAAATGGGTAGCGTAAAGGATTATATTGTTGAGAGATATGCTAAATTTATTGAAAATTGCGAGAGAAAAAGCATAGTGGAAGACTGGCCTTTTGAGGGATTTAGTGAAGGTGGAGACACTGAATTTACATTTTCAATGAATGACCAGGAAAATGAGATAAGAGAACTTAGAAATATGTTCTTTACCTACGCAATTGACCAGGCAAACTATTATCTTAAAATGATATATAAAAAGGTTGAACTTGATAAGGTTGAGGTTTCCGTGGAGTACAGGCTTAATATGTTTTGTGTTTATATGCTTGTATGTATTTTCAGGGACAATTATCCCTATGCCCTCATTCTGTGCGAGAGACTTGCAAGAATAGACATGGGTGAGAAGAATGATTACAGGGAATACATATGCTGGTACTTCCGGTCAATGGCAAATATGTATGGCGGCAATGAAGATGACGCCATACGAAGTGCTGATTTATGCCTTAAGAAGGCACGTGAATTAAATGACAGTTACGTCATTTTTATGGCAAAAATAATCAGGAATATGTCACAGTTAAGCGGATGGAAGGAAATCTGGATTTGTGACAAAAAAATTGACATTGATGATGGGCTTATTGATGAAGCTTATGAACAGGGTTATTTAAATCATCTGGCACATATTTTTGTTTACTGTTTTGACAATGATCCTGAGCTTTTTGACAGGATTGATGAAATAGAACTGAGAACACCGAGCGTTACAAAGGGAATATGGATTGCAAAAAAGCTTGGGAATGAGCAGTTTTTAGTTGAGGCCTACAGAAAAAATGTAATGGTGGCTTCGTGTAATGGCTTTTTCAATGTTGCCAACTATTTTTATACCAAGTCAATAGAGGTTGTCAGGAAAAACAATGACAGATTTGAGGAGGCTAACATATATAACGGCCTTGGCTATAATTGCTGTACTTCAGATAAGTTTAGCGAGGCAAACCGCTACTACAATAAGGCTCTTGCGATATTTGTAGAGAAAAAATCCAGTGATTACATAGTTGAAACCCTTTATAATCTGGGAACAAACGCAATACTGGCAGGGGATTATCAAAGGGCAACAGAATATCTTACAACAGTAATAAATATTTTGACAAAATTAAAGAAAAATTCAATCAGGGTATGTAATATTTCAAAAATATTCGGGCTTAATGCATTGGCTTTATATAAGCAGGAAAATTATTATTCAGCCCAGGTTTACTGCAGGAAGTCAGAAAACTACTTAAGATATATCATCGAATACTGTGAGGAGGAATCTTACAGCTATTTATGGGATGATGATATGTTTTTATTCTTTTTTGTTTCTGCACTTCTGGATGCAAAGAAGAAAAATTATGATAAAGCTTTTGAACATCTGGATAAGGCAGAGATTTACATGCATCGCTGTGTAGGAAGCAAGTTCTTTAATTATGTTCATTTTTCTGTGGAAAAGGCTATGATTTTAAAGGAATTGGGAAGGAAGGAAGAGGCAAGAAAGGTTCTTACCCAGGCCAAGGAGTACTTTGCTGAGAAGGGGAATTTCTTTCGTGTAAAAGCTCTGGACGACATGATTCAGTCTGGATACAGTTCACTTCCTCACATGAAAATGAATCTTACAGATGTGACCTTTGATGAAATAAATGAAGTCATCAAATGGGAGGACATGGAAAATGATGCAAAAAACAGAAGACAGCAGATTAAGTTTTTTGGGACTTTTCAGGAGCTTATAAACAATTCATATGAAGATGTAAATACACAGATTAACACTCTTGTCACGAATTTTAAAAACAACTTCAAGCTGGATAACTTCGTTATGGTGATGTGTGATGGTGACAGGCCTGAAGTCAGATATTCGGATTTGGAATATGAAATATCAGAACAGGAGCTTGGAGTGCTGGAGGATTATTTCATTAATAATACTTCAGGATTTGCCATATCAAAATTCAGTAACAACTATTATGACTATGAGAGAATATGGAATATATTAGATAAAAGTAAGGTGTTCTCTGTGGTTGGGGTGCCGATTTACAGGCACGAAGAGCTTTACAGCTTTTTTATCACCTTCGTCAGAATTCCGGAAAGCTGGAATGCCGTTATTGGAAGGGAGACCTTGGATTCTGAGGACATGGATGTATTTACAATCGTATTCAGGCAGATGATAGATGCTGTTGAGAAGTTTAAGCTCAATGAAAGGCTGATTAATCAGGCGAGAACCGATGAGTTGACAGGCTTATATAACAGAAAGGGATTTTATGAATTTCAGGAGGATATACTTAGGGATGCCGCCAAGGCTAACAGGGTACTTCAGTGCTCCTTTGTATATATCGACCTTGACCATTTCAAATACTACAATGACACCTTTGGACATAATGTTGGAGATGCAATATTAAAGAAATTTGCGGAAATATTTACAAAGGCGTGCCCTGAGGAGAAGGGAACAGTAGTGAGATTTGGTGGGGATGAATTTGTAATTTTACTGGGATTTACAGACAGGGAAAAAATAGAGAAAATCACAGGAGATATTTATGAACAGGTGGAAAAAGAGGATGGTTTTGAGAATCTTATCTCAAAATACATTGGAAGCAAAGTGTCCATACCAAAAGAAACAAGGGCAACCTGCTCCATTGGTATAGACAGGAATGATGAGGTTAGAAGTGAGTCACAAATTTCCACAATGAGAAAGCATGCAGATGAGGCACTCTATTATATGAAGAAGAATGGACGTGGAGGAATTATGTTTTACGAAGACATGGAGGTTGCGGTTGTATGACAGGATACGAAGCTTCTTTGGCAGTTATGGAAGAAGTAAAGAAGGTTATTATTGGTAAGGATGATGTGGTTGAAAAGATTATGACAGCCATAATTTCAGATGGAAATATTTTAATAGATGACATACCGGGTGTTGGAAAAACTTCAATGGCTCTGGCCTTTTCAAAGGCTATGTCACTTGACTACAACAGGGTTCAGTTTACACCGGATGTTTTGCCGTCGGATATAACAGGTTTTACAATGCTGAATAAAAAAACGGGAGAATTTGAGTACAAGCCGGGGGCTGTTATTTGTAATCTTTTTCTTGCAGATGAGATTAACAGAACCTCCTCAAAAACCCAGTCGGCACTTTTGGAGGCAATGGAGGAGCAGACAGTTACAGTGGATTCGGTAACTTATGAGCTTCCGGAACCATTTAATGTTATCGCTACCCAGAATCCGGTGGGGTCAATTGGAACCCATATGTTGCCGGAGTCACAGTTAGACAGATTTATGTTTTGTGTTTCCATAGGCTACCCTGATTTACAGGCGGAAGCCAGACTGCTTAAGGAGAAATACACAAAAAATCCGTTGGATACGGTTAAGCCAATTATTGACACAAAGGGCTTAAGTGTAATAAAAGAGCAGGTGAAAAAGGTATTTGTGCACGATGACATTTATATGTATATTGCAAAAATAGCTGAGTGCTCCAGAAATATTCAGGACATTGAACTTGGAATAAGTCCAAGGGGAAGCGTGGCAATTTTGAGGGCATCCCAGGGACAGGCATATTTAAGGGGGCGCAATTATGTGACTCCGGAGGATGTAAATGATATATTGCTTCCGGTTATCAGACATCGTGTCATTATTGGTCAGAGAAGCAGGGATAATGGTCTTACAAGTGAGATAGTGGTAAAAATGCTTATAAAGGGAGCCGCAGAAAAAAGATGATTGAGGTAATAAAAAAAATAAGAAATATTTTTGTGGTTTTATTGGTTTTAATTGTTTTAGTTTGTGTAAAAGCACTGTTTTTTGATTATAGCGCAGTCCTGCCCCTTACTGTGACAGGCTGTGTTTTTTTGACGGAATATGTTTTTTTTCAGGTGATGTGCAGGGGTGTCAGGATTAATATTAATGCTTCTGAAACCACAACTTACGAAAAAGAAGACACTAAATTTTTTATAGATATTGTTAAGAGATTTAATTACCCATTTAAGAAAATAAAACTGTATATCAGGTACAAACCACGATACGGAGCACAGGAATTTCGTAAAAAAATAGTTATTGAGCTTGGGGACAAAAAAGAGGAAAAGGTATGCGTATCCTTGCCGGAAATGATGTGCGGCTACAATGATGTGGAGATAAATCGGGCTTACGTCTTTGATTTTTTTGGTTTTGCCGGAAGAAAACCTGTGTGTGAAAGAAAACTTTGCAGTGTGGCGGTAATGCCGAAAAAAGTATATTGTGAATTGAATTTAAGTCAGATACCCTGGATTTCGGGAGATGAGTCAGAGATATTTCTTGAGGATGCAGGCAAGGATGGACAGACAGCAAATGAGTACAGAAGCTATCGTGGGGGGGATTCGCTTAAGAAGGTAAACTGGAAGTTAAGCTCTAAGCTTGATGAGTTGCTTGTCAGGGAAAATGAAAAAATAGTTAACACACATTTTTATGTATATTTTAATCTGTGTAATAAAAATGACATAAACGGGGTTTTCGAAGAAGCCGTATCAATGGTTTATAAGGTGTTGTCGGAAAAACAGCCTGTGTATGCGGTCTGGATTGACAGTGAGAGACAGCGTTTGTGCAGGGAACTCATAAGTGATGAAAAGCATGTGGAAGAAGTGGTGCGCAAAATTATGAAATCCCCTGTATTTGAAATGAACGCAGTTTATGAAAAGATGGTAAGAAATTTGGTTAAGGAAAATAAGGAATTGTATAAAATATTTAAATTGTAAACTTTCCGGAAATGGAGGCTAGTGTGAAAAATCACACCGATTTTGTAAGCTATGTTTTGAAATCCTTACTGATTATCATGGGCATTGTTGCCACTACCATAGCTTTTGTGGGAAATTTTTCAGTTAAGGCAAATATACCTGCCATATTTATTTTCACAATATTATTTACCGGATTAGTTATGTTCGTCATGAGGTTCCGGTACAAATATTTTATTATAGTGGGAATGGCAGGTCTGATAGCACTATTTGGAACGATTTTTTTCGATGCATTAAAGGCGGGACTTTTTGATATCTCCAATAATGTGATAGAGCTTGCTGAATTCTATTTTGGAGTGGAGGGAAGCAGTTACTTTAATGTTAAATATCCTGAAAAGCCGATAAAGTGGAACAGGGAGTGGGCCAATACATTTTTTATATGTGTAATTTTAGCAGAGTATATCTATGTTTTGTGTATTGCTTCGTTTTATAAATTTCACGGAATCATACACATCATTATTTCGGGAATTATTGTTTGTGCAGGTGCATACTTTGGGAAGTTTCCTTCTACCTTAGTTGTGTCAATACTGATGTTTTATTATGTTTCCTGTGTGATTTTTTCGGGAAATAAATTAATTTATCCAAAGAGATTTTTCATGACGGGAATTGTGGTGTTTTTGTCGGTTGTGATGACTCTCGTAATAATACCTCAGGAAAAATATGATGGAAGGAAAAATAATCAGAAGCTCAGGAGCAGGATAAACAAATATTTGGACAACACCTATATTAATGGTGATGCCGAAAGTATTGATGATACAGATGAGGCATCAGGAGGAATTGGTAAGGGAAAGCTGGGAGAAGTAGGGAAAATCAAATATAGCGGTGACGTTATGGCTGCACTGCAGGTTGGGCATCAGGGTGGTGATATATATCTAAAATGTTATGTGGGAAATCATTACGAGGGTAACGAATGGCATACCTATGAGAAGTATGACAGCCGTGAATGCATGAATTTGTATCACGAATACAGGATAAAGGATTTGTTTACAGGGGATTTTGACAAGATAAAAGATTTTTACAGCTATAAGGAACCGGATAGCATTTCAATAGGATATGCAAAGCACACAAAATATGATGGAAGACTATTTTGTTATTTTGGCGATGTGGACGGGGTTTATGATGTGGGTTATACCATGCCTAAGGATGCAGACAAAAACGATTTTGAAAGTGAAAGCTATGCTGTATTTCGTCTGAACACAGATGAGGCACTGGCAATGAAAGAGGAGGACGGAGAAGCATATCGTGAATTTTACATGAAAAGCAGCGGGATGGTACCCGAGGAAATTAGGGACTATTTTGACGAAAATCTGGACGGTGATTATTACTACGATGGCACCAGGGAAAGCATAATTAACTGTATTAAGTATGTGAGAAATTATCTTGGCGAGCACACTTCTTACTCCTTGAGTCCGGGCAAGACGCCCAAAAATGAGGATTTTATCTTGAATTTTTTGAAGAAAAAAAAGAAGGGATATTGCAGTGCCTATGCATCGGCGGCCACAATGATGTTCAGATACTATGGTATTCCGGCAAGGTATGTGGAGGGGTACAAGGTTTCTTATGATGAGCAGAAATTAAGCGGATACGATTCTGTGAATCTTATTTTTGTAAAGGACGATATGGCCCATGCGTGGCCTGAAATATATGTTTCCGGAGTGGGATTTATTCCTGTGGAGGTGACCTCAGGATATTTTAGTTCTGATGATTTTGATTTCGGTGAGGAATTAATCACCAGTAATACCCAGGAACTAACCACAGAGGAAAATACAACCAGTGAAAATCAGGAGCAGGACACAAGCGAAAAGAATGAGGAGAGCTCGGAAAACATTTCGGAAATCAGTACTGATGCAAAGGAAAAGGGTGATGATAAAAAATCCGGGGTAAAGAGCAGATTGAGCAGTATTTGTGTGGTGGCAGCGGTTTCGTTGTTTGTAATAAGCATGGTTATTTATGGAATAATTACTGCTAAAAATAATAAGAGACAGCAGATTTTGAGAATGACTCCGGAGGAGAAAATGACCTATAAAATGGCTGCATTGGAGAAGCTGATGAAAAAGGCAGGCATCCGGATTACAACTGAAAAGTCTGTGGCTGAGATGACTGATGAAATTACGGAGAAAACAAAAATTGACAGTGAAAAAACAGAGGCTGTGTTGTGGAGCGTCATGAGAGCCAGATACGGTGATGAAAATGTCAAATTTTCGCAGTCAGAAATTGACAATATTAGTAAGTATGTAGAAGAATTTAAAAATTGTTTGCAATACTCGAAAAATCGGTTATAATAAACACAAATGTGTAATCGAAATACATTATTTATTAATTTAATTATACGGAGGTAAATTTAAATGTTAGTATCAGCAAAAGAGATGCTTGAAAAAGCAAAAGCAGGTCATTATGCAGTTGGACAGTTCAACATCAACAACCTTGAGTGGACAAAGGCTATCCTTTTAACAGCACAGGAATTAAACTCACCAGTTATCTTAGGTGTATCTGAAGGTGCCGGAAAATATATGACAGGTTACAAGACAGTTGTAGGCATGGTTAACGGAATGCTTGAAGAATTAAACATCACAGTTCCGGTAGCATTACACTTAGACCACGGCAGCTACGAAGGATGTCTTAAATGTATCGAAGCAGGTTTTTCTTCAATTATGTTTGATGGTTCTCATTACCCAATCGAAGAAAACGTTGCTAAGACAACTGAATTAGTTAAACTTGCTGCTGAGCACAATATGTCATTAGAAGCAGAAGTTGGTTCAATCGGTGGAGAAGAAGACGGTGTCATTGGTAAAGGTGAATGTGCAGACCCTAACGAGTGTAAAGCAATCGCTGACCTTGGTGTTACAATGCTTGCAGCAGGTATCGGAAACATCCACGGAAAATATCCTGAAAACTGGGAAGGATTAAGCTTCGAAACTCTCGATGCAATCCAGCAGCTCACAGGAGAAATGCCATTAGTTCTTCACGGTGGTACAGGTATCCCTGCAGAAATGATTAAGAAAGCCATCACATTAGGTGTTGCAAAAATCAACGTTAACACAGAATGTCAGTTAGCATTCCAGGAAGCTACACGTAAATACATTGAGGAAGGAAAAGACCTTCAGGGTAAAGGATTTGACCCTCGTAAATTACTTGCTCCAGGATTTGAAGCAATCAAGGCTACAGTTAAGGAGAAAATGGAATTATTTGGTTCTGTTGGAAAAGCAAACTAATTTTGCAATAAACTGAGACTTCACCCGGTATCATTTAAAATGGTGCCGGGTTTTTTGAAATTTATTACAAAATTTGCAGGAAAGGGAGGTCAGGTGTAATAAAGCTTTTGTGTTACACCGCAAATATCATGAAGGAACGTATTTTAAGACATCTGGCATTCATGGACAATTACATTGAAGCCATGGAAGGAAAATCACGGGATGAGCTGGAAAAAATGATGGAAAAGCACATGACTGAAATTTATTTCTTTATGCATGAAAGATTTATTCATCTTATTGTGACAGTTCTGTTTGCCATTGGTACATTTATGACAATTTTTACATATTTGATAACTGACAATGTTGGACTGCTGGCACTTGCGCTGCTTTTGATAGTTTTGCTTGTTCCGTATATAAAGCATTATTATCTGTTGGAAAATGGTGTTCAGAAAATGTATCAGCAGTATGACAAATTAATAGAGGAAATAGAGAGACGTGAAGAGTAAGTATGAGATTAAAATCTCCGTGAGAAATCTTGTTGAATTTGTAATGAGATGTGGTGACATTGATAATCGAATTACAGCACAGATGAGTAAAAATGCCATGGCTGAGGGGAACCGGATTCACAGGAAAATACAGTCATCCATGGGAATTAATTATGAGGCGGAGGTTCCTTTGAGACTGACTAAGGAATATGATGAATTTATCTTTACCCTTGAGGGCAGGGCAGACGGAATCATTACAGATGATGATGGGGTGACAATTGACGAAATCAAGGGAATATATAAGGATGTTAACAAGATGAAAGAGCCTGTGCAGGTACATAAAGCACAGGCTATGTGTTATGCCTACATTTATGCTTTACAAAATGATTTGGACGGGATATCTGTACAAATGACCTACTGCAATTTGGATGATGAGACTATTAAAAGATTTTTAGAAGTGTACACATTTTCAGAGGTAGAGGCTTATTTTCTTGATGTGTTGGGGAGATATATGTCCTTTGCCAGGTTTATTTCAGAGGAAAAAGTGCTGAGAAGGGATTCTATTCAGAATCTGGAATTTCCATTTGAATACAGGGAAGGTCAGAGAAATATTGTGGTGTCTGTCTACAAAAGTGTAATGAAGAAAAAGCATTTATACATTCAGGCACCAACAGGAGTTGGAAAAACAATGTCCACTGTTTTTCCGGCAGTGAGAGCGGTTGGGGAGGATGCGGCAGACAAGATTTTTTATCTCACCGCCAAAACAATTACCCGGACGGTGGCAGAGGAGGCCTATGAAACTCTCAGGAGAAAAGGCCTTCATTTCAAGACCGTTACCCTTACGGCAAAGGAAAAAATATGCTGCAATGGGGAAGTGGAAATTGGTGGCTGCAATCCTGTTAAATGTGTGAGGGCCAAAGGACATTTCGACAGAATTAATGAGGCTTTATTTGACATTATTACAAATGAGGACAACATAACGAGGGAAGTTGTGGAAAAATATGCCGGGAAGCATCAGGTGTGCCCTTTTGAAATGGGCCTCGACATCAGCAATTTCATGGACGGAATCATCTGCGACTACAATTATGTGTTTGATCCACGTGCAAGACTTAAGAGATATTTTGCTGAGGGTGCATCGGGAGACTATGTGTTTTTGGTGGATGAGGCCCATAATCTTGTGGAAAGAGCAAGGGAAATGTACAGTGCAGTGTTGATAAAGGAAGATTTTCTGAGCTGCAAAAAGCTTGTAAAGGAAAAAAGCACAGGACTTGCAAAGTTACTCGATAAATGTAATAAGGAAATGCTCAGATTAAAACACGAATGTATTGGAGAGGGAAATGGCTACAGCTACACCCTTCTTGATGAGACAGATGAGCTCGTAAAATATCTTTTGAGACTTTCTAAAAGCATGGAAAAGTTTTTAGATGACCACAAGGAATTTGTGGGACGGGATGAGGTGATGGATTTTTACTTCAGCGTAAAAAGTTATATTGATATTTATGAACTGGTGGACTGCCATTATGAAATATATTCTGATTTTAATGACGTGGGAGAATTTTTTGTAAAGCTTTACTGTGTTGACCCTTCGGGAAATCTTTCTGAATGTATGGCTCAGGGGATAAGCACTGTTTTATTTTCGGCAACGCTGCTTCCTGTTAATTATTATAAGGCACTTTTGTCAGGTGACATTAACGAGGATGCAATATATATTAATTCGCCCTTTGATACCAGAAAGAGACTGCTTTGTGTGGCAGGAGACGTAAGCAGCAAGTATACCCGAAGGGGCGAAAAGGAATATGAAAAAATAGTCAGGTATATAAGAGAAATTGTAGGAAAATGCAGGGGGAATTACATGGTGTTTTTTCCGTCCTATAAGCTTATGCAGGATGTCTATGAGCTTGCAATGAAAATGGGACTTGATGAGGATAATGAAATTATCTGCCAATCCAGTGGGATGGATGAAAAAAAGAGGGAAGAGTTTTTGAAGAGATTTACGGGCGATATGGATTTTATGAGTGAAAAGGATTTTATGAGTGAAATGGATTTTAGGGGCGAAAAAAATCTCATAGGTTTCTGCGTCCTGGGAGGAATTTTCTCAGAGGGAATTGATTTGAAAAATGAGAGCCTGATTGGAAGCATTATCGTGGGAACCGGGCTTCCGCAGGTGTGTTCAGAGAGAGAAATTTTAAAAAATTACCATGAAAGAAAGGGCGAAAATGGTTTTGATTTTGCTTACCGCTATCCCGGAATGAATAAGGTATTGCAGGCAGCGGGAAGGGTGATTAGAACCCAGGATGATTTTGGTGTGATTGCCTTACTTGATGAGAGATTTTTGCAAAACTCATACAGGGGACTCTTTCCGAAGGAATGGGAGGACTTAAAGGCTGTAAATAAGAGTAATGTGGGAGCGGAGATAGAGCATTTTTGGAAGTATGTGTAGGACAGATTTTTAATATAGAGGTAAAGTATGATTAATCATTATAAAAAGTTATTCAGACATAAATTGTCAAGCATTTATTTGATATTAGGTTTTTCGGTTGTGGTTATTTTTTGCTACAACTGCTGTAATATGTTTTATTACATAAAAAACTATCGAGAGGAAGCGAAAGTATCAAATTATAAGTGTTCAAAAGAAATACAGGTTTCATCAATTAACGAATTTGATATCGCCGATTATATGCGATATTTTGATAACATAGTTCGTGTAAAGAATATAGATGTATATATTGATGACGCGGATGCTTACCATCCGATAGACGCCATTATTACGAGCAATGAACATATGAACTACGTTATGGAAAGCGGAAGACTTCCTGGCAGAGATGAAAAAGATAATAGAGAGAGAGTACTTGCTGTAGGACGATATTATAAAAAGTTTTGTTATGAAAAAGACGGACATGAGTACATTAAAATATGTGGAGATGAATACAGGGTTACAGGAGTTATTGGCACAAAGATTACAGATATTCAGGATTATCTTTTGGTAACATATTATGACTGCCTTTCTGAAAGTGCCTTTAAATATATGATTGATAGGACATCATATGTTGTAAGTCTTGAAAGTAATGTATTGGATTTAACGTATATTAATTATGAATATGAAGAATTTATTCAGAATAATCCTGATTTTAGTGTATCAGGAGCAGATACAGTAGTTAAGTCTGATGGTTTGTCAGAGTTTAGAACAAAACTTGAGGGATATCAGCTCATATTTATATGCAGTGTTCTTATTTGTATAGTGGTTTTCAAGTTTTGGTTATATGAACAAAAAGAAGAAAACAGGATATTAAGGATATATGGATATAGCAGAATGAGAATTGAGCTTAAAATGTTTGGCGAAGGAATTGAACACTTTCTGTATGCCGGAATAATCAGTCTGATTTTTATAATGTAGTAGAAATGAGGTTAAGGGATATGAAGTTTGTTGCGATGATTGACAGAGGGATACAATATCTGAGAAAAAATGAAATAACTGCTTTACTCAATATAGTAATTTTCGGGATTGTTTTTTATCTGATAGATGTATATACATATGAGTTTTTTGACAGTAATGATAAAATTGCTAAAATGGAGAGTTATTATAAAGGTGATACGAAAGATATATACTGTGTTCAGTGTGGTGGCTATTTAGATGAAAAGAACAGTGGCTTTTTCAAAAGGCTTTATGAGCTGGAGGGTTTTTCCGCTTGCTGTAGTTTTGAAAATTCACAAATAGAATTCTGGTATGAGAAGGATGATTATACAAAGTATTTTTATTCTGACGAAATGATTAGAAATGGTCAATGTGAAGAAATATCCCCATATGATAACGTTATTGATGTATATGGAAATATAGATGGGATTTTTAATTTGTTGTCAGAACAAAATGTGGATGCGATTAAAAAAGCTTTAGGTGGTAAGATTCCTTTGATTGTAGGCTATGATTATAAAAATACCATGCCTTTGGGAACAGTTTTAAAGTATCCTTATAATGTGATTTGGAACGAGGGAGAAGATGCTCCGGAAAAAATAGAATATATGGATTGTATTGTAGCAGGATATTTTGAAAAGGACCAGAAGTTTTTTGAAAGCAATGATCCCGAAATACAAGCGAATGGTTGTATAAATCTTAATAGGATGATATTTGCTTTCAGAACAGATTTTGATGAAATGAATGAAAATATGTTTTATTTTAAGACAGATAATCCGGACAGGATGATTCAAAAAATAAAATCGCTTGCCAGGAGAAGAAAGATAGAGGAAACAGTGAATGTTTTTTCAGTAAAATATGCTGAAAAGTCAAGAAGAAAGATTATTACAGAAGAATACAGTTATGTATGGAAATTAATGGCAGTGTTGGTTCTTGCATTATTTTTATCTGTTTCATCGTCTTCGATTGTATTATTTATGAAAAACAGACGAGAAATAGGTATCTTTTATTCATTTGGAGTGAGCAGGAAGTCGATATTTGGAACGATATTTACCACAAATATTCTGTTGGTGATATTTGCAATAATGGGCTCTTATCTTTACAGAAGCTATGAAATAATAAATAATTCTGAAATAAATTATGATAAAAAAATGTTGAAGAATATAATGTATATAAGAAATACGTACACAGTTCCGAGTACGGCGATTTTAGGAGTGGTACTGATTTTGTTTGCGTCTTTGGTAACCTATAAAATGGTAAATAGATATAGTATAAAGCAGCTTATTGCATCTTCGTGAGTAAATCTTGCAGAAATGGAGAAAAGTATGATAGAATTAATAAACATAGAGAAAGTATACAAGACAAAACTTGCAAAAGTGGAAGTGCTGAAGGGGGTTAATCTCACAATTAAGGAAGGGGAGAAGCTCGCAATTGTGGGAAAGTCTGGCTCAGGAAAGTCAACACTTTTAAATATTATCGGCTTAATGGATACATATAATGGGGGAGAATACATTTTGGACGGCACGGAAATTAATAAACTGGGCAAGTATAAACGTGAACAAATAAGAAAAAAATATATGAGTTTTATTTTTCAAAATTATGCGTTGCTGCCCCATAGTACTATGTATGAAAATATAGAGGTACCATTGATTGCTGCAGGATTGAAAAGGTCTGAGCGAAAAGAGAAAATTCAAGAGGTAATGGAGAGACTAGGGGTGCAGGATTTGAGAAATAATTATCCGAGTCAGTTGTCAGGCGGACAGCAGCAAAAATGTGCAATAGCGAGAACGCTGGTTTCGGATTGTAAAATTATTCTTGCGGATGAACCTACAGGAGCCATAGATGAGGCGGGAAGTTGGCAGATAATAGATATCATAAAAAAAATTAAGGATAAAACAGTGATTTTAGCCACCCACGATATGGAGGTGGCAAATAGCATGGATAGGATTATTTCGGTGGATGGAGCTGTATGTATAAGGGAAGAGAAGAATTAAACAAACTGTATATTGAAGAAGATGTTATACTTAACGAGATACAACTGGAAAACAGAATTAAATTTGCAAGGAAGCAAAAACAGGAGTACCTGGATATTTACAAAAACGAGTGTAAGATGATTTGGAAATTATCAATGTATTATCCTATTGCATATCTGATAGATAATTTCTGGTTCGGATATCTGAAAATGGTTTATGTTGCCCATGCCTTTGGTTATGTTCTGTCTTCTTTACTGTGGACAATATCTGTGGTGTACACGTTATTTTATTTGTATAGGGCATTTGAGGTTTATATTGATGGCAGGGGAAAAATGGCAAGGAGGCTGGCAGAAGAAATGAACATTGCCCCACTTACATTAATGGCGGAATTGTGGGAGCAAAGGGCAATTATGTTGGAAAATATGCGTTTGAATATAGAGGATGATTATGAAAAAATTATTCAAAAAGGTTGTATCATTAGGTCTGAGTGCAGCGCTGACTGTGACGATGATGATTACAGGTACAGTTAATGCCTCTGCGGCATATTATTATAATACTTATTCAACAGTTGCAGACATTGCCACACGCAGCAGCTGCGGTGCGATGCAGGGAATGGCAGTTGGTTCAACCTGGTTGTACACTGTTAAGATTAAAAGTGACAATTCCCAGGCAATTCTTAAGAAAACCAATAAAAATACGGGGGCGACAACAAATCTCACAGACAGTAACGGTTCCTCAACCTATTCCTATCTTAATCATGCCAATGATATGGATGTGACCACGATTGATGGGTATTCACAGCTTTTTGTTGCGACAATGGCTACGGGAAGTAACAGTCTTGTGAGAATGAAAATCGATGGGTCAAAAGCCACAAAAGAAGGAAGCTACACCCTTATGCTAAATGGAGCGGAGAAGAGCGTTTCGGGAGTGGCGGTGGAAAAGACGGATGCGGATAATGTATATCTACTTCTCAAGTCAGGCGCAACGCTTTATAGGGCAACTATTCCAAAGACGAAAAAAAGTGGAATAATAAATATTACATATGCATTTAAAATTGATATGTCAAGCGTCAGGGTGAATGGTTCAAATGTGTTGTTGGGAACAAGAACAGTGAATATTTCGGATATCATGCCCAATGGTATTAATTTATCAGAGAGTGAAATTACCTTGGATGTTGGGCAATCAAGAGTGGTTACGGCAACGGTATTGCCTGAGAATGCAAATGCCAGGTCATTTGATGGATATATATTGAAATCTACAAGCAACACTTCAGGTGTATTTGGAAGAGAATAGATAACAGCGGAGTTTGTGTACTCAATCAATTAGCTATCAGCAGTGCTAAAGGCAAACGGAAGTACATCAGGGCTGAACACGACGGTTGGTTCAAAAGTAACATTGAATACTTTAGCCTCTGGAGGAAGTGGAAACTATACATATAAGTATGTGATGGAAAATGTTACGGCTGGAATGACATTAACACTTAAGGATTACAGTACCGCCACGAGCTATGTGGGTCCAATGACTTCAAAGGGGACAAAAAAGTTTACAGTATATGTAAAGGATTCAAGGGGGACAGAAGTAAAAACAAATACCGTAACAGTTGTAGTTAAATAAGTTCTCATTTTGATTTAGTGTAAATATGTTGAAAAATTGTTGTAATAAATTTTTGAATGGTTGAAAAAAACAATAATATTTTATATAATATTCTTATCAGAAATTGTGAGAAAAATCATATAAACAACAAATTAAAACTAGTGGAAATGGGGCGAAAAATATGAATGCTGAAGACATGTTAAAAAAGATTTTTCAGTGTATGAACGAACTTTTGGAGGTTAAGGAATTTTCTAAGACAATTGGTGTTTTGACAGAACTTGGCAGAACACTGGCGAATTGTGAGAGGGCATCCTTCTGGTTTTGGAATCGTGAAGAAAAGCAGTGTTGGACTTTGGCTGCGACAGGTAATCTAAAGATAAAAATACCAGAGTGCTCCGGCATAGTGGGAAGGGCCATGCTGGAGAACAAAATCCAGATGTGTAACGACCCGTATAATGAGCCTGCATTTAATAAGCAAGTGGATGAGCAGACTGGTTTTAACACAAAGTCAGTTCTTTGTATGCCGGTTACAAATTCAGAGGGTGAAGTCATTGGTGCATTTCAGGCCATTAATAAGAAAAATTCAGACGGAACAGATGCAAAGTTTACGCAGTTGGATATTGAACATCTTTCCCTTGCAGCTGTTTATTGTGAAAAAACATTGGAATCTTATTTGTTACAGGGTGAACGTCATACACATAAGACCACGGGAATAAAAAACAAAAACGCATTTTATGAGTACTACAATACAAAGATTGCGCGGATTGTATGGAAGACAAAGACAAGCATTCTGATGTGCGGAGTCGATAAATTAGAGGAAATGCGTAAAGAAAAAGGAGAAAAGGTTGTAAATGCCGTATTAAAGAAGGTGACTTCACAGATAAATGAAATTGTGGGATTTGATGATTTGCTGGCTATGTGGGATGACAATACATATATAATTGTTTTGCTTGGTCAGGATGCAGCTTTTGCGAAGAGCTTTGCTGAAAATATTATCAAGAATGTCACCGCACAGACAATTGATGCAGATGGCACAAAGGTTAATGTAACAATGTCAGCGGGAATTCAAGAAATTGATACATTATTTACCCTGGATGAAAACATTAAATTTGCTGCGGACAACTTAGAGGATGCCAGACGACTTGGCGGCTCAAAGGTATTGTAGGAAATTAATTTATATAAGAAGTTTGAGAAGAAGTAAGAGAAGATGTTAATGAAGAAGTTGTAGAATAGTTATATAATTTGTTAAGTGTGTGATTGATAACCCCTTTGGCAGGATAGAAGAGTGTTTTGGAATGCCTGAGGGGTTTTATATTGTTTTTAATTCAAGAAATCAGTAAAAAAGGATTGAGCAGATTTCTCTTTGCCTCTTCGCGTAAAGACGCTCAGAAATGAGGATTAGTACATAAAGAGTTGAGAAAAAGGGGTGAAAGGGGTGAGAAAAACCTACTAAAATGAGAAAAGTGCCAGGAAAGTAGGTAAAAGTTCAGAAAAAAGAGTGGAAGAGGCATGAAAAGACCTACTAAAGTGTGAAAAAGGTAGAAAGAGTAGGAAAAAGTGATGAAAAGTGATAGTTAGACAGACAACATACCGCGGTGCCATTCGCATGTCACTATCGCTTCATGCTCATTACGCGCTGTCGCGCTATGTATATATTCAAATAAATATGTATTTGTGAGCAAGCTCACATGCAATTTATTTGAATATACACGCACCGCTTGTAGGAACGCGAATATTTTACCGAGGATTTGATGGGTTGAATTGTATTATTAGTAGGAAGGGAGGAAAGAACAGTGAAAAATAATATTAAACGCTCAAAGGAAGAGATGGAAAGATGCTACGAGCGTACAGTGGATTCGGTGTATAAAACCTGCCGGATGTTTTTCAAAGGAAATATAGCTGATATTGAAGATGCTGTTCAATCCACTTATGTACAATGGATGACTAGTGATGTGAATTTTGAAAATGAAAATCATGAAAAAGCATGGCTGATTGTGACGGCCTCCAATATATGCAAAAATACATTGAAGCACTGGTGGAGAAGAAACGAAAACATTGACGATGTAGAGCAGCAGGGCAGAGCTGATAAGTACGAAGAAGATAATCTTATTACAATGCTTAGAAAATTGCCGGAAAAACAAAGAGTTGCAATGTATATGTTCTATTATGAAGGCTATACCTGTAAAGAGATTGCAGAGGTAATGGGAAAAAAGGAGGCAACTGTATGGGAATACCTTCACAATGGGCGAGTAAAATTAAAAAAGTTATTGGAGGATGAGAGATATGCATGAAGAATTTAAACAGGCATTTGACAGGGAAGAACTGGATCAGATGTCAAAAAGAAGAATGAAAAACAATCTTTCAAAATTATATGGACAGTCCTCGAAAGGAGTGTATCACTCATTTAAGAGAAATGTGGCTGTGGTAGCCAGTGTGATAGGAGTTGTTATTCTTTCAGGAGGAACTGTTATGGCGATGGTACCGGAGGCAAGAAATGCCATTGTTTCAGGTGTCAAAGGATTTTTCGGAACAAAGAAAGAGGCATCAAAGGAGGTTTATGGAGAGAACACGGTTAATGATTATCTTCACATTTTGGACGAGGTCAAAGAGGAGTCTACGTTTAATAAGGACGAGATAGAATTCCGAATGGTTTCATACATTGGTGACAAAAAGGGTATGCAGATACTTATAGAGTACTCAGTAAATGAAAGCTTTTATCATTCATTCCCTTCCTTCAACGAAATAAGGATTGAGGGAGAGAAAGAAGTATTCTTCGCTGGAGAGCGATGGATAAATAAAGAGAACAACACAGGATATTCGCTTTTGAATGTGGCAGGAGCGGATTGTGGAACATACACTCTTTGCATAAATGATTTACTTTGGGGCTCATCGTATTTTGAGGGTGAATACAAGGCGACCTTTACAATTGATGAAAAACAGGAATTCATAAGTACGAAAATTGATAAGGAATATGAGCTTAAAGCAGACGCTGATGTCAGAAATGTAAAAATAGAAGATGTGGAGTTTACACCAGTCTCAAGCAGCATCAGAATGGAATTAAAGGATGGTTTTGATGTTAATAAAGTTTTTGATTTGGTTTTAAATCCTCATCAGGACCCTGAAAATCCAGATTTCTACTTTATAGGAGAGGATGGCAAAAAAATTGACGTGGACACAATGGCGTCATTTTCAGAAATGTGGGAGACCAACGGAGAACTCAGCAAGGACGGCTGTGCACTGGCAGCAGAGGGAGCGCACACTACACTTCTCATTGTGGCAAAAGAGCCTATAGACATGGAAAAGGTTATAGGAATTTACCTGGTTGGAAATGTAATTAATTTGAAGTAGCAAATATCAAAGAATCAGTTGAGCTTCGCAATATGTGGCGAAGGAAAGGAGATTAGTGTGAAAAATCACACTGAAGTGCTGATTTTTCACACAGCTATTTGCTTCTGAGCGAAGGCAAATAGCCCTGATGGCAGAAGAGAAACTGCCTGCGCAGATTTCTCTTCGCCTCTTCGCGACAGGTCGCTCAGGAAAGGAGAATATTATGAAAAAGAGAATTATTGTTTTGGCAATGACAATGGTAATGGCAGTAAGTATGGCTGCCTGCGGAACAAAGGAGAGTGATAAGGAAAAAGATAATGGCAGAATCCAGAACGTAGGTAATAATGAGATAAATGAGCTTTCCAAAGAGGCAATCAATAATAAACAAGATGGTGGTTCTGAGTCACCTAACCAGATTGCAAATAGTGCGGATACCACAAAGTATGACAGTACTGACGGATATCCACCTGTTGAGCCTGGACTTAAGGAATTTTACAAGGAAGCTGAAAAGTTGTATTTAGACATGGTTTTCTTCCGCGTGGAGAGTGATTATCAGGATGGCATCACCATAGGTGAAGAAGGGAATGCAGTTGTTTACTCACTTGTGACAGATGAGAGATTTAAGACACTTTCAGACCTTCAGGATACATTATATAAGTACTTCACAAAGGAATTTGCTGACGGATTAATATTTGATGAGAACGACGAGTACGACAGATTTATGGAAAAAGACGGAAAACTTTATGTTTTAGCTGCTGGAAGAGGTGGAAATATCCAGTATGCTGGCCATGTTTTTGAACAGGTGGAGGCTGATGAAAACAGAATTAATATGCCGGTTAAGGTTTATTACGCAAAATATGCCACACCATACGAAACATTCTATACAACACCGGAAGACCTTGATGCATATGAAGTAAAAGAGATGACTCAGTCCATGGTTAAGGTAAATGGTGAGTGGAGATTTGACAATTTTGAACTCTTTTACTAAATATATTAGTATCTATTCAGAGCCAACCTCGAAAACTGGCGTTTTCGAGGTGTGGCGTATCCGCCAAATATATTTTTACAGATACATATTATTTTTATAGTGAATTATGGAAATCTGCTAATCCTCATTTATTGCAAGGATTAGCAGATTTGCGTTTGACAAGCTTTCTTACATATTGTAAACTAAAGGTTAGTTTAATTATTACAAAACTTTGGAGGTACTTATGAGTAAAGTAAGACGAGTTTACGTTGAAAAGAAAGTCCCATATGCTGTTAAGGCAAAGGAACTTAAGCATGAAATATCAAGTTATCTTGGAATCAAGACAGTTACAGGCGTCAGAGTTTTAGTAAGATATGATGCGGAAGGTTTGTCAGAAGATACATATAAAAAAGCACTTAATACGGTATTTTCTGAGCCTCCTGTAGATACATTATATGAGGAAGAATTTCCTTACGACAAGGAAAAAGACAGAGTGTTCAGCGTTGAATACCTTCCGGGACAGTTTGACCAGAGAGCAGATTCGGCTGAGCAGTGTATTAAGTTCTTAAATGAAGATGAAGAACCGGTTATCAAGAGTGCTACAACCTATGTAATAGAAGGCAGCATTACAGATGAAGAATTTGAGGCAATTAAGTCTTTTCAGGTTAACCCTGTTGATTCAAGACTTACAGATTCCGAAAAACCGGAAACTCTTGTCACAGAATTTGAAGAGCCGGCAGATGTTATTATCTTCGAAGGTTTCAAGGACATGGAAGAGGATAAACTCAAAGAGTTATATGATTCATTGGGTCTTGCAATGACATTTAAGGATTTCCTTCATATCCAGAATTATTTCAAGAACGATGAGAACAGGGATCCTTCGATGACAGAAATCAGAGTTTTGGATACCTACTGGTCTGACCATTGTCGTCATACAACATTTAACACGGAGCTTACAGATGTTAAATTTGACGAGGGATATTATAAGACACCTATTTTAAAGACATATGAGAGATATATTGAAGACAGGGAAGTTATCTTTAAGGGCAGGGATGACAAATTTGTATGTCTTATGGATCTGGCACTTCTCGCTATGAGAAAATTAAAGGCAGAAGGCAAATTAGATGACCAGGAAAAATCAGATGAAATAAATGCCTGCAGTATTGTTGTTCCTGTTGAAATTGACAAGGAAGACGGAAATGGTGTGATTACAGAGGAGTGGCTTGTAAACTTCAAAAACGAAACTCATAACCATCCAACAGAAATTGAGCCATTTGGTGGTGCGGCTACCTGTCTTGGTGGAGCCATAAGAGACCCACTTTCAGGACGTACTTATGTATACCAGGCAATGCGTGTAACAGGTGCGGCAGACCCTACAAAATCTATGAGTGAGACATTAAAGGGAAAATTGCCACAGAAGAAGCTTGTTCGCGGGGCAGCAAACGGATACAGCTCATATGGTAACCAGATTGGTCTGGCAACAGGTCTTGTAAAGGAAATTTACCATCCGGATTATGTTGCCAAGAGAATGGAAATCGGTGCTGTTATTGCAGCGGCTCCAAGATATGCAGTTAAACGTGAAAATTCTGACCCTGGAGATATTATTGTTCTCCTGGGTGGTAGAACAGGACGAGACGGCTGTGGCGGTGCCACAGGATCATCAAAGGTTCATACAGAGAGCTCCATTGAAACATGTGGAGCAGAGGTTCAGAAGGGTAATGCGCCAACAGAGAGAAAGCTTCAGAGATTATTCAGAAGAGAAGAAGTTAGTAAGCTTATAAAGAAATGTAATGACTTTGGTGCAGGCGGCGTGTCTGTTGCCATTGGAGAACTGGCAGATGGTCTCGACATCAATCTCGATATGGTTCCTAAAAAATATGCAGGTCTTGATGGAACGGAAATAGCCATTTCAGAGTCTCAGGAACGTATGGCAGTAGTTATTGACCCTAAGGATGTTGCAGAATTCATGAAATATGCAAATGAAGAAAACCTTGAGGCTACGGAAGTGGCAGTAGTTACTGAGGAGCCAAGACTTGTTCTGAAATGGAGAGGAAAGGAAATTGTAAATCTCAAGAGAGCTTTCCTTGACACAAATGGTGCACATCAGGAATGTCAGGTTGAGGTTGAGATGCCTGATGAAAACAACAAATTCTTTGCAAATCCAGAAGTTTCTGATGTTAAGAAAGCATGGCTTGATACTCTTGCTGACTTAAATGTTTGTTCACAGAAGGGGCTTGTGGAGAGATTTGACGGTTCAATCGGCGCAGGCTCTGTGTTCATGCCTTATGGTGGCAGATACCAGCTCACTGAAACACAGACTATGGTAGGAAAACTTCCTGTATTAAAAGGAAAATCAGATGCAGTTACAATGATGAGTTACGGATTTGATCCATATTTATCAAGCTGGAGCCCATACCACTCATCTGTATATGCAGTTGTTGAATCTGTTGCAAAGATTGTTGCATCAGGTGGAGATTACAAAAAGATAAGATTTACATTCCAGGAATACTTCAGAAGAATGTCAGCGGAAGACCCTAGACGCTGGAGTCAGCCATTTGCATCATTACTTGGTTCTTACGATGCACAGCTGGGATTTGGACTTCCATCAATTGGTGGAAAAGACAGTATGTCAGGAACCTTTAATGAAATTGACGTTCCGCCAACACTTGTTTCTTTCGCAGTTGATGTTGCTAAGGAAAAGGATATTATTACACCTGAATTAAAGACGCCGGGTAACAAGCTTGTTCTCTTTGAAATTAAGAGGGACCAGTATGACCTTCCGGTATATGAACAGATTATGTCATTGTATGATGAAATCCATGCATTAATCGGCAAGGGTGTAATCAAGTCAGCGTATTCAGTGGATGCAAAGGGTGTTGTTGCTGCACTTAGCAAGATGGCATTCGGCAATAAGCTTGGATTTAAGATAAAAGATGATGTGGAAGTGGATAAACTCTTTGAAAAGGGTATTGCCAATATCGTTGCTGAGGTTGCTGCTGATAAGATTAACGAAGTTCCGGCAGAAACATTAATTATAGGTGAAGTTACAAATGAAAGAAAATTTGAATATAAAGACGTTGTAATAACAATGGATGAAGCTTTGTCGGCATGGGAAGGCACACTTGAAAAAGTATTCCCTACTAAGTCAACAGATGACAGGACAGAGGTTGATACAGGAATTTATTCGGCAGGAAAAGTATATGTATGCAAGAATAAGATTGCGAAGCCTACTGTATTTATTCCGGTATTTCCGGGTACAAACTGTGAATATGACAGTGGAAAGGCATTTGAAAGAGCTGGCGCAAATGTTATTACAAAGGTATTTAAGAACCTTACGGCAGATGACATCAGAGATTCAGTGGAAATCTTTGAGAAGGCTATTTCACAGTCACAGATTATCATGTTCCCAGGTGGATTTAGTGCAGGTGATGAACCGGATGGTTCAGCAAAATTCTTTGCAACTGCATTCAGAAATGAAAAGATGAAGGAAGCAGTAAGCAAACTCTTAAATGAGAGAGATGGTTTGGCACTTGGTATCTGTAATGGTTTCCAGGCACTTATTAAGCTTGGTCTTGTACCTAATGGAAAGATTACAGGTCAGGATGAAAATGCTCCAACACTGACTTATAATACAATCAACAGACACGTGTCTAAGATGGTTTACACAAAGGTTGTTTCAAATAAATCACCATGGCTTATGATGGCTGAATTGGGAAAAACATATGTAAATCCGGCCTCTCACGGTGAGGGAAGATTTGTTGCAAATGATGAGTGGCTTAAGAAACTCTTTGAAAACGGACAGGTTGCTACACAGTATGTAAATGAACAGGGAATTCCTACTATGGATGAAGAGTGGAATGTAAACGGTTCATACTGTGCAATTGAGGGTATTACCAGCCCTGACGGACGTTGCTTTGGTAAGATGGCTCACTCAGAGAGAAGAGGTCAGGCGGTTGCAATGAATATTGTCGGGGAACAGGATATGAAGATATTCGAATCCGGTGTTAAATATTTTAGCTAACAAATAGATTATTGTTTTTTTGAAAGGCAAGGAAGAAAAATGGTGAATATTAAAGACTATCTTCTTGAAAAACTTAAAAAGCCAAGGAAAAAGCATTCTGTTAAATATTATGTCTTGGAAACCATAAGAAAGCTGGTAATGGTGGGTGCGCTTTGCGTATTCACCTACTCAGCGTATTCTCTTACCAATATTTATCTTGATTATAAAGAGGGAGAAGACGCATATGAAAATATGGAGGAAATGTTTGAAATTCCGAATATTTCCGGGGGGTCTTCCAATTCTACAGTGGCCGGCGGTACCATTACAAATTCAAATGAATCAGCAGTGTGGAGATATGATTTTGAATCATTGCACAGAATGAACAGTGATGCTGTTGGCTGGATTAAACAGGATAATATAATTAGTTACCCATTGGTTGCCGGAACAGACAACACATATTACTTAAGCCACAATGCTCTTCACAGGGAAAATAAGGCTGGGGCCATTTTCCTGGATTATCGTGTTGAGGGTGGACTGGAAGCCAGAAACTGTATTATTTACGGACATGATATGTTGAATGACTCAATGTTTGGTACTCTGATAAAGTATGGTTCAAAATCTTATTATAATGAACATCCTACATTTGATATTTACATTGGTGAAAAATGCTATAAATATTATGTGTTTGCAACCTATGAAACAGATCAGATAGCCGATACTTATTCGTACAATTTTGAGTCTGATGAGGAATTCATGCATTATATTGATTTGTGCATGAGTAAGAGAAAGTATGAGACAAATATAAAGGAAATCAAGGTTACTGACAAAATTATCACATTGTCTACCTGTACCAGAACTAATCAGGATAAAAGGTTTATTGTGCAGTTGGTTCGTGGCGAAGAGATGACGGGCTAGTGCATCGGTTTTTATAAATTCAGCTAATCTTATATATGAAAGGAATAATAACAATGATTGAAGCCTTAAATGTATCAAAAATGTTTGGTGAAGATGTATTCAATGACACAGTCATGAAAGAACGACTGCCAAAGAAGGTTTATGAGGAATTGAATAAGACTATCGTGGAGGGTGCAGAATTATCACTGGCCACAGCAGATACGGTTGCAAATGCAATGAAGGACTGGGCTATGGAAAAAGGTGCTACACATTACACACACTGGTTCCAGCCATTAACAGGTGTCACTGCAGAAAAGCATGATTCTTTCATTTCAGCCCCAAATGCCAGTGGAAAAATCCTTATGGAGTTCTCGGGCAAAGAGTTGATTAAGGGTGAACCGGACGCATCATCTTTCCCATCAGGTGGACTTAGAGCAACATTTGAAGCCAGAGGATATACAGCATGGGATTGCACATCACCTGCTTTTGTAAAGAGAGATGCCACAGGGGCTGTTTTATGTATACCAACAGCATTCTGCTCATATACCGGTGAGGCACTTGATAAAAAGACACCATTGCTTCGTTCCATGGAGGCAATAAATACTCAGGCTCTTAGAATTTTGAGATTATTTGGAAACACTACATCCAAAAAGGTTACTCCTTCTGTTGGACCGGAACAGGAATATTTTTTGGTTGACAGAGAAAAATACATGAAGAGGAAGGACCTTATTTTCACAGGACGTACATTGTTTGGTGCAATGCCCCCAAAAGGTCAGGAATTAGAGGACCATTATTTTGGAAGTATTCGTGAGAGAATAGGTTCTTATATGAAGGATTTAAATGAAGAGTTGTGGAAGCTTGGTGTGTCTGCGAAAACTCAGCACAATGAGGTTGCACCAGCACAGCACGAATTGGCTCCAATATATGCACAGGCAAATATTGCAGTTGATCACAACCAGCTCACAATGGAGACAATGAAACGAGTGGCGGAACGTCACGGTATGGTTTGTCTTCTTCATGAAAAACCATTTGCAGGAGTAAATGGTTCAGGTAAGCATAATAACTGGTCCCTCACAACTGATGACGGTTTTAATATGCTCGAACCGGGAAAAACACCTCATGAGAACAAACAGTTCCTTTTGGTGTTGACAGCCATTATGTCGGCAGTTGATAAACATGCGGATCTTCTTCGTGAATCCGCAGCTAATCCTGGAAATGACCACAGGCTTGGTGCTGATGAGGCTCCACCGACAATTATTTCCATGTTTTTAGGTGACCAGTTGGATGACGTTTTAGCACAGCTTATTAATACCGGTGATGCAACCAGCAGTTTGAAGGCCGGAAAGCTTAAGACAGGTGTTAGCACACTTCCTAATTTAAAAAAGGATGCGACAGACAGAAACAGAACTTCTCCTTTTGCATTTACAGGTAATAAGTTTGAATTCAGGACACTTGGTTCTTCAGATTCAGTTGCAAGTCCAAATGTTGTACTCAACACAATCGTTGCTGAAGCCTTCTGTGATATTGCAGATGAGCTTGAAAAGGCAGAGGATCTTGATATGGCAATTCATGATATCATTAAAAAGCTTGCCACGGAACACCAGAGAATTGTATTTAATGGAAACGGATACTCAGATGAATGGGTGGAAGAGGCGGAAAGACGAGGCCTTCCAAATATTAAGACAATGGTAGATGCAATTCCGGCTCTTGTGACAGACAAGGCAATTAAGCTTTTTGAGAAATTTGGTGTATTTACTGAAGCCGAGCTGCGTTCACGTGCAGAGATTCAGTATGAAGCCTATGCAAAGGCATTAAATATCGAGGCAAGAGCCATGATAGATATTGCCGGAAAGCAGATTGTTCCTGCTGTTATCAAGGCAACCACAATGCTGTCAAATTCTCTAACTTCAGTAAAGAATGCTTGTCCGGAGGCTGATGTCACAGTACAGGCTGAGCTTTTGAAAGAAACAAGTGAGTTGCTCCTGAAAACAAAGAAAGCATTAGACGAATTGAAGACCGTTACTGCCCAGGCAGCAGAAAAACAACAGGGAAAAGAACAGGCAGAATTTTTTAATGAAGTCGTTAAGCCGGTAATGGAAGCACTTCGTAAACCTGTTGATGAACTTGAAATGATTGTTGATAAAGATTTGTGGCCAATGCCATCATATGGAGATTTGATTTTTGAAGTATAGACATTCATAGCTTGTTCATATTTTGTTTTATTAACTTTCATATTATAAACATTATTTATTAATTATTATGGCGTAATATTTGACGTATAGAAAAAAAGATTTTCTTATTACATTTTTTTCATATTACTCCTCTTTTGTTTCATAAAAAAGAAGCGTGGAAGCGCTTCTTTTTTTGATGCAAAAAAATAGATATTATAATGTCAATGGTAAAAAATCGTCGTTCAGGACGTCATACACGTCTTTTGTGTCAAATTTTGACCAAATTATTGTTTTATACTTTGCTAATGATATATTAATGATATCTGTTCAGAGCCAACCTCGAAAACTGTCGTTTTCGAGGTGTGAC
>JBNRML010000145.1:0-6230 GCA_050309585.1 Lachnospiraceae bacterium
TGATTATAGCATTGTAACCTACATTATTCAAACCTATTTTGCCCCTATATTTGTTAAATATCTTTTACTTAAATGTATTTTTTAACATTCATAATGCTTTTATCATTCTTTTACTTGCAAAAAAGCAAAATTACTGTAAAATAAGTTATGTGTTGTCTTTCCACTATATAAATAGGAAGAAAAAAGACACTTAAAATAAAACAGAATTTTCAATTCAGAAATGAGGTCAAAATGATTAGTGCAAATAACATTACTCTTCGTATAGGAAAAAAAGCCCTTTTCGAAGATGTAAATATTAAATTTACCGAAGGAAACTGTTATGGACTTATTGGTGCAAACGGTGCCGGAAAATCAACATTTTTAAAAATCCTTTCAGGACAGCTTGATTCTACAAACGGCGAAATCGTAATAACCCCAGGACAGCGTTTATCATTTTTGCAGCAGGACCATTTTAAATACGATGAATACCCTGTTTTAGACACAGTTATCATGGGTAATGCCCGTTTATACGAAATAATGAAGGAAAAGGATGCAATTTACGCAAAGGAAGACTTTACTGAGGAAGATGGTATCCTGGCAGGTAAGCTTGAGGAAGAATTTGCAAACCTCAACGGCTGGGAGGCAGAATCTGATGCAGCTACATTATTAAATGGTTTAGGAATTGACACTGAATTACATTATAAATTTTTGAAGGACTTAAAGGGCAGCGAGAAGGTTAAGGTTTTACTTGCTCAGGCATTATTTGGAAATCCTGACATTCTTCTTCTCGATGAGCCTACAAACCACCTTGATTTGGATGCCATAGCATGGCTGGAGGAATTCCTTATCAACTTTGAAAACACAGTTATCGTCGTTTCCCATGACAGATATTTCTTAAATAAGGTTTGTACACAGATTGCCGACATTGACTACGGCAAAATCAAGTTATACGCCGGAAACTATGACTTCTGGTACGAATCAAGCCAGTTGCTCATTAAACAGATGAAGGAAGCTAACAAAAAGAAGGAAGAGAAAATCAAGGAACTCCAGGAATTCATTCAGAGATTCTCTGCCAATGCTTCTAAGTCAAAACAGGCTACTTCCAGAAAACGCGCCTTAGAGAAAATTGAGCTTGACGACATTAAGCCATCAAGCAGAAAATATCCATATATTGATTTCAGACCAAACCGCGAAATTGGAAATGAGGTTCTCACCGTTGAACACATCTCAAAGACAATTGATGGAGTTAAAATCTTAGACGACATTTCCTTCATCGTTGGTCGTGATGATAAAATCGCATTTGTTGGTGCCAATGAAGCAGCCAAAACAACATTATTTAAAATCATTACCGGTGAGATGGAGCCGGATGAGGGAACCTATAAGTGGGGTGTTACAACAACTCAGGCTTACTTCCCAAAAGACAGCACAAAGGAATTTGACAGCGATGACACCATCGTTGACTGGCTCACTGCTTATTCTGAAATCAAGGATGCCACTTATGTGCGTGGTTTCCTCGGAAGAATGTTATTTGCCGGTGATGACGGTATGAAACGTGTGAAAGTATTATCCGGTGGTGAAAAAGTACGCTGTCTTCTCTCAAAGATGATGATTAGCGGTGCCAATGTTTTAGTATTTGATGAGCCTACTGACCACCTTGACATGGAGTCAATCACAGCTCTCAACAACGGACTCATGAAGTTCTCAGGTGTTATTCTCTTCTCTTCAAGAGACCACCAGATTGTTCAGACAACTGCAAACCGTATTATGGAAATCGTAAATGGTAAACTTATTGATAAAATTACTACTTATGACGAGTATCTTGAAAATGATGAAATGGCAAGAAAACGTCAGGTATATTCTACAGATGAACAGGACAGTGATAATTAATGAAATATATTGATTTACACGTACACTCAACAGCTTCGGATGGCTCTTATAAGCCATCCGAACTTGTACATTATGCCATAGAGAAAAACTTATCAGCTTTTGCACTTACAGACCATGACACCACTGCCGGCATCCCCGAGGCCATTTTAGAGGCAAAAAAAATAAACGCCGAAGCCGGCTTTGAAAAAATAAAGGTAATACCCGGCATCGAACTTTCTGCAGAACATAAAGGAAAGGATATCCACATCCTCGGTCTAAATATAAACTACCGGGACGAGGAATTTAACAGACAGGTGGCTGTTTACAGAAAAAGCAGGGAAGAGCGTAATGCAAAGATGATTAAGCTTCTTCAGGACAATAAATTTGATTTCTCTGAAGAAATGATTAAGGAGCGCTTTGGCGACGCAGTCATTACCAGAGCCCATTATGCCATTTTGATGGTTGAAGGTGGATATGTAAAGGACAAGGAGGAAGCCTTTTCAAAATATCTCAATCCGGGTTGTCCTTGCTATATACCGCGTCTAAAGGTATCAGTAACCGATGCTGTTAAATTAATTTTAAATGCCGGCGGAAAACCTGTTTTAGCCCACCCTCTGCTGTACAAGATGAGCACCAAAGAGCTTGACAGCCTTGTCAGCCTGTTAAAGAATAATGGCTTAATCGGTCTTGAAGCCATTTATTCTGCAAACAAATGGGATGACGAATCCCGCATGAAACAGCTCGCAAAAAAATATGATTTATTTATAACAGGCGGCTCTGATTTCCACGGCCTCGCAAAACCTACACTTGACTTGGGTGTGGGATATGGAAATCTTAAGGTACCTGAGGAGCTGCTGAAAAATATAATTTAGAACACTTAGTAATAACATGTGGTCACGTATATGTGGTGATGACACTAAATGAGCTGTCACACTAACGATTTTTCTCGTTTATTTCAGAGGTTTATCGTTACTTCGACAGCTCCTTTTTTTTACACCTGTTGTCAATTAATAAGCCCTCTCTACAATTTTACCTTCTTCCATATTAATCACTTCATCAGCTAATAGCTTCATTTCTTCTGCATCATGACACGCAATGATAACAATTTTATTCTTCTTCTTTAAATCATCGAGTATTTTTCTTACAAGAACCACTCCATCTTTATCAATTGCATTAATTGGTTCATCTAATATGACTATTTCTGGATACTCCATAAATGCACATGCAATACCTAACTTCTGTTTCATTCCCAAAGAGTATTTTCTGTATTTTCTTTTATCGTCCGGATTAAGCCCCACTCTTGTCATAGCATCATTTATATCATTGTCATTTATCTTCTCTTTAATTGATGCAAGCATCTTTAGATTTTTAAATCCGGTATATCCATCAATAAATGCCGGGTTCTCTATCAAAGTGCCAATACTATCTGGAAAATCCAAATCCCTCCATAATATTTTTCCATTTATATCAACTTCACCCTTTGTTGGTCTTATCAATCCGCTAATAATTCTCATGAGCATTGTTTTCCCACATCCATTCTTTCCCTGAAGTCCGTACACTTTACCACTTTCAAACAAATAATTTATATCTGTCAATACCTCAGCATCCTTAATGGTTTTGGATATGTTTTTCAATTCAATATACATTTGCATTCTCCCTTTCAAACTAATTTAAAACCTTCACACGTCTTATATAAGGACATACCTCTGTATCTTTAAATTCAAACCAAACCTCTGTTTTTTCAACCTTTTTCCACAATCTTCTACTAAGATTACAACTTGCAATTGAAAAAACGCGATATGTTATTACAGTTTCTCCCACATTTAATCCTTCCACACCGGAATCTGAATTTTTACTTAATTCTTCTGATAACTCTATCTCTTCTCCAATCTGCCAAAATTTACTATATATACCCATTTTCCTATAATCATTAGGTTCTTTCTGAATTTCATCACTTGTTTTTGTAATTTTCTCCTCAATAACAATATATTTCTTTTCATAATCACTACTCATATCCAACATCTTATATTCTTCAATGTCATATTTTTCAATAAATTGTTCTTTGCTATATACACTTCCGGTAACAGAATAAGAAAGTCCGAAATTATCAATTACCACTCCTTTATCATAATATCTAATATCGGGTTTAACTGCCTCACTATACTGATATGCATATACTGCTATGTACAACAATACCACAAGTCCCAAAATTGCAACCTTAATAACTGTGCTTTGTTTTTTTCTCATTTATTCCTTCCTCCTCGCTATAACGTATCTTTTCGTTTTTCAAATATAACACCGAAAAAGAAAGTAACTGCAACAATCGCCATAGTCTCCATAAAACCTATTATGGGATTTCCTTTTCCAAACATTGACAAAAAATAAAAAGGAAAGAATTTTGCATACGTATCTGGCAGGTACGAAGGCATATAAAACAATATCATCATAAAAAAGAAAGGCATTAGCTGTACTGTAAAATAATTATCTGAGAAACAGGAAATCATCAATGATATTGTTGCCAAAGCCCCTCCAAAAGCAAACCACATTAACAAAAAAATTACCATTGCTATATAAGGATGTTCAATAATAAACACATTCCAGTCAGTTATTCCATTTAGCACTGTTCCCTTTATATCTTCAAAACAATCAATTGGGATAATAAGCTTAACAATCAAAAAGTCAATAATCAACGGAGTAACTGCAACAATTCCACCTGAAATAAATACCGACAAATATTTTGCCAATAAGTATTTTTTCTTTTCAACTCTGTTGCACACATTTTTAATATATCCGCTTTTTCTGTCATAGATATATGAAATACCATATGGCAATGAAACTATTATTCCCAGAAAATAAAAATAATAAATTGTGCTCCCATCCAAATAACTCGGAAGCCACAAAACGTAAAACCCACCTCTTGTAAATGAGGTATACACACCATTAAGCTGATTTCTGCTTTCCATAATCCTGCACAAAACGGGAATAATCTGATAAAAAATACAGCCTATCCCCAATATTAAAGCTATTAACATTCCTAAATTATGTGTCGCCCTTTCATACTCAAGCTTAAATATCCTTTTCATAATACATATACATCCTTTCTACACATCTTCTAATTGATTTTAAATATAGCTATATCATCAGTGGCATAGCTAAAATTTGTAGTTATATACATATCTGGATTAAAAATAAAATAAGCAATATCCATCATTTCAACAGGTACAATGTATCCAACTCTAAATTTAATCTCTTCTCCCTTTCTCATTGGGCAATAGTATATAAAATCATTTACACTTGCAGTATCCACATTATACAATCCCAAATCATAGTATATTGGATAACGCCCTGTAATATTTAGTTCTCCATATTTACTGTAATATTTATATGCATATTTAAGAGCATTACCATCTTCTACTAAAAATTTAAGTTCCGGAACAGCTATTCCCTCAACAACCCAGTCAGAATGCGGAATAATAGTAATGTCAAACATTACAAGTTTACATTGCACGTTTGTAATTTCCGTTCCATCTTCCCAACTTATCATTGTTCCATTTGACAGTTTTCCATTTTCATCCAGTCCCTCTAATAACTGTTGTTTATATTCCGTATAAAAATTCGAATCCAATCCTGAAAAATCATCTTTTATCACTAAATTACTGTACTCATATGATGCCTGGGTGTGTTTTATTTCGAATTGCTCATCCCATTCCTTTATCTTGTCTTTATTAAATATTTCACTACCAATATACTCTTTTGGTATTTTTGCTTCATTAGTAATTTTTTGCTGTCTATTATATAAATCCCTATAATATGTATTTTCGTTTTGTGTAAATCCATACATATAATTTCTAGGTATTTTATTATCTGGATCGTATACCTCAACAAGAGGCTTCGTTATCCATTCATCAAACCATTCATACAAATTTATTTTTCCAGCCGGAATTTGTACCGTGTCATCCTCACTATCTGATTCAAGTAAACTTTGAGACATATTCTTTGATGAATCAATGTAATATTGCAATTTACCACTTAATGCACCGTACATTATACAAATACCGACAAATAAAGGCATAAAGTATAGTATTTTACCTATATTGTTTTTTCTCACCCTAAACACAACCTTTCAGTGATATTTATATGTATAAAAATATAGTAGGAGAGAATAATCTCCTACCATACTTTTTATATTTGAAATTTCCCTATTACTGAAAATCAGGTCTCCATTTTCCACTATGATTTCCCGCACTTGTTGCAACAAAACTAGTATAACTCACCCTTAATAGCAGTATGTTTCACGCAGGATAAATTTTCAGACTGCAAGACGGAGGAAGAAGGCGTAGCGGTGGCTACGTCGACTGACGACAACGCCGCAGATGGAAATTTAG
>JBNRML010000146.1:0-5864 GCA_050309585.1 Lachnospiraceae bacterium
ATCTTAATATATATGACTATACAACAGAAGAATATAGAAATGTTATGAGAATGAGTAACTGTAAAGTGGTTACAGATTTATTTGAAAAAACTGATAAGGAGCTTTTGGAAGCTTGTGAAAAGGATCCGGCACTTAAGGAAATAGTTGATGCAATTAATCCGATTGAAAATGACAATGATACAAAATAATATAAAAAAATTTTTGTATCAAATTGACGAATAACTTAAGTTGTAGTATTATATATTTCAATGTAGTGTTATATCACTTTAGCACAACAGAGACGGATATAGGGAAGTGTCCGGTTTTTATATGTAATCAGAAAGATAAAAGGAGGAAAAAAGATTATGTCATACGTTGATGAGGTAATTGAGCAGGTAGTAAAACAGAATCCTGCAGAGCCTGAATTTCACCAGGCAGTAAAGGAAGTATTGGAGTCACTTCGTGTTGTTGTTGAGGCTAACGAAGAAAAATTTAGGAAGGATGCTATACTTGAAAGAATAGTAAATCCTGAAAGACAGTTCAAATTCAGAGTTCCTTGGGTTGATGATAAAGGTCAGGTTCAGGTTAACACAGGTTACCGTGTACAGTTCAATAGTGCAATTGGACCATACAAGGGAGGTATCAGATTACATCCTTCAGTAAACTTAGGTATTATCAAATTCTTAGGATTTGAGCAGATTTTCAAAAACTCTTTAACAGGCCTTCCAATTGGTGGTGGTAAAGGTGGTTCTGATTTCGATCCTAAAGGAAAATCAGATAGAGAAATTATGGCATTCTGTCAGAGCTTCATGACAGAGCTTTGCAAATATATTGGAGCAGATACAGATGTTCCTGCTGGTGATATCGGAACAGGTGCAAGAGAAATCGGATATATGTTTGGACAGTATAAGAGAATCAGAGGAGTATATGAAGGCGTTCTTACAGGAAAAGGCTTATCATATGGTGGTTCTTTAGCAAGAACAGAAGCTACAGGTTATGGTTTATTATACCTTACAGAAGAGTTAATTAAATGCCATGGCGAGTCTATGGAAGGAAAGACAATTTGTGTATCAGGTGCTGGTAATGTTGCAATTTATGCAATTCAGAAAGCACATCAGATGGGTGCAAAAGTTGTTACATGTTCAGATTCTACTGGTTGGATTTATGATCCGGAGGGAATCGATGTTGAGCTTCTTAAAGAAGTAAAAGAAGTTAAGAGAGCAAGACTTACAGAGTACGTAGCAGCAAGACCGTCAGCAGAGTACCATGAGGGACGTGGTGTATGGCAGGTTAAATGTGATATCGCTCTTCCATGTGCTACACAGAATGAATTACTTATTGATGATGCAAAACAGTTAGTTGCAAACGGATGTAAATGTGTTTGTGAAGGTGCTAACATGCCTACAACAATTGATGCTACAGAATATTTACAGCAGAATGGTGTATGGTTTGTTGGTGGTAAGGCAGCAAACGCAGGTGGTGTTGCTACATCAGCACTCGAGATGTCTCAGAACTCAGAAAGACTTTCATGGACATTCGAAGAAGTAGACAGCAAGTTAAAGAATATTATGGTTAATATTTATCACAATATCGATGATGCGGCTAAGAGATACGGATTTGAAGGTAACTACGTTGTAGGTGCTAACATTGCCGGATTTGAAAAAGTCGTAGATGCTATGAACGCACAGGGTATTGTATAATAGCTGAATTTTAAGATAAAGATGATATGGAGAAGTCCTGGAGATGTTGAATTTCTAGGGCTTTTCTTTATGAATATTATTACAATTAATAATATTGAATATTATATTGCAGGGATGTATAATGACAGTGCTTGTATTTTTGCATTTGTGGGCAAACTCATATGCAATTTATTTGGACATATACGCACAATTTGCAGAAATGCGAAAAGAAAAAAATACCGAGGATTTTGTGAGTTGAATTGTATTATAAATAGCCTCTCAGAACCTTGACTGAGAACGAGGAAAACGAAAATTGACATTTTGAAAAATTATTATTTGACATTAGGAGGGCAATATGTCATTACAGGTTAAAAATATTGTAAAGAAATATGGAGAAAAAACTGTTGTAAATAATTTGAGTTTTGAGATGAAGGAACCAGGAGTATATGCACTTCTTGGTACAAATGGTGCTGGAAAAACCACAACAATAAGAATTATTCTTGGAATGCTGTCAAAGGATGACGGAGAGGTTCTGTGGAACGGAGAAGAACTAAATGTGGTAAATACAAATGTGGGATATTTGGCTGAGGAAAGAGGTTTATACCCTAAGTATTCTCTAATGGATCAGCTTTTGTATTTTGCAAAATTAAAGAAAGTGCCAAGAGAAGAGGCAAAAAAAAGAATTAAATACTGGGCTGAGAGGTTAGAGGTGGAGGAGTATATTTATCCACCGGCAGAAAGAAACAAGAAGAAGAAATCAATGAACGCAGACCAGTTGTCAAAAGGTAATCAGCAGAAGATTCAGCTTATGGCCGCATTGATATCGGACCCTGAAATAATTATTCTTGATGAGCCGCTTAGTGGTCTTGATCCGGTAAATACAGATTTATTCAAGACAATTATAAGAGAAGAGATTGCAAAGGAAAAATATTTGATTATGTCAAGTCATCAGATGGCTACAATAGAGGAATTCTGTACAGACATTACCATAATTAACAGAGGAAATGCAATTGTTCAGGGTAATCTGAATGAAATAAAGAAAAGCTATGGGCGGGTAAATATGCATATAAGATGCGAGCAGGATATTGAAAACTATGTAAATCAGATGGATTTTGTTAATGTAATAAAAAATGCAGATGAATACGAGCTCAAAGTCACCAGTGAAAAACAGGCAAAAGACTTCTTAAACACACTTGTTAAAGATGATATTTCAATAATCAAATATGAACTTCGTGAACCTTCACTTCATGAAATTTTTGTTGAAAAGGTAGGTAATGCACATGAAGAATAAAATAAGAGGATGGAAGGATGTATTTATCTTTTCGTTTGCACAGGGTGTAAAGTCAAAGAAATACATTATAACAAACATCGTATTATTTGTTATTGCATTATGTATAATCCCAATTATTGCCCTGGTAAAAGGTGACGAAGATAAGAAACCATTATCTATTGAAACTGTGTATGTGGTTGATGGTACCGGCTTCGGAATAGTTGAACATATGGATGACTTGGTATCTGATTCGGAGGGGGACAGAGAAGAGAGCGCACGATATGAAAAGATTAAATATGAGGCAGCAGATATTAAGTTTGATAATATTGATGAAAAAACAAAAATAAAAGATATTTACAAGTTTGATGAAAAAGCAAAATATGTATATCTTGTTATTACATATCAGGAAAACGGGGTAAACTCAGGAGTAATTTATAGCGATAAGTCTAAAGTTTCGAAAGATGATGTTCAGGAGTATTCTGAATTTATTGGTGACAATATTAAAAACATATTGATAAAAGGTATGGATATTGATGAAGAGTCAATGAAAATTATGGAGTCAGCTAATGTCATCAATGTGACGGGAGTGTCTGCATTTTTAGAAGAAATAGATGAAGATTCTAAAACCAATGATAAAAACAAGGCCTCAGGAGACGATGGTTACTGGATAATATATGTATGTACAATGATGATTATGTTTTTTGTTGTTTTTGCTGGTGAGAGAATTGCTGTGGCAATAATAACAGAAAAGTCATCAAAGGTTATGGAGTATTTAATGACAAGTGTCAGACCGATGGCTATAGTTGTTGGTAAAACATTGGCAAATGTATTGGTTGTTTTAATTCAGTTTGCAGCTCTTTTTGCTGGATTTATTTGCTCGTTTTTTGTAAATGCAATAGTTGTGGGAGCAAATGAAGTGATGCTTGTTCCTGATTCTGTTAGTGGTATTTTTTCCGGAAACGTAATTTGCAAAAACCCATTAGCGTATATATTGGCAGTAATGATAATTATATTTGGACTTTTGTTTTATGCCATGATTGCTGCAATGGCAGGAGCTTCAGTTAGTAAACTTGAGGATTTGTCAGAAGGAATAAAGATTCTAACAATAACTGAAATAATCAGTGTGTATATTGACATTTTCCTTATAACAGGCGGAATGTATAAAGGTGAGAGTGTGGTTAAGTACATTGCTATGGAGGTCCCTTTTACATCTGTATTTATAACACCTGGAGCACTTTTGACATCTAACCTCGGGATAGCCTGGGGGATTCTTACAGTAGTTTTACAGATTATTGCTCTTGTTTTATTAGTAAAATTTGTATCAAATATTTATGAGAGTATGATTTATTACAATGGTAATCCAATGAAATTAAAAGATATAATTAACATTTCTAAGAATACCAGAAAAAATAAATTAAATTCAAAGGATAAGGAGGAAAAGGAAAATGAATAGGTCAATGATTTATGGATGGAAAGATGTATTTTCCTTTACATTCCTTCAGCATACTAAAACTAAGGGATTTAAAAGTGCACTTGTAGGAATAGGTATGTTGCTTTTTGTACTCGGATTTGGAATTAATATGGCTATTGGTGCCGTGCAAAATCATAAGGGAAAAGAGAAAAAACAAATTGATATAAAAATTGATAAGGTAGAGATAATAAATAATTCGGACATTCCAGAAAATATAATTAATGAATATGAGGAAAACTGGAATTGTGGTGATGAAACAGAATTAATTGTATTAAATCAGAAAGACTTAAAAACTGAGGCAAGTGCAATTGCTGAATCTGATAAAAAAATTCTTTTATTCGAAATAAAAAAGAATGAAACCGATTCTACAATAGAATATGAAATAAATGGATTGTATACTGAAAGTCTTAAGGAAAATGTTGCGTTAAAGGTTGCTAATAATTTTTCAAAATATTTGCAGAACTCAAAATACAAAATGACTTCATTTGATGAAGCAACAATGAAGCTTATAACAAGTGAAAGTGTGGCTGTGGTTTTAAATGTAGAAGAGGCAGATGAAAATATAGGTGTTATAGTTCTTAAAATGCTGATACCAATGTTGTTTGTTTTAGTTATTTATATAATGGTATTAGGGTATGGACAAAGTATTAGTAAGTCACTTGTGGTTGAAAAAAACTCAAAGCTTATGGAAATGCTTTTGATAAGTATAAAACCTTATGCGCTTGTATTGGGAAAAGTTCTGGCAATGTATGTTGTGGCAATAATGCAGATGGCAATATGGATTGTGAGTGGAGTTTTAGGCTTTATTTCTGGTGATTATCTCGCAGAGTCTTTGTTTGATGAATATAAGAATCCTATCGTTGTCGTGCTTAAAATAATAAGAGATAATTCTGGAAATGCCTTTACGGTAACAGCAGTAGTTTTGGCAATATTGGCATTTGTTGTTGGCTTTTTTATGTATTGTATGTTTGCAGCTTTTGTTGGTTCAGGGGCATCAAGAACAGAGGACCTTACAAATGGAATGACAATATACCAATTTGTTGTGGTTGGTGGATTCTTGGCAGCATATATGCTTCCACTCATGGAAGTAAGTGAAACTGTCTTGAATGCGTTAAGATATATTCCTCCTGTGTCAGCGTTTATGATATCCAGTGATGTATTGATAGGAAATATAACAAATTTTGGTGCAGGTATTTGTATTTTGCTGATGTCTGCAGTTTCGGTAGTTTTTGTTGTGCTGACAGGAAAAATATATAAGAAGAAAGTTTTTTAGTGAAAAAAGAAAGTTTTTTAGTGAAAAAAGTTGTTGACAAAAGAAGAGCAAAATGATAGACTATCCAAGTCGCTTGTGAGAAAACACAGATGACAAATAAAAAAGATAAAAAAGTGCTTGACAGAATAAAATGAAAGTGCTAAACTATCTAGGCTGTCTGCTGAGACAGAGAGCAAAACATAATGAACATTG
>JBNRML010000147.1:0-80315 GCA_050309585.1 Lachnospiraceae bacterium
CTGTAGAACCATTTACCTTAAGGTTTGCACTTAATGACTGCGGATTAGATACTACTACAGTTACTGAATTTGTTGCTACCACTGTTCCTGTGCTGTCCTTTACATTTACTGTAAAGATTTTTGTTCCTGCACTCGTAAGCGGACCTGTATAACTTGTGGCTGAGCTGTAGTTTTTAAGCACCATATTTGAACCTGTGGCTGATGTCTTCATTAAATACTGGTATGTATAGCTTCCTGAGCCGCCTGTTGCTGTTGGTACTAATGTCACCGAACCTCCCTTTGTAAGATTAATTGTTCCTGTAGAACCATTCACCTTAAGGGTTGCACTTAATGACTGCGTTCCTGAGCTTACTACCACTGTTACTGAATTTGTAGCCACAACTTTTCCTGTGCTGTCTTTTACATTTACTGCAAATACCTTTGTTCCCACACTTGTAAGCGGACCTGTATAACTGGTTGCAGTGCTGTAATCCTTAAGAACCACGCTTGATGTTCCAATCTTCATTACATACTGGTATGTATAGCTTCCTGAACCACCTGTCGCAATAGGTACTAAGTTCACACTTCCACCCTTTGTAAGACTAAGTGTTCCTGTTGAACCATTCACCTTAAGGGTTGCACTTAATTCCGTTCCCGGATCATCTACAGGCTCATCTATGTTACCATTTGTGAGCGAAACAGTCGCTGACTGCGATTTCAATCCACTTCTTGTACAAGCAGTGATAATTGTGCTTGAAGATGTCAAATTACTTGCCGCCGTTACTGTCCAGATTCCAGTCACCTCATCAGCCTGTGCTGTATATGACTTTCCGCCAATAACTGCTGTTACTGTGGCTTCACACGGAGCAACACCTGTTACAGTTTTGCTTCCTGTACTAGCTTTTGTTACCTTTGGAGCAACCAGTACTAATGCCTCTTTTGCTGCAATAATGTTATTGTACATTGTTGTAACTGCATCTGCATCAGCTCCTTCCTCACCAAGAGCCACTAACCTGTCTGCGTCAGCCACAAATGCATATAACGCATTCCAACTAGCTGTTGTATAATCAGAAGGAATCATATTCTTGATTGCTCTGGCTTCCTTCTTCATTAATTCAAATTTTGATTCAGCTTTTTCTGTTTTCACCACATCATACTGAGAATAGTCTGCACTATTTAGTGTAATGATGGCTTCTCCTGTAATACCGGTAATATTGCCTGACTGACTTTGGTTACTTCCACCACTCACAATACAATTTACCGATGCTGCACCTTCGATGACAAATATATAGTTACCATTTTCATCCTTTTCAGTAAGCTGCTTGCCTGGGAATCCACCATTATATGTAGCACTGTCATTCCATACATATAGATATGGTGCTGAAGATGATGAGTACGGTTTTATGCGAATGGTGATAGTATTCTTAATAGGATTGTCCACTACTGTTCCACCAGTCTGCTCATAAGAAGCGAAACCACTTACCACCTCAAATGTAGTTTCTCCCTTAAGTCCTTTAATATCGTTCGTCTTAGTTTCTGAACCGTTATTAAAGATAACATTGTATGTGCCTGTTGTATCTAAATCACAGTAATAATATCCTTCTGAATCTTTCTGTGTAAGAAGTGTTCCTGGCCATGCACCAGCCAATTCTGTATTTGAACCCTCCCATGCATAGAGATATGGTGCTGAACCATCGGACATTTTAACTCTAACTTTTCCCTTTACTAATTCCTCATCTCCACCGCCACCACTAATATCTTCATCAGCATATGCCTTGTAGAAAGTAGCCTTGCTGTTTGTTGTTCCTTTTTCGTTTGTAGCTTTACATGATACAGTAACCGTATCTCCTTCGTAAGCTGTCTCACCAATTGTGAACTTGTCTCCATTTTTGGCAATGAATTTCTTTCCACCGTCAATTGAAACGATAGCACTATCTGCACCTTCAATACTAATGGTTACCTGCTGTGTTCCTTTGAACTTAGCTTCTCCTTTTACTGAAACCAAAGGTTTTCCGTCCGGATCACCAATTAAGATTGTTCCATTTGCACCTGATGAAAATGTAACTGTTCCATCTGAAGCAACTGTTGCTGATGAACCGTCATAATAGTTGACAACCATGTCACCTGCATTCCATGCAGTGCTTACATCCAATGTAACCTGTGTGTTAGCTGTCGCCCCGATACATGCTGCCACTCTGTCAGTAACTGTTCCCTTTGAGTATGTTCTGACAAAACCAACACCTGAAGTAGCGTTAACTGTTGTATTTGAACCTGCACCAACTGCAATATGGTTATTTCTGAATGTACCAACCTTCTGCCAGTGTGATAATACATCTTCATCCATTGTATCCCAGTTCATGTCACTACGAAGTGAATGTCCTGCACCACCGTTTCCGTCAAAGTCCATGCCTGACACCAATGGCCTGTTTGTCTCATCACCATAGTAAATCTGAACTCCACCCGGAAGCAAGAGCAATGCTGAACCTAAGTACTTCTGATCTCCTCTTGCAAGTGTTGAGTCATGAGAAGACATATATGAAAGCACATTGAAATTGTCATTAGTATTGATGGCTTTTGCATAATCATTGTATTTACCTGCAACAGTACCTAATGATAATACTCCGCCACCAGTTGTGTCGAAGTTAATCATTGAATCGAATCCGCCTACTGTATAGTAGTCGTCATAGCTTACTCCGTGATCCCAGCACTCACCTGTCATCCAGAAGTCAAGATCATCTAATGCCTTATCAGGATTAGCTGCCTTCCATTCTCTTAATGCCTCTGTACACATTGTCTTTAAGGTTTTCCATGATGACAAATCCACATGTTTTGCCGTATCACATCTAAAACCGTCAACACCGTATTCCCTAACCCAGCTTGAAAGCCAGTAAGAAATGCAGTTCGTTACTGTTCTTGAATATCCATGACTAGTGAGGTATGTATTGAGTTTATTAACCTCTTCGTCATATCTGCCTTCCTGTTTCCATTTTGTTTCCAATATCTTAGGAATACCTACTGTACCAGTTTTTTCTGTATAGAAATCAGGAAGTCCTGCAAGACACTGTGTCAATGGTGAATTTCCACCTGGTGTGTATCCGGCAACACCACATCTTATCCAATCAGGGCCCCACCATTTTGACCAGTCAGCGGCACTTGTTTCATAGTCAATGTAGCTGTGATAGTCCTTGTTATTGACATTTGCCATAGGATAATAGTAGTCATCCCAACCTGTTTTTATAGTACCAAATCCATATTCATTCATATCGTAAAGACTGTTATAACCTGCATGGTTCATAACTACGTCCATAACAACTCTAAGTCCGTGCTTATGAGCTGTATCTACCAATGTCTTGAATTCTTCTTCAGTACCAAAGTTCGCGTCTGTCTGTGTGTAATCAAGAACATAATATCCATGATATGAATAGTGGGCAAAGCTAGGACTTCCATCTCCACCAACAATATAACCATGAATCTGTTCGTAAGCTGCACTTATCCAAAGTGCATTGACACCCAAATCATTAAAATACCCCTCTTCAATTGCCTGCGTAACACCGGCAAAGTCACCGCCATGGAATGTTCCTCTGTCATCCACCCCTGTGATGACATTTCCATTCTTATCCAGACCTCTGTTGTAAGAATGGTCATTAGCGGTATTTCCGTTTTTAAATCTGTCAGTCAACAGAAAATAAATGGTGGCATTGTCCCATGAAAACTTGTCTGCATCATTTGTACCTGTAACAGTGGCTGCAAATGCATTTGTGTTTCCACCAAATCCACTTAAATATGGTGAGAAGCCACTCAGGCATCCAGTTGCTGTCATCATTGTTGCCATGGTAAATGCCGCTACTTTCGACATAAGTCGTTTTGCTTTTCGCATAAAAAACATATCCTCCTTCTTTGTATTAATAATACACAAAGCACAAAAAAAGCAGCTTTTATATTCTTGTGCAAAGTTGTGCACTTTTCTATATAAGTCGCTCCCTACCCAATTATTCTTGTGTATTATTAATATGATAATAGCATATCTACAGATGTTCTGTAAATATGCTATTGGTAAAATTTTACATAATAATGTTTCCAGTGTTTAATTATGATACGTTATCGTTCCACTTCCACCAGTAATATAGAAGGTATCCCCCACTATGAGATTTCCCATATCACTCACCATAAATGTGGCAAGATTTGCTATCTCACTCGGCACAGCATACCTTCCCGCCGGCTGATTGTGGTAATAAATTGTATCTCCCTCTTTTTTTCCAAGCATCTCAGTTGCAACCGGTCCCGGTGCGATGGCGTTGACAACTATTCCATACGGAAGAAGCTTATCCGCCATTCCAAGTGTAAGTCCTTTTACTGCCCATTTTGACATCTGATATGGCGTCCAGGCCGGTCTCAGTGAGGATGATGAGGACAGATTTAAAATATGGCCTTTAATTTTATTCTTAATCATATGCTTGCTAACTGCCTGACTCATAAAAAATGTTCCCTTTGCATTGACATCCATTATTTTGTCATATTCTTCTTCCGTCATATCTTCAAAGGACTTGTGCGCCACGAGACCTGCTGAATTAACCAGAATATCAATCCTGTTTTCCTCAAATAATGCCGCCGCTTCTTCTACCTTTTTAGGCATGGACGGTACATCAAGTACATTTAAAACAATATATTTTGCTCTGCCCTCATTGTTTTCATTCAGCTTTTCACAACATCCCTTTAGTTTCTTATCACTTGTTCCTGCAATTACCACTTTGCATCCACTTCTGATAAAGGACTCCGCCATGGCAAATCCTATACCCCCGGAACCACCTGTAATCAAGGCCACCTTACCCTTCAGCAAATCATTTGTTCCCACAGGCTGAGGAATGGGAATAAGTCTCTTTTCCTTAGTTGCGGCGCAAAAAGATTTTGTAAATCTGATTATTTTTGCTGCTAATTTCATAATTTTCTATCTCCATATATTCTTTTAATGTCTTATTACTATATTATTACTTCTTCATTACTTTTTTTAATTCTCCAAGGGTTTTCTGACCTAAAATCTTTTTTGCCATTTCCTTTGTCTTACCGCTCATTGAAACCTTGAGATTCTGTAACTTTTCCAACGCGATGGTCTCATTATCACTTTCTGTAAATACTTCAAAAAATACCGGTTTATCTAACTTTTCCTCTGTTGTGAATCTCTTCATTCCCTCAAGAAATGTATCTTTGCTGTCTGCACTAAAATATTCAAATCCCAAATCCTCTGCATAATGCCTAAGGAGATTTTTTGACTGTTTTCCATAGTGCCCTGCTGCCGCAATAAAAGTATTTGTATCCTCTGCAATACCTGACCTTGTGGCAAGATTCAAATTATTCTTAAACTCTGTTCCAATACCATTGTTAACAACCATTATTCTTATGTTATTACCTAAATGTCTGTTACCAATGGAATTCATATCATAGAAAAATGCCAAATCCCCAACAATACCAATGTATGTCTTGTCCTTATTCATTAATGCGGCACCCATAAGTGACGAAATATCACCATCAATACCAAATCCTCCGGTATTTGAATATCCTCTGATTGAATCATCTATCTTAAAGAAATTCCATGCTCTGAGTGATGTTAATATTCCAAGATGCAACACAGAATTTTTTGGAAGCTTATCGTGCATCTGTGAAGCAGTCCAGTAATTCGAAAATGGCAAATCAGCATTTAATGCTTTTTTGCGAAGTTCTTCATACTCCCTGTTCCATTCTTCATATCTAGATGTATTTTTCTTTGCAGAACCTGCCATTTCATTACATTTTTCAAAGAAATCAAGCTCATCCATTTCATATACATATCTTAGCTTTTTAAATGTATCCCTTAGCTCGCCATCGGGATTTACTCTCCACACCTCACTTGGATGATATACATATGAAGCCGATACATCACCGATATGTATTATTACATCCATATCTCCACAGGCAGGCTTATACTGCTTCTGATATACAATAAGACTATGCCATACTCCGTATTTTCCTTTATAATTACTTCCATTGTCACATAACACAACTGCATTATATTTTTCGCAGAAAGTTTCCACTGCCCTCGTGAGCTTTTCATCCCATGCAACATGCGAACCAACAAAAATGCCAACTCTTTTACCTGTAAGACTTGGAAATTCATCTCTCAGATAAAGTCTTTTTATGGATCTTACCTTAGGAAGCTCTTTTACGGAAAAATCCACATTATACGAGGTGGTGAGATTGATGTGTACCGGTCCGCATCCCCTTCTCCTAAGCTCAAGCATTGCATTGTTAAGCTTTACTACTGCTTCCCACTCCTCTTCCTGATCATGAATCATGGGAATATGCACACTTAACTTTGCCACATCCTTTTGAATGACTGTTCTGTCTATTACCTGATTCATATGACTTCCAATTCTTCCTATAGGCTGAGAGGAAGTGATGGCAAGAACCGGAAGCTTTCTATAGAATGCCTCTGTAAGTCCGGGTAAATAATTTCTGGAGGCAGTTGCCCCCGTACAGCTCAGTACCACAGGCTCCTTTGTCTCCGCTGCTATTCCACACGCCATATATGCTGCGGAGCGCTCATCCACGGAAGAATATATTTCAAAAAAATCATCCTGCTGAATACTGGCTACAAAGCACACATTTGTTGTACCCGGACTGGCTATTACTCTTCGTATATTGTGTTCTTTTAACAACGCAATCAATAACTGCACATTTTTTTCGCTGCTGTAAAAGGTTTTCATCCTTGTCATCCTCCAAATCTTATTTTTTTGCTTCTTTCTTCAAAGAAACAAGATCTTTAATTGTTACTATTAATTTATTTCTAAATATTATCAACGCAATAAACATTACTGCCAAAAGTGAATATCTGATATATATATACTTATAAGTAAACAGCATTCCAAATCCAATTGCCATAAAAATAAATGTTATTGTCAATAATACTGATGTCTTATATGGCTGACGATTATCAAGAAACTGTTTGCATATTCTTCTCATAAATATAAAATGCATTATGGCATATAGCATATAGCAGAATAACGTTGTGTATCCTGCAGCATAGTATCCGAATATAGGAATAAATATATAATTGAGAACCACATTTAACACTGCTCCCGCCAAGGAAGCATAAGCAATATTTCTCTTTTTTTCATAAAAAAATTCAAAGGTTGCAAAAAATGTATATGCAAACGTAAAATACACACTCATGGCCACTGGTGGAATAACCCATATTGCGTCATAATAAGCTTTTGGTGCAAATATCCAAACGACCTCCGGTGCAAAAACAATCAAAACTATATTCACACCCGCAATAAGCATAAATGTGGAATAAGCTACCCTTCCTATATCTTCAATCTGTTTTGACTTTATTTTTTTGTATATCCATGGCTCTACTGTTTGGAAAAGAGCCTGGTTAAACATCATCATAATCAGTGAAATGGAATATGCAAGGCTGTAAATACCTGCTGTTGCGGCACTATCCATTCGCTTTATCATTATTCTGTCCGCACTGTTTAAAACAGACATTGAAAGATAATGTGGAAGTAATGGTACGGCAAATAAAATGACGTATTTCCAATATTTTGCAGAAAAGAACTTTTTACCTCTTATCATCTGGTCAAAAAAACATCCGCCGTACATTACAATTTCAACTATTAACAATCCAAGTATTCTTGCAGTCACCTTATCCTCTGAAATGGTGACGAGTATTATTCCAAGAAGCGGCTTTCCTATGGATACCAATACAGTGATTATTACAAGTTTTTTATACTTAAAATCCAATCTCTGTTCACTTGACCAAAAATTAAATACACTTGTTGCCCAAATCATACCCATCATGGCTAACATTTGAACAGTAGTAAGTGAAAATGCCTTGTTAAAGAAATTCTGGAACAGGAGGTAAATAACTGTCCATCCAACAGTTAATGTAAGTGTCAAACCCTGAAGTGCGGATGAATATTCTTTTCTCTCTGATTCATGCTTGACCATTCCCTGCATATAAACTCCGCCCCACAAATTAAGTGACACTATTATTAACAAAATCTTAAACCATGAATCAAACACACTATATTGTCCATATTCAGTTGTCGTAAGAAGTCTTGTAAAAATCGGGGTAGTAATACACGAAATTCCACGCTGCAAAAATGCGCAAATCAAAAACCAAAAGGATGCCTTCACCTGAACCGGCATGCTTTTATATTTTTTTATATACTTATTCACTTTTTTTCTCCAAACCTGTTATCTAAGATTAATATCGACAAATTCTGACTGTGCCGTTCTATTTAAGCTTGCTCAAAAGAATGTCCGTTGTTCTGTGTGCTTTTCTCTTTAATTCTGGCGATTTTTCCACCAGAATATTTCTATATTCATCATATTCAGAAAGAAGCAAATCAAACTTTTCTTTAAGAATTTCAAAACTTAAATCATTTATGTTTATACAATATTTTTCTAATTTTTGTGACTCCATAAATCCCTTCATCTTCTGCTCATATGAAACTGAAATAAATGGAATCTTCATCTTACAAGAAAAAATATTAGAATGGTATCTCATACCCACAACAGCATATAATTTCGAAATAAGATATTGTTGAAAATAACAGTCATATGTTTCATCTACAACAAATGCGTTATCAAGAGCAAATGATGCCATATAATCCCTGTCATTAGCCGAACCAAAAAGCTGTGGCACAAACACCACCCCAAATCCCTGCTCTTTCAGATATTTTATGAAATTTTCAAAGGATTCCCTTATATTATTCTTAATCTCATCTTTGCCAGAGTATAAGGGATTCCACTGTAAATCCGTTATGGTAATCCCAATGCATTTATCATACTTATTTAAAAAGCATTTCAATTCCGTATAATTATCAAGTAACTTTTCATTTTTTTCAATATCAACATCATGTTGAAAAGCAGAATCAAGTGTCGTGAGTGTCTTTACGTCCGGTACAAAATTCTTTACATGATTTTCTGAAATCTTCTCCCTTAAGATTACAGCACTTGCATTCTTTAATACTCTCTTTCTAATAGAATTTCTCACACCAGTAAAAGGACCCATCGAAGGGGCATAAAAGAAATATTTTTTACCAAGCCTTTTCGCCATTAAAAATCTCATAAGATACGGCAATTCTGCATTCTTATATATATCACCAATAGAAGGTCCACCTGGTGCATGTACCACCATATCTGCATTTTTCAACGTCTTGACAAATTCCTTTCCTCTGGCAGAAAATGTTATCCTGCCCTTTGATGCCAGGATTGCCATTACCTCTGGAAAATCCTTCTTTTTCGGAAATCGATTGTGCAAAACATTTATGCCCTGTTCTTCCAGACCTTCAATTTCATGCAATTCATTTGAATTAATCTGTAATGATAAGTGAATGTCCTCATCGCACTCTAAAAGTTCATCCATCATAGCCCTGACTGCCGCTTCATCACCCCTGTTATTCCAATGAGCATGTATAATAAATATCTCTTTCATATAATTAATCCTCTCTACTCAGCACTTTCTTTTTTATTATCATTAAGTCTGTACCTTAGTTCATCATTATTAATCTTATCCAATAACAACTCAACTAAAACCAGCCAGTTAAGCTGTATGGAATAGAAAAATCCAGCAAACAGCAATGCCACCTGAAGTGCCACATACTCATTTCCTTTTTTAAATCCCTTAATCACATTTTTAACCAGTATCTTATAAAACAGAATACTTCCCACCAGACCAAAACTGAATATATAGTTGATAAAGTCTGATTCAGGAATCCACATTATTTCAGCATATTGATTAAAAAACTGAATAAATGGTATTCCGGAACAGTTTGCACCATATCCAAACAATAAATGTTTTATATCTATATTTCTCAACAGATACGGTAATGACGTATAATACCGCATATGAGCAAAGGAGCTTGCGTCAATCTGTTCTTCATTCAGTATTCCATATAATCTGTCCATAATAGAGCTAAAGGAGCTTACAATTCTGTCATACATATAAATCGCCGCAAAAAAAACGGTAACTGATACAAACATGGTCACAATTACTTTCTTCTTTGTCATATTTATTCTGTTTAATTTTATTTGTCCACCATCGAATATTTTATTTAAGATATTTAATCCAAACCATACTACGACATAACATACAATGGCAAATACAGGAGTAATACTTCCTGTCATAAATGCCGCACCCATAAATAACAATTTAACAATCTTGCTTTTTGACATAATTATGCCAAACAAAAATACCGGTGCCAAAAATCCGGCTATATAATTTAATCCGTTTATTACCATTACTCCATTTTTATACTGTGTAACAGCAGCCTCAGATGCAAAAATACCACCACTGAATACTAAATCATTCAAACTTATATGAAGAATATTATACATTCCAAACTGTAAAAAACACCATATAAGCTGAATTATACATGATGCATAAAGTCCTTTTAAAAAAGGAGCCAGATATCTGTCCATATACTTTGACACATAACAGTAAATAAGAATTGTCATCATCAATAAAATATAATTTTTTATTGATCGCCCTACCCAGTTTTCAAGTACCGGTCTTGCAATAATTATTAACTCTGTCATACTTATACTAATTACAAATAAAAGGATTTCCATTCTCGCCAAAATAAAGGTCCTGTATTTAATTATAAAATAAATAACACATGCCAATGTCAAATATGTAAAGACAGTCATTCCAAAAATGGTGACCAGCTGGAATGTTGAGAATAAGCCTAACATATACATCAAAATATCTTCTATGGTCGATTGCTTTATTACCATAATATCCTCCGTGTCACAACGACTTTTATAATTTTTTATAAAAAGTAAGATACTCTTTACTGAATGTTTCAATACTAAATTTATCTAAATATGTCTGATATGCGTTTTCACAATATTTATTTAGTACTTCCCTGTTTCTGTACATTGTTTCAATCTTTTCCGCAATATCCAACGGATTTTCCGTCTCTGCCAAAAGACCATTATATCCATTTTCAACCACTTCCCTTGTTCCATCAATGTCAGTGGCAACAACAGCCTTCTTTACTGAAAATGCTTCCATCGGTGTCAATGGAAGTCCCTCATACACAGATGTGAGTACAAGTAAATCACACTGTGAAATTGTATTTTTAATATCCTTTCTAAATCCAAGGAAGATAACATTTTTTTCCAGTTTTTTCTCTTTTACCATTCCCTTAATCTCCTCTTTAAGAGGTCCGTCTCCCACAATAAAAAAGGTAATCTCACATCCCTTTTTTACCAGGATATCTGCCGCTTCCACGAAATACTTCATTCCCTTTTGTGGATGAAGTCTGGCTGAATTCATTACTATGAATTTTCCTTCTTCTCTCGCCCTGGTTATCTCCTTAATTTCCTCATAATAACCATCATAAGCATCAACGGCATTGTTTATTGTGGTAATTCTGTTTTCATCCTTTATTTCAAAGAAATCCGTAACATTCTTTCTTGCCTTGACGCCGTCTGCAATAATATCCACATTTTTTAATATTCTGTGGGTTGACTTTGCCTTGTCCGAATAAATAGTGTGATTGTTATACACTATTTTTACTTTTACCGGAATCAGCTTTGCATAAAAAACAGCCATTCTATGATGACAATGAATGACATTTATATGATTCTCTTTTACTATTTTTGTAAGTATTCTGACTATTTTCAGCATATCTATCGGATTCTTTGTACTTAAGTCCGGAATATCATAATGCTCTATTCCAATTCCTTTCAATCTGTCCACATAGACGCCACCTGTAGATGCAACCTTTATATTTTTGAAGCTATCCCTTGTTGCGTCACATAATTGATATATAATCTTCTGCACGCCTCCGAAGCCTAAATTATTTGTTACATGCAATATACTTATTTTAGATAATTTCATTTTTTTCATTCCTTATACTATACCGAGTAAAACCCTTATCTTAAACGATCTCACGGCTTTTTTATTAGTTGAGTCTGTATTTTTGTTATTAATTATCCATATTCTGCTCTTCAGACTCTTTCTGCATCTGGCAACATTATACAAATATTCTCTGTCTTCTTTTGATAACCTTATTTCTTTATCCATAATAATTTTTTTTGCCAGATTTGATACCTCATATTTATTTTTCTTTCCAAACCACCTGTCAATGGTGGACTTAACAGATTTAATAAAGCTTTTTCCCTCTTTGGCCACCACATTATTTTCATGAACACGATAGCTGAAGCATGGACATTCTTCATACAAAACCTTTCCCTCTGCCAAAGCATATAGCATAATGATTATATCGTGCATCAATATGTTTTTGTCATTGATTTTCAGTACCCTGTTCCTTAATGAAGAATTAAAGACCATTGCACATCCCTGCATACTTCCACACACAATCTGTGATGGAATGAAAAGATTCGGCTTTACCTTATGTTTTTTTTCATCCATAACGTTGCCTTCGCTATTTATTATCCTGCAATTTGAACACCAAAGCACTTCTTCTTTTGTGTCTCCAATGGCTTTAACGGCCTTTTGCAGCTTATCTGCATCCCAAAAATCGTCCTGGTCCGAAAAGGCATAATAATCAGCCTCCGGAACCTCCTTTAAAAGTTTCCAGAAGCTTCTTGCCGCTCCCAGATTATTATCATCCTTAATGTATTTAATATCTATTTTATCTTCCCAGGAACTTAATATATCAAGAGTTGAATCTTTGCTCTTATCATCCCTTACATATAGATTAACATCACAATCTGTTTTTTGTCCAAATATACTCTCTAACTGTTTCTCAATATATTTTTCCCCATTGTAGGTAGACATCATAATAACAATTTTTTTATTCATATCAAATTCCATATTCTCTTATCATAAAATCAGCAGTCTTTTTTATTCCATCCTGCAAGGAGACAGGATTCAATTTACCATATGTTTTTTCATATCTATCAATATCCAGATAATTCACAGGTACATCCACCTGTCTTCCATCTTTATATACAACATTCACTTCAACCCCAAGAGCTAGCCTTATCTCCTCTAGCAGTTTATTAATACTCGTTCCATATCCACACCCTACATTGAAAAGCTTCTGTTCACTCTCTCCCTCAGCAACGGTTTTTATTGCTTTTATGGCGTCATCTATGTATATGTAATCTCTAACTACCGAGCCATCACCATATACCAGTATTTCCTCTTTTTTCAACGCCTTATATGTAAAGGTTGTAACTGCCCCCAACATTCCATTTGGTCTTTGGTAAGGTCCATATGGATTCGCCAGTCTGATGACTCTATAATCAAGTCCATACATATAATTGTACAAATACAGCATTTTTTCAATTGCAAGCTTTTGAACTCCATAAGAAGTTATTGGATGTGTAGGTGTATCTTCCTTAAGAGGACACACTCCCTCTCTTCCATACACCGTTCCTCCGGATGAAATAAAGACAATCTTTTTAACCCCGCACTTTACACATTGCTCTAAAAGATTAACAGTAAATCCAATATTTTCTTCCATCTCATACTGTATCTGTCTGTTTGATGTTGTTGGGATTGTTGTACTTACCAGATGATAAACAATTTCCTGATTTTCCAGAATATTTTCAAAATCTGCATTCTTATCAAATTTTTCAATAGATACAGAAACATTATCCATGTTTATCAGACTGTTATTTGAAAAGTATTCTCTCTTTTCATCCACAAGAGTTATTTTATTTTCTTTATTTTTTACAAGACTAAGTGCCAGATTTGTTCCAATAAATCCGGCAGCTCCTAATATCAATATGTTCATATTTACTCCAAATTTTTATAACTTCTTACAGCCCGTCAATATACTCTGAAATATTGCGGATATACTTTTCTGTATTTGAAGCATACTTATTAAATTCTTTGTTTTTTATCTCTTTAATTGCATTTTCCAGTTCTTCACAATCACCAAGACCCATAATTAGATTTTGTTCCTTAAACTGTTCAATAATCTGCCTCTGATGGTTGTCCACATGTTCTTTATATTTTGAAAGCCTTGGAACAGCTATTACCTTCTTGCCTTTTTTTATTGAACTAACTATTACACCTGTTCCTCCATGGGTGATAACAATATCAGCTTCATCAACGTATTCGCCAAATTCATCCCTGTCCACAAACTGTTTATAACTGTAATTCTTTGGAACATAATTGCTGCACCCTGTCTGTGCAAACACTTTCTCCTCAATGACGTTTACATCTATTAATCTGTCTATTTCTTCCAATAATCTGTCAAATTGAAATTTTTGTGAACCCACTGTAACAAAAATCACTTTACCTTACCTCTTTCACTAATAGATTCCGCCTAAATAAATTGCCTTAGGATAAATCTCCATCATCGGCTTCCATTGCACATAAAATCTGTCTGCAAATTTATATAAAAGTTTCCCACTAAGTGTCGCAGAATTTACTTTTGCAAAAGACTCTATATATATCAGTTTTTTCCCTGCCATCTTTACAATAAGACACATTGGTATCATAGCCAGAACGCCTGTACAAATTACCACATCAGGCTTTTCCTTTAAAAATATATTTATTGACCGTATGGTATTCACAATCATCTTCGGAAAAAAGGAAATCTCTCTTCTGTTCACCTGCAACATGTAATAATTTTTCTTTCCTTTTACTCTTGAATTATATAGGGTTTTTTCAGTAACTATGAAACTATCATATTTATCCATTAAGGGTTTTAACATCTGCAACTGTTCAAAATGCCCTCCGGATGATGCTGCAAAACACACTTTTTTATTATTTTTCATATCATTGCCACTCTTTCCTACCATCTACTCAATTAAGCCCTACTTGAGCAATATTATATACTATGTTTTATATCTTAGCAAGATTTTTTATAATATGTTTCAAGTCTATTGTATATGTAAGCAGCAAGAACTGTCATTGCAAAACAAATAACAAGGGACATTACATTCTTTAACGGACCTAATTTATGCTGTATCGGCAATTTTGAATACACCTTAATTACAAGCTGATGTATAAGATATAGTTCGAATGAAATATTCCCAAGAAATACTAACACTTTATTTTGAAATGCTCTTGTAAATAAACCCATTCCAAGACTATACACCACTATCAATATTACATTTGGAATAATCCACCATACAACCCTTGATGTCCAGTCAGGCACAGGTTTTGTATACAACACTCCTACCCATATTCCGAAGCAAGCTATTTCAAGAAATGTGGCAATAATATGCACTCTGTTTTTATTATCACTGTCATTATTCATCTTCATACATACAATTCCATACCCCAGCACTATTCCAATGAGGTATTCCCATATTCTTGATAATGGCATTATATACGCCCAGAATTCCATATTTGTATTTCTGACACCATAGCTGTATAAAACAATAACTGCATAAAGCCCAAAGGCTGAAATAACAAGTTTCCACATATTTGGCCTGTATTTATTTAATAATGCCATAAGCGGAATATTTATCAGATACAAAAACATAAGCGAAGACAAAAACCATCCCAGCGAATTGTATGAAAAATATCCTTTATTTGCCGGAAACCATGATTGTACCAAAAACAAATTTTTAAGAAGTTGCGTCCCCGGGGTCAACATCCCCTTAAAATCTCCCCTTAAAAGACAAGCGGGAAGTTCAGAAAAAACAGCGGCAAACAGAGTAGTCAACAAGTACAGTGGATACAGCTTTAATATTTTCTTTTTCATGTATTTTCCCATTTCACCGGCACTGACCTTTATTTTCTTTCCATAACAGGAATATCCCACAACAAAACCACTTAATATAAAGAAAAAACTAACTGCCATGGCACCCCCATTCCCTCTTGGAAAAAATCTATTGCACCAGACATCTCCGTGCCACAGAAAAATAAGCATAAATGCAAAAAACCTAAGTGTCTGCAGCTGTCCAAGTCTGGAGTTCTTTTTCATATTTACGGAATTATTTACAGATTTATTCACAATTATCTCCTTTGATTTCAATCTTCCTAAATTTTTACTAGATTAGTTATACCCAATAACACAAAAAAAAGCAACTCCGATTTTTAAATCAAAGTTGCTTTTACTTTCATTCTCTTTATACAGCTAATTAATTAACAATAACTGTCACTGTATTTGTTGCCACAATTTTTCCTGTGCTGTCCTTTACATTTACTGTGAAGATTTTTGTTCCTGCACTTGTAAGTGGACCTGTATAACTTGTGGCACTGCTATAGTTTTTAAGTACCATATTTGTTCCTGCCACTGATGTCTTCATCAAGTACTGATATGTGTAGCTTCCTGAGCCTCCTGATACAGTTGGAACTAATGTAACTGAACCACCCTTTGTAAGATTAATTGTTCCTGACTTTCCATTTACCTTAAGGGTTGCACTAAGTGCTGTACCAGCTGAAACTACTACTGTTACTGAGTTTGTCGCAACGATTGTTCCTGTGCTGTCCTTTACATTTACTGTGAAGATTTTTGTTCCTGCACTTGTAAGTGGACCTGTATAACTTGTGGCACTGCTGTAATTCTTGAGCACCATATTCGAACCTGTCGTTGATGTCTTCATTAAATACTGGTATGTGTATGAACCTGAGCCTCCTGTTGCTGTTGGTACAAGTGTTACCGAACCACCCTTTGTAAGATTGATTGTTCCTGTAGAACCATTCACCTTAAGGGTTGCACTTAATGCTGTACCTGCTGATACGACTACTGTTACTGAATTTCTTGCTACCACTGTTCCTGTGCTGTCCTTCACATTTACTGTAAAGATTTTTGTTCCTGTACTTGTAAGTGGACCTGTATAACTTGTTGCACTGCTGTAATTTTTGAGCACAATATTCGAGCCTGTCACTGATGTCTTCATTAAGTACTGGTATGTGTAGCTGCCTGAACCTCCTGTTGCTGTTGGTACAAGTTTTACTGAACCACCCTTTGTAAGATTGATTGTTCCTGACTGTCCATTCACCTTAAGTGTAGCGCTAAGAGCTGTATCTGATGACACGACTACTGTCACTGTATTTGTTGCAACGATTGTTCCTTCGCTGTCCTTTACATTTACTGTAAAAATCTTTGTTCCAGTGGTTGTAAGCGGACCTGTATAACTTGTCGCACTACTGTAATTCTTAAGTACCATATTCGAACCTGTCACTGATGTCTTCATTAAGTACTGATATGTATATGTACCTGAACCACCTGTTGCTGTTGGCACAAGTGTTACTGAGCCGCCTTTAGTTAGGCTTATTGTTCCTGTACTTCCATTTACCTTAAGAGTTGCACTAAGCGCATCTGTGCTTCCTTTTTCAACTGTATAGTATTTTGCACTTGTTGCTGAATTTCCATTCGCATCTGTAACAACACACTTAATAAGGTATGTTCCAGCTGCAGAAGGTGTCCATGTTGTTGATGTGGCACCTGTGCCTGTCTTTGTGGCAACTAATGTATTATTTACATAATACTTGTATGTGTATGTACCAGAGCCATTTGATGCAACACCTCCCAATGTAAGTGTTGTTCCAGAAATCTGTGGAGCTGACTTGTTTGCACCGAAGTTAAGTTCCACATCTTCTACAGGTGGTGTATCTCCCCCGCCTATTGTAGCAAATTTAGCTGAAATTTCATCCTCGTCACTCTTCTCAAGACTGTTAAATTCCTGTGAACTTGTATCCGCCTGGTCTGCATTGTCATTCATGGCCAAATCATATGGCAGACAATCCATACCTGATTTACCCATTGTTGCAACTACCATAACACCTAATCCATTGTTTGCCACCTTTGAAGCAGTTGTTCCAAGTGTTGCAAGTGGTATGGACATTTCATAATGGAAGTCCATTGTTGATGTCTTATGATTCTTTGCATTAAAGTCAATGTATGTGGCACCTGTTGTCATATCTCCAGGAACACGTCCGTTATATGTACCATATGCTCCGTTAATACCCATAACCTTGCTGCTAAGAATTCCTAATCCATATTTAAATGTTACTCCTGCTGTTTTTGAATTGTATTCTTCAACAACATCCAAGCCTTTGCTGTCACCACCATATACGAATGGTCCGTTTGCACCATTTGTTGAAATGGCAACAATCTTATTTACATTACCTGTGAATGAAATACCTGAATCCCAGAGAGTTGCACCTGCTGCTGTCTTACAATTGCTGCCAATCCTTGTCGCACTGTCATTTGTATCAATGGCAATGAAGAAAGGCAAATTCATATTTGTATAAAGTACTCCCTGTGAAAGAGGAAAGTCATCATTAGGAGCAACTATATCCTGAACATTTGTCATTTCCCACATGAGATATAAGTTTGTATCATCATAGCATCCATACAATGTATACATATCAATAGGTACTTCGTACATTGAATTTTGACGATATACACGTGGGTCATCATTTGCTGCACCCTGTGCAATTATCATTGAACTATCCCAGTCCGAAATACTTCCATCCACTGTTATAGTCTTTTTAATACCTGCTCCATTTGGATTTGTAGAATACTGTGAATCAAGTTTCGCTGTACTAGCTGTGGCAGTAGCCAAAGAAACACTTGATACTGTATTTTCCTCATTTACGGTTCCGTTAAACACTTTATTGTAAGTAAATGTTTCTGTTACAGTCTTACCTGCTGAATTTGTAGCTGTTGCCTTTACTGTTACAGTTGAATCTGCAATCTTACCCTGTCCAATAACCACATCTGCTGAACCTGTAAATGTCTTAACAGGACCATCATCAACGGAATATGTACCTGATACTGCATTACTTAATGTAAGCTTTATTGTCTGTGTCTCTGTCTTAAATGATGAACCTGTAGCCAGAGAAGAAGTTACTGTAGGTTCAGTACTTATATTTTTAGAATATACATATGTTACTGTGATAGTAGAAGATGTATATTTTCCCGCTGCATTTGAAGGGGTTGTCTTTAAAGTATAACCACTGATTGTCTTAGCAGTTGTTGTATAAGAATCTCCCACATTACCTGTAAGTGTGAGTGAATCTAATACTGTTCCTGCTTCGTCTGTGTACTTAACATTAACTGTACCCTTTGTTACCACATTGTATGCTGACCATGTACCATCTTTATAAAGCATAGATGAAGATGTGAATTCAAGTCCAGGCTTCTGTGCTCCAGGATACTGGTTTGTACCATCTGTAAAAATAATCTTAGGACTCTCCATTGTGTCAGGGAGCTCATATTTATAATATCCTGATGCAGAATCAAGTGTCATAGTCACACCAGGCCATACACCATTATTAATAACTGTTGTACCTGAATCATCATATGCGTAACAGTATACTGTTGAACCCCATCCTGATGGCTTAGATAAATATGCCACATATGACTGCTGCTCTGTCTTTGTAAATGTGTATGTTTTTGTTGTTGTCTTACTTCCATCAGTTGCCGTAAGTGTAACTGTCACACTTTCGCCATAGCTCATACCACTACCAATAGTGATTGTCTTTGTTCCTGTATATGTCTGTGCTGCTGCACTGCCAATCTTATATGTACCACTAGTAGCATTGCTTAATCCTATTGTAAGTGTAAGTGTATCTTCTGAGAAATTTCCGCCCTCTTTTGAAATAGTTGGCATTGGTTCCTTAACTGCGTTGTATACAACAGCTACACCTGTGCTTCCAATGTTACCTGAAATCTTTCCACCTGATACTGTAAATGTTGAATTACTAACCTGGTCTGTATATGTTCCATCTGCCAATAAGTGTGTAGTTGCACCACTAACTGACTTAGAACCACCATTGATGTTTACAAGTACAACACCGCCGTTAGCTGTCTTAGAACCTCTTTCAACCATAACAACTGAGTTGTCATATGATGACATATACTCAGATGTTGCATTAAAGTAATTGTGGAACTTATTAACTGCCACTACGTGTTTATCTTTCCATGCTGTATTTGTACTCTTTGTACCCATCTTGGCACTTGTGCTGCCCGGACGAACATAATAAAGAACCGCAAAATCTCTCGCAGCCTGAACACACCAAGACTTATTGATTGTATCCTGTGAAAGCCTTGTAGAAGGACCTGTAAAATTGTCGTTAGCATATGTATCATGAGATTCAGCCCAAAGAACGATGTTGTCACCTAGTTCTCCACTATATGTTAATGTAGAATTAGCTGCTGCACCTATATTTTTATTATTAATTCCCCATGATGTGGAATTACCGGCTCTGTTATCTGTTACTGCAATATATTTCGTATAGTTTGAAATACTTGTTGCACTGTCATCAAGGATTTCACCATAAAGATATACATCCGGATCATACGTTCTGATAGCATTTGTAACATTTGGCCAGAAATCTGAAGCTCCGCCCGGATCAGTAGGAAGCTCAATGTGCTTAGCCGCATCAAATCTGAAGCCATCTGCTCCAAGATCAACACATTCCTTTAATAAAGAAATGATTGCATTCTGTACCTTTGTACTTCCCGTGTTAAGATCTGGCCATCCGCCAAATCCGTGTGTTAAACTAGATGTATCTCCATTACGGTGCTGGTTACCATAATCAATACCTCTGGAACCGTTTAAATGCCAGCATGAGTCATCATCTCTGAATGTAGGATCATTCTGACTACAGATATCATCCCTACAGTTTCCCTTTGAACCTGTGTTGTTTGCCATATGGTTGGCTACGATATCTACTATAACTTTAATACCATACTTCTCTGCCTCATCACACATAGCCTTAAATTCCGCTTTTGTACCAAACCATGGATGGTCTACCATACTGAGTGTAGTTGGCTGATAAACCTTCCACCATGTTGACTGAGTGTCACTACTTCCTGCGTCTTTAGGCATCTGTACCGGTGATGTCTGTAAAGATGTATATCCTGCTGCTGCGATATCAGCCATACTGTCTTTAATATTATTGTATGACCAGTTCCAGCAGTGAAGAATAAGACCATCACACGCCTTGTCAAGCAGCCCGTTGTCTGTGGCTACTGATGCCTCGGCTTTAACCATTTTTCCATAGTTTGAAGGAAAACCTGTACAAACCATCATAGTGGCTAAAACCGCACTGAACAATCGTTTCAATTTCTTGTTCATAATAATACCTCCATTTTTTTGCTAACACCTACCAACTGTTAAATGTCAAACTTATTATAAACAAATAGTTATATTTTTGCAATAAATTATTAACAATTTGTACACAAAAAAGCTCTGTCAAAATATACAATTTTAACAAAGCTTTTTTGGTAATTATTACAATACATATGTTTATTTACCAACAAACTTATGTATTGTAATATATCGAATTATCATAATGATACATTTCTATTTTACGACAACTGTTACTGTATTTGTTTCCACTACTTTTCCTGTAGAATCCTTTACATATACTGTGAATTTCTTGGTTCCCACTGATGTAAGTGGTCCCACATAGTTTGCTGCACTGCTATAGTCTTTTAATGTCATTGTTTTTCCTGCTGTGACATTTTCCATTACATACTTATATGTATAGCTTCCACTTTCTCCCGTAGCTACTGGCACTAATGTTACCTTAGAACCTACTGTTAAGTTTACGGCAGATGTACTTCCATTTACCTTAAGACCTGCTGTCAATTCCAAACCAGTTCCAGTCACTACCGTAACCGTATTTGTCTCAACCACAGTTCCCTTTGAATCCTTAATATACACCGTGAATTTCTTTGTTCCAACACTTGTAAGTGGTCCTGTATAACTTGATGCACTGCCATAATCCCTTAATGTTATCGTGGTTCCGGTTTTCATATTTTTCATTACGAACTTATATGCATAACTTCCACCTCCACCTGTTGCCTCTACATCCAATTTTATATCATTTCCAACTGTCAAATTGACATCTGATATAGAACCATTTACCATTAATTTAGCCTTTAATCGCTGATTTTTAATATCTGACATATCATACACCAGTTGTTCTGACTGAATCAAGTCTCTGTACACTGATACATAAATCACATCTGTGAGCCGAATTAATTCTGATGCGTCAATTTCCCATTCACCGGTTATTTCATCCGCTATAGCATCATATGTCTGCCCATTAATTTCGACTGTGACATTTGCACCATATGCTGCAGTACCCTTTACAATGCTCGAGCCTTCTGTTGCTTCAGTAACCACCGGTTTTGCCAATATAAGCGAACTCTTTGCCAAGACTATTTCATCATATAATTCACTTATTGCCTCTGCATCTGCATTATCCTCACCTAATGCAATCAACGCGTCTGCATCATCTATATACCCATACAACACATTCCACGAATCAGTCGTATAATCAGAAGGAGTCATATTCTTAACTTTCCTTGCTTCCTGTTTCAAGAGTCCAAGTTTTGTTTCCTTTTTCGGTATTATTTTACATGAATAATCAGTTACTTCTATTGTGAACTTGTCTCCATTATGTACGATGAATTTCTTTTCCCCGTCTACAGACACAATTGGTCTTCCATCAGGGTCGCCAACAAGAACTGTTCCTTTCTCTCCTGAATCAAATGTAACTGTCCCATTTGTTACTGTGGCAGATGAAAAGTATGCGATTTTTCATATAACTTCCTCCTAAAAAGCCTTAATGCGCCGTGATTTACCGAGTTTTGCGCATTACTTTTTTGTATAAAGTATTTTATCAATGCCACATGACATTGTAATTTTGTACATATCTTTTTGATAATTGCTGAATACTATAATGATATTCCTTTGTACCGTCTCTCGAAATTTTATTCTTTGGCTCCATAATTGTATTTGAACTACCAAATCCCAAACACTTTGATAACGAAGGCGCATTGTCTGGATATATGATATTATATAGTGCCCCTGGTAGACATATTTTAAACGCAGGACTCATCTCTATAACTGCAAAGTTTCTAGACAATGGAAAAATTGCATAATCCTGTGGAGATGACATATGCAAAAGCATATCAATAAAAGGGTCATACCTCAGTTTAAGCATATTAAACATAGCGTTCATTTTTTTACGCTCATTGGTCCTCTGTAACCAGCCCAGCCTCTATCAGGAATAACAAAATCCTCTTTACAGTTATTTGTTCTAACAAAAACATTATACGAGTAAACAATATCTTTAATAAATGTGAATAAATTCATGTTCTCACCTTTATGAGCCATCTCAATAAGCGTGTCAAGATTGTCACACTCAAGGATTTTATTCATATTCTCATAAAAATCGCCGCTATAGAAATCCTTAAACTCATCATTCTCAGGAATAAACCCATCTCGCTTTAACACCTGATACCAAGCGTTATGCTCCATATTTTCATCCTTTACTCTTAATATAGATATAATCAAGAATTTCTTAAAAATAAGCATATCTTCTCTTGTTAACACTATTTTGTAATTATCGCACAGTAATTTTTTATTCAGGATATCTGCAAACTGTACTTCAATCTTATGGCATAGGTCTTTTTCTAATTCATCTGGATAGTATCCTTTTTCTGCAAAAACCGACCTTGTGGAACGAGTTTCAACCTTTTTGCTCTTTATATCATAATACTGAATTTTCTCTTCCTCACAAAAGTGTCTCAAAATAAGTTGTGGAATAAAATGACTATTAACCAAAACATCTTCTCCTCCTTTTATATATCCTAATACACATTCATCATTTTGCATTCCGTCATTCGTAGTAAAACAGTAGTCAAAGTATTATTCATTTGCCACGATATGACCAAAATCTACCACAATACAGGCAAATAAAGGCTTTGCAGCAGTAGTTGTGCCGTGGCAGATGAATTATCATAATAATTCATGACTGTGGAACCATCCTCCCACACACCACTTACATCTAAAATAACGCTCACCGTTGGCTCTGCTCCAATACATACTGCAACTCTGTCTGATATGCCGTTCTTTGCATAAGTTCTTGCAAATGCGATACCTGAAGTAGAAGTAAGAGATATATTTTCACCAGCACCTACTGCAATGTGATTATTCCTGAATGTCCAGCACCACCATTTCCGTCAAAAGGAATTCCAGGTACCAATCCTCTATTTGTCTCATCACCATAATAAACCTGAATGCCACCAGGCAATAACATTAATGCAGAACCAAGATAGAACCGATCTCCATTTGCCAAAACAGTGTCATGAGAAGAAATAAAGGAAAGTGCATTAAGTATAGATATTGCAAGCGTATCACGTTCTCAATTCAACTTCAAGCTGGTTCTTAAGATTCTTTAGTATTTTATTTACAAATCTGTCCACGGATTCTGCTTCAAATGGTTCATCCTTCGGTCTGAACTCAATAGTGAACGCCATACTCTTTTTGTCTTCGGCTATCTGAGCACCTTCATACACATCAAAAAGCTTAATGCTTCTGATATATGCACAGGATTTTTTCATGCATTCCTCTATCTGTCCACATGTAATTTCCTTATTCATTACAAGTGCCAAATCCCTCTTCTCTTCCGGATACTTTGAAAGCGGCTCGAATGATGCTTTTTTCTCAATCCATTTTTCCATAAGTGCAAGGTCTATTTCCATAATGTATGCAGGCGTACGAAGGTCAATTTCATCTGCTATGTCATATGCAAGCTTACCAAGGTATCCAACCTCTTCGCCTTCACACATAATCGCAGCCGTCTGGTATGGATGAAGAAATGCTTTTTCAGAAGGCACATAATCAAATTTCACAAATAATGTGTCTGCAATAGTTTCCGCAATCCCTTTAAGTGAAAAGAAATCCTCATTATCACCAAAAATACCAACACATAATGTATCTCTCTCATCAGGGTACTCTGTCAATGGCAATTCCTTAGGGATAAATGTTTTCGCAACCTCAAAAAGTCTTCCCTCAAGATTTCCCTTCTTCTGGTTTCTTGCAATTGCGTTAACCATGGATGCGGCAAGGGTTGTTCTCATAAGTGAAAGGTCTTCGTTTATAGGATTAAGTATTCTTATCGCCTTTCTCTCTTTTGCTTCATCAGGAATCTTAAGCATATCAAGATCAGTTGGCGAGAAAAATGAATAGTGTATACATTCATATGCACCAACGCCGCAAAGAGCCTTTTTAAGCTTGAGCTCTTTTTTCTGTTTTAAGTTAAGTCCACCCATTGTCACCTGTGCATCAGGCATAAATGTCGGTACAACCTTGTCATATCCGTAAATACGGATAACTTCCTCTGCCACATCCGGATATGATTCCATATCTTCACGATAAGCAGGTACCATTATTTTTAATTCATCCCCATTGATTTCCGGAGAGAAATCAAGTCTTCTCATAATATCAACAATATCCTCGTCTGGAACTGTAATACCTAAAACGTCATTAACTCTCTTTACGCTTACAACCATTTCCTTAGGCTCAACGGAATTTCCTGAATTGATGTCTATATGAGTTTTTGCAACCTTACCACATTCTAATTCTTCTATAAGGTGAAGTGCCCTCTTCATGGCTAAAACAGTTGAGTACTCATCAACACCCTTTTCATATCTGGCACTTGAATCTGAACGTTTACCCAATGCCCTTGACGTCTTACGAATGTTGTCTCTTGCAAATTTTGCAGATTCGAACATTACTTCTGATGTTGTATCACGGATTTCTGAATTCAATCCACCCATAACTCCTGCAAGGGCAACCGGTTTTACACCGTCACAGATAACGAGATTGTTTGGATTAAGTGTATATTCCTGCTCATCCAGTGTGACAATTTTCTCCTCTTCCTTTGCACGTCTAACACATATTTCATTTCCTTCAAGGAAAGCACAGTCAAATGCGTGCATAGGCTGTCCGATTTCCTTTAATATATAGTTAGTGATATCAACCACATTTGAAATTGACTGTATTCCCACTAATGCAAGTCTTCTCTTCATCCACAATGGAGACTCCGCTATTTTAACGTCATACACATAATGTGCACTGTATCTTGGACAAAGGTCCAAAGCCTCAACGCTTACCTTGAATCCTTCCTTAGAAATCTCTGTCTCTGTGTAATCAATGGCAGGCATCTTTAATTCCTTATTTAAAATAGCCGCCACTTCTCTTGCAATACCTAAAATACTCTGACAATCTGGTCTGTTTGCAGTAATTGCAATATCAAAAAGCCAGTCGTCAAGCCCGACAATTGGTTTTACATCTATACCCGGAACAGCATCCTCCGGAAGAACTAATAATCCGTTGTAATCACCACCTGGGAACATATCGTCAGTTACACCTAATTCTGTTCCTGAGCAGAGCATACCAAAGGATTCATAACCTCTGAGCTTACCCTTTTTGATTGTCATTACACCTTCTACAGTTTTATGATCCTTTGCTGTGGCATAAACAGTTGCTCCAACCAGGGCAAATGGGTATTTTCCCCCTGCCTTTACATTATCAGCTCCACAGCAGACCTGGAATTCTCCATGTTCTCCTGCATCAACCTTGCAAAGGCTCAGATGTGTTTCAGGAATAGGTTCACATTCCTTTACAAGTCCAACTACAACCTTTGAAATGTCTTTTCCTACCTCAGTAAGCTCTTCAACCTCAAAACCGCCTGAGAATAATTTTTCTTCCAATTCATGTACATCTATATCAATATCAACATAATCCTTAAGCCAACTCAATGGTACTAACATATTTGATTCCTCCTAATTTCTATCTAATCTGTATCTATCTATATCTAATCCATATCTAGTCTATATCTAATATCCACTATCAACATTTAATCATCAATCTGTTTTAAAACACGGAGATCCGATTCAAACAACAATTTGATGTTATTAATACCATATTTCAACATTGCTGTACGCTCAATACCTATACCAAATGCCAGACCACTGTATTTTTCAGAGTCAATCCCGCAGTTTTCCAATACCTTTTTGTTTACAATTCCTGCACCCAGAATTTCTATCCAGCCTGTACCCTTGCAAAGCTTACAGCCCTTTCCGCCACATTCAAAACAGCTGCAGTCTACTTCAACCGATGGCTCTGTAAATGGGAAGTAAGAAGGTCTTAGTCTTGTTCTTGTGTCTTCACCGTAGATTTTCTTTACAAATACATCTAACATACCCTGAAGGTCACAAAGTGTAATCTTTTCATCTACAACAAGTCCTTCCATCTGTGTGAACATTGGTGAGTGTGTTGCGTCATCATCTGAACGGAATACCTTTCCCGGTGATAAAATCTTAATCGGTGGCTTTTTGCTTTCCATTACGTGAATCTGACCTGCCGATGTCTGGGTACGAAGCAGGAATTCAGGTGAGAGATAAAATGTATCCTGCATATCTCTCGCCGGATGATCCTTCGGCGTGTTTAATGCCGTAAAGTTGTAATAGTCATTTTCAATTTCAGTTCCCTCATATATTTCAAAGCCCATTCCTGCAAATACATCAATAAGCTGGTTTCTCATCTGTGTAATAGGATGAAGATTTCCTGTCTCAACCTTCTTTGCCGGCATTGTAACATCTAATTTCTCTGCCTCATATTTTTTCTTGAGCTCAATTGCCTTGATTTTTTCATCCATTTCATTAAAGAATGAAATAGCCCATTCCTTCAATTCATTTACACCTTTACCGTAAGCTGCCTTCTGCTCGTTAGGAATGTTCCTCATTTCCTTCATTAACTGACCAATTTTTCCATTCTTTCCATCTAAAAAACTTTTTTTGAATTCATAGACAGCCTTAGAATTGTCAATTTTCCCAGCACCATCTAATATTTCCTGCCTGATTTTTTCCAATGCTTCATTCATTTTTATTAACCTCCATTTCGTATATGGGTGTTCATCTCGCATATATGCTCCGCTTTCCGGGCTTGTGCATCAAAAAGTCCCGGCTGAATAAATCAGCCGGGACGAATATATCGCGGTACCACCCATTTTCCTGTATTGTATACAGACACTCTTTTTGCGTAACGTGCATCATACGTTGTCTCCTACTAAAATAAGTACATTATCAATTCAAAGACACTGCTCCGGTGTGAAATTCGGCTGTTAAACAATCGGATATGCTCTCAGTCAGTGGCTCATCCTTCCTGTGAATGTATGATATAACTAGCTTACTGTGCACCTTCATTGCATTTCAATTTTAGGTAAGTTTAGCATATCAAAAAAATATTGTCAACCTTCTCCAAGTATATTCCACTCATCACCTATCGGATCATACCAGTAAACCTGGGTTTGTGATACGGCATAGGTATGTTCTTTTACAAAATTCTCCTCATGGTCTGTTCCAAGATAAAAGACAATACAACTCTCTCCATCTATCATCTCTTCCTCATCAAAACACACGAGCTCCATTCCCTTCGCCATGCCATCAATAACCTCATCCTTTGAACATAAAAGTTCTTCTGCCTCCGCTCTCCTGTCATATATTGAATCAGCATACACTGAAATATCAATGCAGCCCTCTTCTAAAAGCACGGCTCCATCCCTGAGGGATAGTGACGGACGAAATTCTATTTCTTTATCATTATTTTTTTCTGAGACCAATACATTGGAATATAAGTCACTGAAATTACAGCGTAAAATAACAGTTTCACCCTTCTTACCCTGATAGAGTGGATTTTCCCTGTCATCTATGTATTCACATTCCTGATTCATCTTTGAATTGTAGATTGTAATTACACATTCATCATCCACCGGCACAAATGCATAGACCTCATTTCCCTGAGTAAGCACCGGCTCACAATCACTTAAGAATGGATATTGAAAAGCGCCGGCACTATTCTCAATCGCCTTTTTTACCTCTTTGGAAGTTTCTGCATCCGAAGCGCCCAGAAATGCAATTCCAACCATCTTCCTTCGTTCCACAAGCTGAAAGAATGGCAAAACCAAGTGTACAAACAGCCACAAAATACATTTTCTTTTTCATATTTTCACTAACCTCCTTTCATTCTACAATCTGTCTTTAAAATCCTCATAGCCAAACTCTCTGATAATTTCAATTTCATCACCTTTTTTATATGCTATTGAAGGTAATTTCATGCCATTAAAAGTGTTTGTCTTTACCATTGAATAAATCGCCATATCGCAGAATTTAATCCTGTCTCCGACTTGTAATTTCTCCTTAAAATAATAATCTCCTATTATATCACCTGACAGACAGGTTGGTCCACCAAGTCTGTACAAATATCCTTCTGATTTATTTTGTGATTCTATGGTTTTTTCATCTATTCTCGGCGTATATGGCATTTCTAACACATCCGGCATATGACATGCTGCTGAGGTATCCATTATGGCAATGTCCCTGCCATTACATATTATATCTAAAACTGATGATACCATAAATCCTGCATTTAGTGCAACTGCTTCCCCGGGCTCCAGATAAATTTCAAGATTATACTTTTCCTTCATGTGCACAATACATTTTTTCAGCTTATTTACATCATAATCATCTCTTGTTATATGATGTCCTCCGCCCATATTCAGCCATTTCATCTTATGAAGAATATGTCCAAATTTTTTTTCCACCGCCTGAAGTGTTTTCTCTAAATCATCAGAATTCTGCTCACAAAGAGTATGAAAATGAAGACCACTGATTCCTTCAAGTTCATCCTCGCAAAAATTATCAATCGTGACCCCCATTCTGGAAAATGGCGCACAGGGGTCATAGATTTCATGTCCCTCCTGAGTTGAGCACTCTGGATTAATCCTGATTCCAAATTCAATATTTTTCTTCTTTTTATATTCCATTGCAAGATTTTTATATTTCTTCCACTGCGAAAAGCTGTTAAATACCACGTGGTCAGAAATGGACATGATTTCCTCCATTTCATCATCCCTATACGCAGCGGAATACACGTGAACCTCGCCCCTCATGTATTCTCTTCCCAGTTTTGCCTCATAAAGCCCACTGGCAGTTGTTCCATTTAAATATTTTTCTATAAGCGGATATGTTGAATACATTGAAAAGCATTTTTGTGCCAGCAATATTTTACATCCTGTTTCATCTATTACACTCTTTAATATTTCAAGATTTTTCCTAAGCAGTTCCTCCTCCACAACAAAGCATGGAGTAGGAATGTTTTCATAATTGTACTTTTTTTCTTTGTTCATCACAAATCCTCAATTAATCCACCAAAACAGGATTAAAATCTTCTTCCCATGGAAGCCCCCATTTATTCAATGCTTCCATAAATGGATCAGGATCAAATTCCTCAATGTTAAATACACCAGGTCCCTTCCAGGTTCCATTCATAATGAGCATTGCACCAATCATTGCCGGAACGCCTGTTGTATAGCTTATAGCCTGAGAGCCAACCTCTTTATAACATTCCTGATGGTCACAGATGTTATATAAATAATATGTCTTATCCTTTCCATCCTTCTTGCCCCTGAAGATACAGCCAATATTGGTCTTTCCTACTGTTCTCGGACCAAGACTTGCAGGATCTGGTAAAACTGCCTTTAAGAACTGCAAAGGCACTATCTGTTTTCCCTCAAATTCAATAGGCTCAATGGAGGTCATTCCCACATTTTCAAGGCACTTAAGATGTGTTAAATAACTCTGTCCAAAGGTCATGAAGAATCTGATTCTCTTGATTCCCGGAATATTTATTCCCAGGGATTCAAGCTCTTCATGATGAAGTAAATACATATCCTTCATGCCAACGCCCTTGAAATCATATTCTCTCTTTATTTCCATAGGCTTTGTTTCAACCCATTTTCCATCTTCCCAGTAACTTCCGTTAGCCGAAACCTCTCTGATGTTTATTTCCGGATTAAAGTTTGTGGCAAAAGGATAACCGTGGTCTCCCCCGTTACAGTCCAAAATATCTATATAGTTAATTTCATCAAATTCATGCCTTAATGCATATGCGCTGAATACGCCTGTTACACCAGGGTCAAATCCACTTCCCAGAAGTGCTGTAATTCCCGCTTCCTTAAATTTATCTCTGTATGCCCACTGCCATTTATATTCAAATTTTGCTGTATCAAGTGGCTCGTAATTTGCTGTGTCCACATAATTTGTCTTTGTGGCAAGACAGGCATCCATAATGGTAAGATCCTGATATGGCAAGGCAAGATTTAAAACTACATCCGGCTTAAAATCAGAAATAAGTGCTATGAGCTCATCCACATTGTCTGCATCAACCTTTGCGGTATGAATTTTAGTCTTTGTCTTTCCCTCAAGTTCTGCCTTAAGCTTATCACACTTACTCTTTGTTCTGCTTGCTATCATTATCTCCTCAAATGCTTCACTGTTCTGACAGCATTTATGAATCGCAACTCCTGCTACTCCTCCACAGCCAATTATTAACGCTTTTCCCATTTTTCTTCTTTCCTTTCTTTTCCGTATCATCTTCATTATCAATGTTTTCCTTCAGACCCATTGTCTTCAGTATTATCTGCATTATCAATATTTGTCTTCAGTATTATTTGCATCCGACTGCCAATAATAGTTCTCTGACAACCTTACACGCCACTGCCGTTGATGCCCCTGATGTATCAAGGTTTGGTGCAAGTTCATTTACATCCATTGCCACAATGTTTAATTTTGAAACCATTTTTATTGCGTCAAGAAGTTCCATAAATGATACCCCTCCAGCCTCAGGCGTTCCTGTTCCCGGAAATACCCCTGGGTCCAGAACATCCAAATCTATTGTAAAATACACAGGATATCCTTCGCATTTTTCCACGGCCTCCCTGAGACCGTCAAAATTAAACTTATTTAGTGTGGTATGCTCCTTTGCCCAGTAAAACTCCGAGCGCTCACCGCTTCTTATACCGAACTGGTATATCTTATCATCACCAATTACATCCCATATTCTTCTGATAACTGATGCATGTGAAAGCTTCACTCCCAGATACTCATCTCTCAGGTCTGTATGGGCGTCAAAATGTATTACTCTGACATCAGGATACTTTTCATACACCTTTTCAAAAGCCCCCAATGTGACAAGATGTTCCCCACCTATCATTAACGGCAATTTACCTGCATCGAGTATTTTCTTTTCAGCATCACCTATCATCATAAGCGCCATTTCAGCATTGCCAAATGGAAGCTCAATATCTCCTCCGTCAAACACCTTCACTTCCTCTAAATCCTTATCCTGATAGGGACTGTAGGTTTCGAGACCATAGGACTCTCCTCTTATTGCCTTACTGGCAAATCTGGTTCCCGGTCGATATGAGGTAGTGGAGTCAAAGGGTGCCCCAAATATTACAATATCCGCATCTTCAAAGCTTTCCTCACAACCAATAAAGGTTTCAATATTTTTATTCCACATCTCTTAATAATTCCTCCACATAATTAGGTAACGCAAATGCACCGGTGTGCAGTCTGGTGTTATAGTATTTAGTCTGAATTCCTAACATATCCCATTTTGCACCGTTAAAATCCTTTGTAGGATGGTATTTCTTTGAGGAAAAACCAAACAGCCAGTGTCCTGATGGATAAGTAGGTATATGTGCCTGATAAACCTTGCTTATGCCAAAACTCTCCACAATCCTTTTGTGTGCTCTCTGCATTGCCAGTGAATCCTCATGATAAAAAGGACTTTCATGCTGATTAACCACAATGCCATCATCCTTAAGAGCCTTGTAGCAGTTTCCATAAAATTCCTTCGTAAAAAGTCCCTCTCCTGGTCCAAACGGGTCCGTGGAATCCACAATTATCAAATCATATTCATTTTCACAGTTTCTGATATATTTCAATCCATCCTGATAGGTTATGTGAACTCTCTCGTCATCAAGACTGCAGGCAGTCAGAGGCAGATACTTTTTGCACACCTCAACCACCAGTTCATCTATTTCCACCATATCAATTTTCTCTATTGTCTGGTATCTGGTAAGCTCCCTGATAACTCCGCCGTCACCGGCACCGATAACCAATACATTCTTCACATTTGGATGAACTGCCATCGGCACATGGACTATCATTTCATGATAAATAAATTCATCCTTTTCTGTCAGCATCATATACCCGTCAAGAGTCAGAAAACGTCCAAATTCCTTTGAATCAAAAACATCTATTCTCTGATAATCGCTCTGGGCACTGAAAAGCTGTCTGTTAACCTTTATCGAAAATTTAACATCCGGCGTATGCCTTTCCGTAAACCATAATTCCATCTTTTACCTCCTTAGGTCAATTCCAACAAAACATTTATGTTTTCTATGTTAATGTCCTCTGTTCCCGTCATAAAACATCCTTTTTCCTTCGCATATTGTATATACGCAATGATTTCATCCGTAATCATTTCCCCAGGAGCCAGAATTGGTATTCCGGGAGGATAACACATCACAAATTCGCTGCACACTCTTCCAACAGACTCATTTAATGGCAATGAAATCTTTTCGCCATAAAAGGCCTTCTTAGGAGATATTTTCACAATAGGTGAAATATATTCGTGGTCAAACATCTCCGCACCTTCCCTTTTAAATCTCCGCCTTATTTCGGCAAGTGCACTCACAAGACGCTCTATTTCACGCTCTCTGTCTCCTACAGAAATATATGCCAGAATATTTCCAATATCTCCAAACTCTATTTGTATATCATACTCATCCCTCAAAAGATCATATACCTCTATACCTGCCAGTCCTACACCGAAGGTATTTATCGAGAGCTTTGTCACATCGAAATCATAAATGGAATCTCTATTAACAATCTCTCTGCAATATGCATAATAATCCCCAATATTATTTATTTCTTCTCTCGCGTACTTTGCAAGATATCTGACCTTTTCAAATATCTCTTTTCCATTAAGTGCAAGATTTTTTCGCGACATATCAAGACTCGATAAAAAGAGATAACTTCCACTTGTAGTCTGGGTGAGATTTATAACCTGTCTTACATAATTTGCATTAATATCCGGTCCCAAAAGTAGTATTGAACTCTGGGTCAGACTTCCTCCTGATTTATGCATACTCACTGATGCCATATCAGCACCGGCTTCCATTGCCGACATTGGAAGATTTTCATCAAAATAGAAATGTGTTCCATGAGCCTCGTCTGCAAGCACTTTCATCCCATTTTCATGAGCTATCCTTGTAATCTCTTTAATATTTGAACATATTCCGTAATATGTAGGATTATTTACCATTACAGCCTTCGCATCTGGATTTTCCTTTATTGCCCTTTTCACATCCCCAACTGACATTCCAAGTGCTATTCCCAGCCTCCCATCTGAATCAGGATTTACATATACAGGTATGGCTCCTGCTAAAATAAGAGCATTTATTGCACTTCTGTGAACATTTCTTGGCATAATTATTTTATCACCTTCTTTACAGGTGGCTAAAATCATTGTCTGCACTGCAGAGGTTGTTCCTCCAACCATGAAAAAGGCATGTGCTGCGCCAAAGGCATCTGCCGCCAGTTCCTCAGCCTCTTTAATTACCGACACCGGATGGCAAAGGTTGTCTAATGGCTTCATGGAATTCACATCAACAGACATGCATTTTTCGCCTAAAAACTCTGTGAGTTCAGGATTTCCCTTTCCATGCTTATGTCCCGGCACATCAAAGGGCACTATTCTTTCTGTTTTTAATCTTTTCAATGCCTCGTAAATCGGCATTTTGCTTTGATCTCTTTCCACGTTTCCTCATTTCTGACAGGCTAAAATATATTGCTACCACTAAATATCTCTATCATTTCCTGTCTTAAACTGTTTGTAATTGCCAGTCTTTCCTTAGGCGGCAACTCGTACACATCTGTTTTAAAAAGATAATTCTGCAAATCTATATCCTTTATGAGCATTTGTGTGTGAAAAATATTTGACTGGTAAATATTAACATCAATTGCATCATACTTTAACAAAGTATCATTATTTATGTAATCCTGGATTGATGTTATTTTATGGTCCATAAAAAGCTTCTTTCCATCTAAATCCCTGGTAAATCCCCTTACCTTATAGTCCATTGTAATAATATCCGAGTCAAAACTTCCAATAAGGTAATCAAGTGTTGAAAGAGGGGTTATTTCACCGCAGGTTGCAACGTCAATATCAACCCTGAAGGTTGCAATACATGTCTCCGGATGGTACTCTGGATATGTATGCACGGTAATGTGGCTCTTATCAAGATGTGCCACTGCATTCTGCCCCAGAGAACTTATCCCCTTCCTTGAAATATCATTTCCTGCTTTAATGTCACCACTTCTTGAGTTAAGCATTTTTTCTTCCGCAATCAATATTGTGGCACTGGCTCCCTGAGGGTCATAATCCTGTTTAGACACATTGAGCACATGCGCGCCTATCATATCCGTAACATTACAAAGTATCTTCACCAGTCTGTCTGAATTGTACTGTTCATCAATATACTCAATGTATTCCCTCTGTTCTCTCTCTGTTTTAGCATAGCAGACATCATAAATATTGAAGCTCAGTGATTTTGTTAAGTTATTAAATCCGTATAGTTTTAATTTGCTGTACATTTTATCCCTCTCCCAAATAACAAAAAAACAAGTGAATGTACACTCTGTACATAACACTTGTTCTAATTCACTAATTGCATTATTCTTTTTGAAACTAATTCATATTCTTTATCCAATATAGCATCTAGAGTCTATATAGCAAGAAATTACTTTTACTACTCTTATTGATTTTTCACAAGTGTGATGTGCACAAAAAGTGCAACCGTCTATCCAATTGGTTATTAGTCACCAACTCAATGCCATCACTGGCATCAACTTATAAAATTTGAGTTCTTAACTCAATCAATACGGCAGAAAATCTCCGCCTGTTAAAAATAATTCCCGCAAACTCTAAGTCCGCTTTTCATGTCAAAACATCAGACACTCCAGGATACGTGTAATCACGACAAGGTGATTATAATTTATAAATATATGTGTGTCAATCATTTTTTATTGGTTTCCATAAACAAAACAAAGTTCTACATCCGTATAAAAAAATTTCAATATTTCCTCATAATTCATACCACTGTCCACCATTTGCTTTACGGCATTCTGACTCATCCCTGCACCATGCCCATATCCACCGCCATATATATGATATTCATCCTTGTTTTTTTCTATTGTAAAAAATGCACTTGGAAGCATATTCATGTTCGAAACCACACTTCCATCCTGCTTTATAATGTCATTTCCATTAGGACTTATTATTTTTCTTATAAAGGACTGCTTAATGATCTTTACTGTATTTTTATCTCCAACAATTATCAATTCTTCAACAATCCCCCCTGGTCCCCTCTTCTCAACAATTACATTCTCTACATTTCCAACATTTGTCACTTTCTTTTGAACATATTGTCCATTTTCATACTTTAACACCCGCTTCGGATCCAAATTGTAAACTTCTGATAATCCATTATTTACCTTATCAGACATTTCTTTTGTACCAAGCTTTATTTCCCATCTGTACCAGGGCGACCGGGAATCAAAGGTGTCTGGCTTTGATTTAATAAACTCAGAAAACTCTTTATTATCAAGGAGATTATACTTTATCTCATCATTACTTAGGTATTTTTCCTTTATATAATCATTTTTCTCTCCTCCCCATACGGTGGAATCAGTTGTCGAGCCACAGGATGTGGAGAAAAAATATGTATTTGCCACCTGCCCATTATGTTTTAATACCTTTCCGTAAGTAGACTTCACCGCAGATATTGACTCTTCTCTTTCAGGCGTATTGTTATAAACCTGATAATTTGTGCTGTCATCAACCTGTGCCCCATAACATACTAAACTTGAATCATTCATATGTGAGACAGCATAGCTTCTTGCGCATACCGCCTGAACCTTCAACGCCTCAACCCCATAAGATACCGGCATTTCACTGGGCACTACTCCATACAGGTATTCCTCTAAAGACAAATCATTCACAATCAGAAAACCATTTTCACCCTCAGATATCTCAATGCTTCCTCTGTATTCCGGATTTATATTATTTCTGAGGATTGTATTTATCCTTATTTTTCCATTCGGATCCTGGGTTTTAAACTTTACTCTCTTTCCGTCATACAATTCCTGAAAATCTGATAATTTCTTTACCTCACCTGCCTTAAAGTTTACAACCTTTTCCTCAAACTTATCTTCAGAATTCTTTACATAATAAAACATATCATAATCAACATCGCTGCATATCTCTACGTTATTGTGGAAATACCCCTTAAATCCTGTTGTCATAAGAAGAACTCTTATATTTTCCGCCTCAGGTTCCTTATCAACAATAATTCCACATATTTCCTTGTCGGCTACTATGAACCTTAAATTTTCATCGCCAACCACAACGGACTCTCTATTTAAAGTAGAATAATTATCATATCCTGCAAAAATCTTCAGGTCCTGATTCGTGTTAACCCTTCCAAATCCTTCAATTTCAATGAATCCCTCACCAACAGACAGCACTCTTCCACTGATTTCATCCCTCTTAAGCCTCAATTCTTTCACACTATCTTTCTTCACTATAATATCAGCCAATACATTCTTAAGATTTTCATTTACTCCCTTTATCTTATACTTTTTTTCATTTCCCTCATGTACAAAACTAATTTCCTCATTTTCACATTTACTTACTAAAACATTTTTATATAATAGTTCACTATTTTTGCCATTACTTTTTGCGGCACTTTTATTCTCTTCCGGCATAAATAAAATAAATAGTCCAAGCACAATAAATAAACCAATCAATATATAAATAATTACTTTTTTCACACTAATCTCCATTCCGCAGCAAATTTATTTGTCCACACTAAAGTATGCTGTACTTCTCCGATTTATTCCATTTTAAAGCAAAAAAAAGACTGCATCTTAACGAAAAAATCGCAATCAACAGTCCTTTATTCACATATATACATCCAAAATGCCGGCTCCTGCGTTTTGAGTCCTAGCTACGCTAGGTGGGTTTCCGCAATTGACACCTCTGTGGTCCACTCAAAGGAGGCTTCACATCCTGCCAAAAATATAGGAGTCCCAATTCAAAAATGTAGGTTCAAAAGTACAGGAGTTATCGAGCATCCCAGACGATATATACTTACTAAGTTGTTGTACTTAGTATACTTTATTTTATGAAGAATTTCAATAAAAAATTCTAATTTTTTTTATTTTTTTTGTTAATTAGTTCCAAATTCCGAAAGTTCTAATCCAGGATTTCTGTCAAGCACCATATTAGGACTCCATGCATTTGCAAACAGCAATAATGGATTATCTTTAAGGTCTTTAATCTTCTTCATATCAGAGGTTCCGATAATTTCATTTATATTAATATCCTTACTTACCACCCATCTTATGTGCTCATATGGAAGCTGCTCAAGCTTAATATCAACATTATATTCATTTTCCAGTCTGTATTTAAGAACGTCAAACTGCAGTACACCCACTACTCCCACAATAATCTCTTCCATTCCCATATTAAACTCCTGAAAAATCTGAATGGCTCCTTCCTGGGCAATCTGATTGATTCCCTTTACAAACTGCTTTCTCTTCATTGTGTCCATCTGTCTTACCCTTGCAAAATGCTCTGGTGCAAAGGTTGGAATTCCCTCAAACCGGAATTTTTCATTTGATGTACAAAGGGTATCTCCAATAGAAAAAATTCCCGGATCAAACACACCAATTATGTCTCCCGCATAGGCCTCTTCCACAATATGTCTCTCCTGTGCCATCATCTGCTGTGGCTGGGAAAGTTTAACCTTCTTCCCACCCTGCACATGATTAACCTCCATACCCGCTTCAAACTTTCCGGAAGTAATTCTCATAAAGGCAATTCTGTCTCTGTGGGCTTTATTCATATTAGCCTGAATTTTAAATACAAATGCTGAGAAATCCTGACGGAACGGGTCAATCTCTCCAATATCTGACTTTCTTGGCAATGGTGATGTTGTCATTGTAAGGAAATGCTGTAAAAAGTTTTCAACACCAAAATTCGTAAGTGCAGAGCCAAAAAATACCGGTGTGAGTTTTCCCGCTCTGATTATATCCAAATCATATTCTTCACTTGCACCATCCAAAAGCTCAATATCTTCTTCAAGCTTTTCGTAAAGGTCCTGCCCCATGTGCTCTATTAATTCATCATAATTATCTTTTTCAAAACTAATTCTGCTGGTCTCAACTTCCTTCTGACCGTTCATTGCAGCCTTAAAGGTAGTCACGCAGTTATCATGTCTTTCATAAACCCCTTTAAAACTTTTACCGGAACCTATTGGCCAGTTAATTGGACAGGTATCAATCCCTAACACCTCTTCAATGTCAGATAAAAGCTCGAACGGGTCCTTCGCCTCCCTGTCCATTTTGTTAATAAAAGTAAATATAGGGATATGTCTCATAACACAAACCTTAAAAAGTTTAATTGTCTGTGCCTCAACACCCTTAGAGCCATCAATTACCATAACAGCAGAATCTGCTGCCATAAGAGTCCTGTAAGTATCCTCTGAGAAGTCCTGATGTCCCGGAGTGTCTAAAATATTTATGCAATATCCATCATAATTAAACTGCATAACAGATGATGTTACAGAAATACCTCTCTCCTTTTCTATCTCCATCCAGTCGGATACTGCATGCTTGGCTGTCTTTTTTCCCTTAACAGAGCCTGCAAGGTTTATTGCCTTTCCATAAAGCAGAAATTTCTCCGTAAGTGTAGTCTTTCCTGCATCGGGATGTGAAATAATCGCAAAAGTACGACGTTTTTTTATCTCTGAATGTAAGTCCGCCATTTTATAGTGTCTCCTTAATTTTCATTTTTTTCAGCAACTTCGCCAGCCTTCTTATAAATTGAGTTTGGTTTTACATAACCTCTGACCATTGATAATGGGTATATATTTGTATTCTGTCCAATAACCGTTCCTGGATTCATTACCGTGTTACATCCAACCTCAACGTTACTTCCAAGAATTGCTCCCAGTTTTTTAAGTCCTGTATCTAATTTCCCATTCTCTGTCCGTATCGAAACAAGTGACTTATCAGACTTGAGATTTGATGTGATTGAACCGGCTCCCATATGGGATTTATAGGATAATATGGAATTTCCAACATAATTGTAATGCGGTGTCTGAACACTATTAAAAAGAATTGAACTCTTTAACTCTGTTGAATTTCCAACCACACTTCCCTTTCCAACAACTGCACTTCCACGAATAAATGCACAATGTCTGATTTCCGCCTCCTCATCTATGATAAGTGGGCCTCCAAGATGTGCTGTTTCAGCCACCTTGGCAGATTTGGCAACCCACACATTTTCTGAAACCTCTGTATAAATATCCTTATCAAGGCTTTTACCCAGGGCAATTATTTTTTCATCTAATCCCTCAAAAACCTCCCATGGATATGTCATACTCTCAAAAAAATCTCTGGCAATGGTCTCATCAAGATTAAGCAAATTCTCTATTCTTAATTCTTCAAACATATTTCCCTCCAAATAAGAGCAAATTTATTTTCCAACATTATTCAACGGTCACTGACTTTGCAAGATTACGAGGCTGGTCCACATCACAGCCCTTTAACACTGCTGTATAATAAGCTATATACTGCATTGGAACTGCTGCCAGCAGAGGCATAAGCACATCATCCATCTTTGGAAGCTTTACAAGATGGTTTGCCACGTCCTTATCAAGTTCCACATCCTCCGTACAAATCATTGTAACCTTTGCACCTCTTGATTTAACCTCTTTAACATTACTGATGGTTTTTTCCAAAAGGTCGCTCTGGGTAGCAACTGCAATAACAGGCATATTTTCAGTTACAAGGGAAATTGTTCCATGCTTTAATTCCCCTGCTGCATAGGATTCAGAATGTATATACGATATTTCCTTCAGTTTTAATGAACCTTCCATACTGAGTGCATAATCAAGCCCTCTTCCGATATACAGCAAGCTGTCTGAATTGATAAGCCTTGATGCTATAAACTGACATCTTTCCTTCATCGCCAGTATTTCCTGGAGCTTTTCCGGAATCTCCATAAGCTGTTTTGTGTACTCTCTGCATTTTTCCTCTGTTATCTGTCCCTTGACATAGGCAAGCTCAAAAGCCAATAAATACATTACACTGAGCTGTACGCTGTATGCCTTTGTGGAAGCAACCGAAATCTCAGGACCAGCATGTGTGTATACAACAACATCTGATTCCCTTGCAATGGTAGAACCTTTAACATTTACCACTGACATGGTGGTTGCACCTTTTTCCCTCGCAAGCTTAAGTGCCGCAAAAGTATCTGCTGTCTCTCCTGACTGGGAAATCAAAATAACCAAATCACCTTTGCCAATCATAGGATTTCTATATCTGAACTCAGAAGCAATTTCAACTGTCACCTCAACTCTTGCAAGCTTCTCAATAATATATTTGCCAACAAGTCCTGCATGCATGGCTGTACCACAGGCAACTATATATATTCTCTTATACGAATTAAGCATTTCCCTTGTCATTCCACTCTCTTCAAGATATGGCATACCATCCTGAATTCTTGGTGAAATAGTTGTCTTAATGGCATTTGGCTGCTCATTAATTTCCTTAAGCATAAAGTGCTCGTATCCACCCTTTTCAGCGGCATCTATATCCCAGTCAGCAGTCTGAAGGTCTTTTTCAATTATTTTTCCCTCTGTATCCGTTACAACAACCTCATCAGCCTTAATTGTTGCTATTTCATTGTGTTCAAGAAGATAATAATCTCTTGTGTATTTCAAAATGGCCGGTACATCTGAAGCAATGAAATTCTCATTTTCGCCAATACCGATAATTAATGGACTCTCTTTTCTCACTGCAAATATTGTATCCGGAAAATCCCTGAACAGAATTCCCAAAGCATAGGAGCCTTCAACCTTATCTATCATTTTACTGATGGTTTCAATTGGATTTCCATCATAATAATAGTCAAGGAGCTTCGCCACTGTCTCTGTGTCTGTCTCACTCTCAAAGCCATAGCCCTGTGAGATAAGAAAATCCTTAATCTGCTTATAATTCTCAATAATACCATTATGAACAATTGTGACCCTTTTATTTCCGTGAGGGTGCGAGTTAATATCTGAAGGTTCCCCATGAGTTGCCCATCTTGTATGACCTATTCCACAATGACCAACCGGCTTCTTTCCTTCCTTCATTTTGTTAACCAAATCAATTAATTTACCCTTTGACTTTTCCACTACAATTTTGTTTTTTTCAAAAACAGCAATTCCAGCCGAATCATATCCTCTGTATTCAAGCTTGCTAAGACCGTCCACAAGAACATCTGCACATTCTCTTTTTCCTACATATCCAACAATTCCACACATAATTTTACCTCTTTTCCGGTCAAAAATAATTATTGCCTATTTCCCTTTTTTATAAAATATCGATATATTGTCAAATTTATTACGCAATTCATACTGTTTGTTTGAATTAACAACGCTAATGGTTCTCCTTGATACAAAGCCCTCTAATTTTTCCATATATTCGTCACCAGTGATTTTACCTTCCGCAACATATGTAAGGCCCTTCTCCCAACTGGCAGTAAGCTCCGGATTTAGTAAATGGGTAATTGAGGCATCCACTACCTCATAAACCATTTCTCCAAGCTGTGTTGGTGTAAGTATCTGACTCTTTTTATTCAAGTCAATATACTTTATATTAATCAGCTTTTTAAGAATTTCAGCCCTCGTGGCACTGGTTCCTATTCCGCTTCCCTTTATCTGTGCACGAAGCTCCTCATCTTCTATAAGCTGTCCCGCATTCTCCATGGCCAGAATTATTGAACCTGAATTATACCTTTTAGGTGGACTGGTTTTTCCTTCTTTAACTGTTAATTCGTTGCATTGAAGTTTATCACCTTTTTTCAATTTTTTCAACATTTCTATGGTATTAATGTCTAATGATGTCTCTCCATCCGAAACCGTACTGTCACTCTGTTCCTTCTTCTTTCCAAAGGAGTTTTCTGCCACCTTAAGATATCCCTGATCAATTAATACCTTAAAATTTGCCAAAAACTGTTCTTTATATTCCTCATTTTCTTCCTTTAGTGGCATATAAAGCTTTAATGCCACCTTCTGATACTTTGCAGGAGGATAAAAAACACTTAAAAATCTTCTCACTATTACCTCATATACATTTCTGTATAATGGATCCATATTGTTTAGCACATTCATGCCCTGACCTGTCGGAATAATTGCATAGTGATCTGTTATCTGCTTGTCATCAACATACCTTGTTTTTTCAATGTCTTTATAAAGTCCCTTCTCAATTATTTCACTTGCAAAGTCTGAAACCATCTGAAAATTGCAAAGTCCGTTTATGTTTTTTCCTATCTCCTTCGCCACAGCACTGGACATTACTCTGGCATCTGTTCTCGGATACGTGACACACTTCTTCTCGTAAAGTTCCTGTACAACCTTTAGAGTCTGGTCAGGGCTAATCTTAAAAAGTCTTGAACACTCATTCTGAAGCTCCGCCAGATTAAATAAAAGTGGAGGATTTTTCTTTTCCACTTTTTTCTCAACAGAATCAATTCCTGCCATGTCTCCAGTGTTCTTTATCTTTTCCATAAGCTCTTTTGCATATTTTTCCTCTGAAAATCCATTTTCCTTATACAAAAAAGGAGTTCCAAAATATTTAGAATTTTCATTTACCTTCCACTCAGCATCAAAAATAAAATTGTCATTACACTTAATATTCGCTGATACCTTGTAAAAAATTGTCTCCTTAAAGGAACGTATTTCACGCTCTCTTCTCACAATCATTCCCAAAACACATGTCATCACACGTCCTACCGACAACGCCGTCCAGTCTTTTTTTAGGTAATTTGAAACTGCATTTCCGTATTTGAGTGTTAAAACCCTTGAAAAATTGATTCCCATGAGATAATCTTCTTTTGCCCTTAAATATGCTGATTCAGAAAGATTATCATATTCTGACCAGTCTTTTGCATTCTGTATGCCTTTAAGTATTTCTTCCTCTGTCTGTGAATCAATCCAGACTCTTTTTCTAACCTTATCCTTAACCTGGGCCATCATATCCACAAGTCTGTAAATATATTCTCCCTCACGCCCGGAGTCAGTGCATATATATATTGTATCCACATCATCCCTGTTAAGGATTCCCTTTACGATATTAAACTGTTTTTTTACTCCATCTATAATCTCGTACTTCCACTCCTTCGGGAGAAACGGAAGTGTCTGTAAGCTCCATTTTTTTAATGCCTTATCATAAGCCTCCGGATAACTCATTGTGACCAGATGTCCTACACACCAGGTCACAATGTATTCACCGTTTTCTATGTACCCATCTGCACCTCTTCCTGCTGGCATCTTTAAAGCCTTGGCAAACTCTCTGGCCACACTGGGTTTTTCTGCTATAAATACTGATTTTGCCATTTTTCCTCATTTCCAAATTTTTACTATTTATGCCTGTTCATCAAGAGTAAGACTATATTGACCTAAAAATTTGTCCATAAAATAGTCCGCCTCCCTGCAATTCATTTTCCTGATTGCCTGAATTGTTGCCTCCTCAGCCTGTAGAAAATCCATATTTCCCATTCGTTTCTCCTCTATGCATTTTATCAGGGCTGAAATCTTATCTGCTGCCTTTACAAAAAGATGACACAGTTCTGTTCGAGTATCTTCCCTGATTAATTTATCATAAAAGGGCCGCATTTCCTCAGGTAATCCCGATACAAGCTTGTCAATGGCTGTATCCTCAACAATTTTATATGCATCTTTTATTTCCGGTGCAAAATATTTTACCGGTGTAGGCAAATCCCCTGTTATAATCTCTGGCACATCATGAAAAATTGCCGCCACAGCAACCTCATCAGGATTGATATTACCATCAAAATACACATTGTGGATTATTGCAAGTGCATGGGCTATTATTGCCACATCCAGACTATGCTCGGCAATATTCTCAGATATTGTATTTCTCATAAGCCCCCATCTGTTAATGTATTTCATTCTGGAAAGCATTGCATAAAAATTATTTTCCATTTTCACACTATCCTCATTTCTGAGCTTCTTTATTTATCATAAAACTCAAATTTTGTAATTGAACCATTTTCCTCTCCTGCTTTTATTACCGGGCTTGGAAAACTCTCAATATTCACTGCATCCGGAAAAAACTGTGTTTCAAAACACAGCGCAGGATTTTTCACATATACAGCATTATCCTTACCCCTGAACTTTTCAATTGCATTTGCCGTGTAAAACTGCATTCCAGGCATATCCGTGTACACATTCATTCCCAATGCTGAATTATCTGCTTCCACTTTAACAGCATGTTTTAATTCACCTTTTTCCATGGAAAGAACATAGTTCACATCATATTCCTTTCCCTTGTATGCACAGCAAAAATCCTTCGTCACGTTGTCACATACTCTCGTCATTTCACGAAAATCAAAGGCTGAGCCTGCAACATGAACGATTTCCCCGGTTGGCATCAGATTTTTATCAGCCTTTGTCACACTGTCAGCAAAAATCTGCACCCTGTGCTCCATTGCTGAACCCGATGCATGACCATTCAGATTAAAATAACTGTGATTTGTCACATTCACAGGTGTGTCTTTGTCCGAAATATATTTATAACTTATGGTCAGACATCTCTTCTCCTCTAAAATGTATTCCACACTAAACTTTAAATTTCCCGGAAAGCCCTGGTCTCCATCCGGTGAGTCCATTGTAAATATTATATGTGCCCCTGTTTCATCAACAAATGCCTTTGATTCAAAATTTCTATACTGAAAACTGAACCCGCTGTGAAGACATCCTCCGGGACAATTTTTCATAAGCTTGTATTTTTTTCCATCAAGTGAAAATCTGGCCCTGCTTATCCGGTTCGCACATCTTCCGATTACTGCTCCAAAACCAGGCCAGTTTTTTTTATAATGCTCATATTTTTCAAGCCCCAGTACGACATCTGTGAATTTTCCTGACTTATCTTTTATCTCTAGTCTTTGAACCGCTGCTCCCGTTTCCAAAAAAACGGCCTTCACGTTTTCGCCGGTTACAATATACATATAAACACTTTTGTTTTCCTCAGTACCAAACAACCTTTTTTCTATGTTCATACTAATCCTCATTTCTGAGCGACCTGTCGCGAAGAGGCGAAGAGAAAACTGCGCAGGCAGTTTCTCTTCTGCCATCAAGGCTATTTGCCTTCGCTCAGAAGCAAATAGCTGTGTGAAAAATAAGGGCATCAGCCTTATTTTTCACACTAATCTCCATTCCGCCCTGTGAAAACAATGAGCCAGATATTATCCGGCTCATTATTATACCACATAACTATTAAATGTTATAGCATATCTCTAGTTTCAATGTTACTTAGAACTATGTTTAAGTTACCATTTCTGCAACGAATATCATCCATAAACTTCTTCTGGTCAGCATCCTTTTTAAGCACAACCTGATATGTAAGTTCAAACATTGAACCTAAATTTGTTGTTTTAACCTTTTCAAGAGTAGCCTCTGATGTATATGTTTCAAAAATATCGTCAAAAACACCATTAAAGTTCAAATTCTCAGGAATAGTGATTCTAAGGGTTTTCTTTGTTGTTTTTATCACTCCGTATCCGGTAAGCATGAGAGCCAGATAAACAGCACCTATAATAAGTGTTGTAAGTCCCGCTAAGCTCACATATCCAAGTCCTGCCGCAAGTCCAACTGCCATTGCAAAAAATACACTTGAAATATCCTTTGAATCTCCTGGCACACTACGAAAACGAACCAATGCAAATGCCCCTGCCATTGAAAATGCCCTTGCCACATTGCTTCCAACCAGCATTATTACAATGGCAACCACCGCTGGAAGAATAACCAAAGATATGGCAAAACTTGGCGAGTAGGACCTTTTTCTGTCACTAATAATATAAATTAGGCTTATTACAAAGCCCAAAGCCAGCGCTGTCAATATGCATATCATTGCATTTTTCGCCTCAATTTCTGTTGTTATGGATGTGGTATCAAGTATTGTCTTTAACATAAAAACCTCCGTCTGTTATATAATTTTTGTATTCTGTGCCGTATTTTGAGTAAGAAGTACTCTTGATGTCATACTTTTTCAAAATATCCGTAAGCCACAATGGAATACTTCCCGGCACTTTAATTTCCATTAACACTTCTCCCGGACTCAACAGCTGTTTTCCCCAGTCACCCTTTTCCAAAAACACATCCTCTCTCCTTGTTCTGATATTTCTGTCGAATGTGATTCGAAGATTTTCATCATCTTTACCAAACATTGCAACCCTGTCATATGCAAGAAAAAGTGCAGGCTTAGGTTTATAAAACCTCATAAAATAATCAAGTTCCCTGGTGACCTGTTCATTAATCTTAGGTCCATAAGGAATAATTCCCGAAAGGGTAAAATCATATGCCTGATGTAATTTAAGGACAATCCTTCTCTTGTTTACTATCCCCTGATACTTTTTCTTAATTTCCAGAAATACATTTGAGTCCATATCAGGAACCCCATAACTTCGAAGCCTGAGTTTTTCTTTATATACAGGCTTTTCTATGGAATTTCTGATAAGCTCGTTGGTATCTGTATCAAAGTATATATTATTAATTGAATAATGCTTCCCCTCTTTGCAGTACTTGTCTAGTACCATACCCTCTAAAATATCATAATAAAATTTAGCATAAATATCTTCTGTAATCAAATACTTTTTTTCAATTCTGTTAAAAACCTCAATAGCCATCACAATTCTCCATTCTGCTCTACTTCTCCAATGTCACCACGTATTAAAGGCAGCTCAAACCAAAAGCAGCATCCTTCACCCATCTTGCTTTCCACACCATATCTGGCATTATGAAGCTCAAGAATGTTTTTTACTATTGAAAGACCTAAGCCTGTACCAATAATATATCTTTTATGACTTTTATTCACTTTGTAATAACGTTCCCAGACATTATCCATTTTGTCTTCTTCTATTCCTTCACCGTCATCTCTAACCTCAATTCTAACTATATCATTATCTATAATCTGAAAAATATCTACTTTTTTTTCTACTCCGCAATAATTAACCGCATTTCCCATAAGATTGTACATAACCTGGTATATCTTGAACTCATCTGCCTCCACATACGCGTTCCTGTCATATTTAAATGTGACGGAATATCCGTATGGCTCCAAGAACTTGGCATGACGCTGAATAGTTGATTTTATGCTCTCCGTCAGGTTGAACTCTTTTGTCTCAAGCTTGGCAACTCCGGCCTGAATCTTTGACATATCAAGCAAATCATTAACCAGCAAAGTCAGATGCTTTGTTTCATCAATTATTACCTGTACATTTTCCGGAGTATTCTCTCCCGGAATATCACGCATAACCTCAGCATAAGCATTTATCATGGTAAGTGGAGTTCTAAGGTCATGTGACACATTTGCAATAAGCTCCTTTTGCAGAATATCTGTCTTAACCAGTTCCTTGGCTGTCTGATTAAGGGTGTCAGCTAATTCCATAACCTCCTTATAGTATTTTTCATTTACAAACTTCACCTTGAAATTTCCCTTTGAGATTGCCTTAGATGCCTCATTTATCTTGATTATTGGATATGAAACCCAACGGGATATTAATATAGCAATAAGCAGCGAAATGACAAGCATCACCACACTTATGTAAATATGCTGGATTTTCAGTGTATGCACTGTTGCCTCCACAGGACTTACTACTGAATCCAGAAATACAACATATTTATTATCATTTTTATCCGTGATTATTTTAACTTTAACAATGCTCTCAATTTTTTCGTCATTATCTGCTCCTGTATGCCTGTTTTCATCTTTCCGATATTTTGAAATATCTCTTATATTTAATTCTCCGTTATTATTCTGTGCCTCTTTGTAACACTTTTCCAATTCAGTATTTGACATTTTGTGAATATTGCATCCCAAAAACATTTCCACAGAACAAAGACTATTCATTTTTTCATCTGTCACAATAATACAGAGATTATATTTTTTAGCAATTGATTCAAGCTCATTTCGCAAATTATCTTTACCTATTACTTTTAACACATCATTCTCTGCCTCACTAAGCTCCGATACCCTTGTCTGTTTATAAAACCTTGGATAATAAACAACCTGAAAAAACCACAGAACAACCAATAGGACACACGCCCAAAAAAGAAGGTAAAAGAATATTTTCCACTTAATGCTTATTCTGTTTATTTTCAAAACGATATCCCACCCCCCTCAGTGTAACAAGATACTTACGGTATTTTCCCAGTGCACTTCTCAAAAGTTTAATATGGGTGTCAAGTGTTCTGTCATCCCCGTAATAATCATAACCCCACACATCATTTATCAATTTCTCACGTGTGAGAGCCACACCTCTGTTTGACACAAGATAGAAGAGTAAATCATACTCCTTAGGTGTCATATCGACCTGTTTTCCATCGATAGTAACTATTCTTCCCGTAAAATCAACATGAAGTCCTTCCAAATCAAATACGTCATTCTTTTCATTGATTTCTGGCTTTTTATTATGTCTGCCTATAACTACTTTAGCCCTCAACATAAGCTCTCTTGGCGAGAATGGCTTTACAACGTAATCATCAATTCCTATCTCAAATCCATGTATTTTGTCATATTCCTCACCCCGGGCAGATAGCATAATGATGGGAATATCCTTTTTTTCTCTAATTTTCTTACAAGTTGTAAACCCATCTAACTCAGGCATCATAATATCAAGAATAATAAGGTCAAAATCCTGTTTTTCGCATATGTTAATTGCTTCTATTCCATTTCCCACTTCTGTTATTTTATATCCCTCAAACTCACCATATTTTCTAATAACTGTCCTAATTTTCTCTTCATCATCCACTACAAGAATGCTATACATTTTTCCCTCCACTTTTGAATTATCATAAAAAACACAAGAATTATATCTTATTTATGTGATAATGTTGTGAAAACTTCTCTGTTTTTTACATAAAACAAATATTCTTTAATAATATTTACCGTTTTTATTGTATTTTTTGAATTTTTATTGTAGAATATTATCATATTTTATTGTTGATTATAAAGTTGAAAGGAGTTTTAGTCAATGAAAATTAATGAATTAAAGGTGCTTGTGTCAGATGACTCCATTCTTTCACGAAAAAAATTGAAAGACTGCATTATCTCACTTGGTTGCGAGCAGGTATTTGAAGCAGCAGATGGTGAGGAGGCTATTGCTCAATATGAAGCAAATAAACCAGACGTTGTCTTCATGGATATCGTTATGCCAAAAAAGGACGGCATTGAAGCCCTCAAGGGAATTCTCGAAATAGATCCAGGCGCAAAAATTATTATGGCATCATCAGTTGGTACACAGTCTTATTTAAAAGACGCCATCAAAGCCGGTGCTACTGATTTCCTCCAGAAGCCAATTGACTCTGAGCAGGTAAAAAAACTTATTGAATCATTATTATAGGTCGTGAGGAGGGAAAGACATGTTTACACAATTTTTTGGAAATTATTTATTAAATGAAAAGCTTGTAACACCTGAACAGCTTGTTGACGCGTTACAGGACAAGAAAAACACCAGAATGAAACTGGGTGTTTTAGCTATTAATGCCGGATATATGACCGCAAGCCAGGTTGAACGCGTTCATGAAATGCAGAAAAAAATGGACAAACGTTTTGGTGATACTGCAGTTGAACTCGGCTACGTTACTGATGAGCAGGTTGGTGAACTGCTTCACGCCCAGCCAGTAGGATATCTTTTACTTGGACAGGCATTAGTTGACAAAGGATATATGGACAATGCTGCATTTGAAAGTGCAATCAATGCTTACAAGGAAAAATATTCTCTCTCTGACGAGGATATCGCTTCAAATGAACAGGGCAAAACAGAAACTCTTGTAACTTCTCTCTGTGATTTTTCAAAGACAAAAAATCCGGAATTATATGAAGAGTTTGTATCCCTCTTAATTAATAACCTTATTCGTTTTGTTGGTGATGATTTCACACCACTCAATCCTGAGTACAGCATCAATTCTACTTCATTCAAGTCAACAAGTCAGGAAGTAAATGGTGAATTTTCGACTGTAACAAGAATTTTTGCTGACGAGACAACATTGATTGAATTTGCTGAGAGATATTCCGGAGAGGAAATCAATGAATTAAATGAATATGTAGAAGCTTCCGGACAGGATTTCATAAACTTACATAATGGTTTATTTACAGTTAATGTTTCAAACAACCAGCAGATTGAACTTACATTAACTCCTCCTACTCCACTAGCAGGTTTAAATCCAATGGATGTTGATAACTGCCTTGTACTTCCATTCCAGTATCCATTTGGAACAATCAGGGTTTCTATTTCATTATAGGAATTAATTAGTAAAAATATATTTGGCGGATACGCCACACCGAGAAAACGACAGTTTTCGAGGTTGGCTATGAACAGATACAATTTGTTTATAGGTTATAAATTAATGAAGGATTTTGTCTATCTTATATCGGTGAAATTTATGTAAAGATTATGTTAAATCAGATAACACGCCCTAATCACATTTTTTTATAAAAGTTTTTTTGATTGCTTCAAAACTTTCTTCACTCAAATCATGTTCAATACGACATGCATCTGCCATGGCTGTTTCTTTGCTGACACCAATACTGATAAGTAGGTTTGAGAGGATGGTATGGCGTTCTAAAACATTTTCAGCGCGTTTTCTTCCCTGTTCAGTCAGGGTTATGTAGCCGTTTTCTGCCATGGTAATGTAATTTTTTTCGCGCAGGTTTTTCATTGCTATACTAACACTCGGTTTGGTAAAATTCATCTCATTTGCAATGTCAATGGAGCGCACCTGCCCCATTCTGTTTTGAAGTAAAAGTATCGTCTCTAAATAATCCTCCTGGGATTCATCGGCCTTATGTTTAATATAACTCATTGTAATCCTCTTTTCACACTAATTCTAATTTCTTAAATCATATCATTTTTGAAACAAAATGACAAATAAAAAATGGTTATAAGCTTTACTTATGAAACATTTGCATTTATTCATTAGACAATAGTTTTTATGGATGTATAATAAGATAAACTTAATTATAAATATGTTCGGATATGGAGGATTTGGTTATTATGATAAAAGAAGCAATTGTGAAAATAGTAAACAAAGAGGATTTGTCTTATGATGAAGCATATGAGGTCATGAATGAAATTATGAGTGGTGAAACCACTTCTACACAAAATGCAGCATTTTTGGCTGCGTTGTCTACCAAAAGTGCCAGAGCAGAAACTACAGATGAAATAGCCGGTTGTGCCGCTGCCATGAGAGAGCATGCAACAAAGGTTGAAACGGGAATGGAAGTGTTCGAGATTGTTGGAACAGGAGGAGACAATGCCCAGAGCTTTAATATTTCAACTACATCTGCAATTGTTTCGGCAGCAGGTGGAATGAAAGTGGCTAAGCACGGAAACAGGGCAGCTTCTTCTCTGTGTGGAACTGCAGACTGCTTAGAGGCACTTGGAGTAAATATCAATCAGAGCCCAAAAAGATGTGTGGAGCTTTTAAATGAAGTGGGAATGTGTTTCTTTTTTGCACAGAAATATCATACTTCAATGAAATATGTTGGGGCTATCAGAAAGGAGCTGGGTTTCAGAACAGTGTTTAATATTCTGGGACCTCTCACAAATCCGGGAACACCATCAATGCAGCTGCTTGGAGTGTATGATGATTATTTGGTAGAGCCATTGGCACAGGTTCTCGTTAGCCTTGGGATAAAAAAAGGCATGGTTGTGTATGGTCAGGACAAGCTCGATGAAATTTCCATGAGTGCACCAACAAAGGTATGTGAAATAAGAGACGGATGGTTTAAATCATTTATTATCACACCTGAGCAATTTGGATTTGAGCGCTGTACAAAGGATGACTTAAAGGGTGGAACACCGGAAGAAAATGCAAAGATAGTACTTGAGATTTTGAATGGACAGAAGGGACACAAACGCAATGCGGTTCTTATGAATGCGGGGGCATCTCTTTATATTGGCGGAAAAGCAGAGAACATGGAAGAGGGAATAAAACTGGCTGCTGAGATTATTGATTCAGGAAAAGCCCTTGAAACACTTAATAAAATGATAGAAGTTAGCAATCGTCCGGAGGAAGAATAATGACAATATTAGACCAGATTGCTGAATATTCGAGATTTCGGGTGGAGGCAGATAAAAAAAACGTAGGATTGAATGAAATTAAGGAGGCTGCATTACAAATAGCGAATGATGGCAAAAATGATTTTGCATTTGAGAGGGCATTGAAAAAAGAGGGGCTCAGTTTTATATGTGAGTGTAAAAAGGCGTCACCTTCAAAGGGAATTATTGAGCCTGATTTTAAGTATCTTAAAATTGCAAAGGATTATGAAATGGCTGGGGCAGACTGCATTTCCGTATTAACAGAGCCAAAGTGGTTTTTGGGTTCGGATGAGTACCTGAGGGAGATTGCAGATAATGTGTCGATTCCCTGTTTGCGGAAGGATTTTACTGTGGATGAATATCAGATATATCAGGCAAAGACATTGGGAGCAGCAGCCATTTTGCTGATTTGCTCTATATTAAATGAGAAACAGATAGCGGAATACCTTGGTTTGTGCGAGACACTGGGAATGTCTGCTTTAGTTGAAGTGCATAATGAAGAAGAGGCAAAAATGGCTGTAAGGGCAGGTGCCAGAATAATAGGAGTAAACAATCGTAATCTTAAGGATTTTTCTGTGGACACGGAAAACAGCAAAAGGCTTCGTGAGTTAATTCCTTCTGATATATTATTTGTTTCTGAAAGCGGGGTTAAGACAGCACAGGATATTAAAGCGATTAGAGAATTTGGTGCCGATGCAGTGCTTATAGGGGAAACAATGATGAGGGCTTCGGATAAGAAAAAGATGCTAAATGAACTCAGGATGGGAAGTTTATGACAAAAATTAAGTTATGTGGAATTTCAAGAATGTGTGATATTGATATCATCAATCAATTGAAGCCTGATTATATAGGTTTTGTGTTTGCAAAAAAAAGCAAACGTTATGTTTCTTATGAAACTGCGGATATGCTCAGGCAAAATCTGGCTCCGGATATTAAGGTTGTGGGTGTTTTTGTTAATGAATCAGAAAAACAGGTTGCAACATTACTTAATAAAGGTATAATTGATATTGCTCAGCTTCATGGAGACGAAGATGAAAATTATATGAGCAGATTACGGGAAATAAGTGATAAGCCGGTAATTAAGGCATTTTGTGTCAGCAGTAAAGATGACATTACAGGTATTGAAAAGAGCAGTGCGGATTATTTGTTATTGGATTCCGGTGCCGGCTCGGGAGAATGTTTTGACTGGGGCATATTAAAAGATATTGAAAGACCATTTTTTCTGGCGGGAGGTCTTGATATAACAAATGTCGAAAAGGCAATAAGAGATATCGGACCTTTTGCTGTTGATGTCAGCTCAGGTATTGAAACAAATGGGTTGAAGGATGAAAACAAGATGAGAGAGTTTGTGGAAAAGGTTAACCGGTTATCGGCACAATTGTAATTAGAAAATACGGAAACGAGGATTAATTATGACAAATCAAAAAGGAAGATTTGGTATTCATGGTGGCCAGTATATTCCTGAGACATTAATGAATGCGGTAATAGAGCTTGAAGAAGCATATAATCATTATAAAAATGATCCTGAATTTAACAGAGAGCTTTCGGAGCTCTTTAATGAATATGCAGGCAGACCATCAAGGCTGTATTATGCAGAAAAGATGACAAAGGATCTTGGTGGAGCGAAGATTTATTTAAAGAGAGAGGACCTAAATCATACAGGGGCTCACAAGATTAATAATGTATTAGGGCAGGCATTACTTGCAAAAAAAATGGGAAAAAACCGTCTTATTGCAGAGACAGGTGCAGGACAGCACGGTGTTGCCACTGCCACGGCGGCAGCCCTTATGGGGATGGAATGTGTTGTATTCATGGGAGAGGAGGATACTAAGCGTCAGGCACTTAATGTTTACCGTATGCGTCTTTTGGGGGCAGAGGTAATTCCGGTAAAGTCTGGAACAGCAACATTAAAGGATGCAGTATCAGAAGCCATGAGAGAGTGGACTTCACGAATTTCAGACACTCATTACTGTCTTGGTTCGGTTATGGGACCACATCCATTTCCTACAATAGTCAGGGATTTTCAGGCGGTTATTTCTAAAGAAATAAAAGAGCAGATGTTAGAAAAAGAACACAGACTTCCGGATGCAGTCATTGCCTGTGTAGGCGGGGGTTCCAATGCAATTGGAAGCTTTTACAATTTTATTGAGGATAAAGAAGTAGAGCTGATTGGCTGCGAGGCAGCAGGAAGAGGTATTGATACATTTGAAACTGCAGCAACTGTAAACACAGGAAGCGTTGGAATCTTCCACGGAATGAAATCATATTTCTGTCAGGATAAATATGGTCAGATTGCACCTGTTTATTCTATCTCAGCAGGACTTGATTATCCGGGAGTTGGACCGGAACATGCTTATTTACATGATATTGGAAGAGCAAAATATGTACCTGTAACAGACGATGAAGCGGTAAATGCTTTTGAATATCTGGCAAAGACAGAGGGAATCATTCCGGCCATTGAATCAGCCCATGCCATTGCGTATGCCATGAAATTGGCGCAGACAATGGACAAGGATAAAATTATTGTGGTGACTGTTTCAGGTCGAGGAGATAAGGATTGCGCAGCCATTGCACGATACAGAGGGGAGGATATCTATGAGTAGAATAAAAAAGGCCTTTGAAAATGGCAAGGCATTTATACCTTTTATTACATGTGGAGACCCTGATTTAGAGACCACGGAAAAAGTGGTGAAGGCTGCGGTGGAAAATGGAGCAGATTTAATTGAACTTGGAATTCCATTTTCGGATCCTACAGCAGAAGGTCCTGTGATTCAGGGGGCAAACATAAGAGCCTTAAGCGACGGTGTCACAACAGATGATGTGTTTGATTTAGTGAGAAAACTTCGAAAAGATGTCACAGTTCCAATGGTATTTATGACTTATGCAAATGTGGTATTTTCATATGGAGCGGAGAAATTTATTCAAGGCTGCAATGAAATTGGAATTGACGGACTGATTTTACCGGATTTGCCATATGAAGAAAAAGATGAGTTTCTTCCATTGTGCAGGAAGTTTGATGTTGACTTGATTTCTTTGATTGCACCGACATCGGAAAATCGAATTGCAATGATTGCAAAAGAGGCAGAGGGCTTTATTTACCTTGTATCAAGTCTTGGTGTCACAGGAACGAGAAGTGAGATTAAAACGGATCTTGCATCTATTGTTAGCGTGATTAGGGAGAATACGGACATTCCTTGTGCCATTGGATTTGGAATATCAACTCCAGAGCAGGCAAAAAAAATGTCTGAAATATCAGATGGCGCAATTGTCGGTTCTGCCATCATAAAAATCATCGAAAAATATGGCAAGGAATCGCCAAAGTATGTGGGAGAATATGTAAAATCAATGAAGGATGTATTATAATATAGAATTATGTGAAGAATATATGTTTATAGGGATGGCATAGTATTTCAAAGGATTGAAATTTGGGATATTGTGCCATTTAGTTTCGAAAGATTGACGCGTGTTTTCGCAAATAAATTTGCTCCGACATGGAGGATTAGTATGAAAAAAAGAAATGCAAAAGCATTACTTCCGATTTATGTGTTTGTTGTTTTGTATCTGGGATTGGGAGTAATTTTTGAATATGGATTAAAAATTGAAATGGGCTTTTATAAGGTACCGGTAGTGGTGATTTTTCTTGTGGCACTATTTGTTGCCTGTCTGCAAAACAGAAGTATTAAATTGAACGACAAGCTTGAGATTATGGGAAAAGGAATTAGCGATCCGAACATTATAACAATGATTATTATTTTTATGATGGCTGGAATTTTTGTGGGAGTAGTTGGAAGAAGCTCGGCAAATAGTGTTGCGTATTTTATTTTATCATTTATTCCACCCCGGTTTGCTGTGGTGGCTCTTTTTGTTGTAAGCTGCTTTGTATCCCTTGCAATGGGAACCTCTGTTGGAACAATTACACTTATTGTGCCGATTGGAATAGCGGTGTCAAAGGTCTCGGGTTTTGAAATGCCACTTTGTATTGCCTCAGTAATGGGTGGTGCAATGTTTGGTGATAATCTTTCATTTATTTCTGATACTACAATTGCGGCCTGTAATGGACAGGGGTGTAAAATGAAGGATAAATTCAGAGAAAACTTTTTTATTGCATTGCCTGCGGCGGTTGTCAGTCTCGTGATTATTTTTATTTTATCGGTAAACAGCTATAATGGCGGATTTGTTAATGAAAAATATGATTTGATACAGATTATTCCGTACGTGTTAGTATTTTTTGGTGGAATAGCAGGTTTAAATGTTTTTGTTGTATTATTTACAGGAATAGTCAGTGGTTCTATAATAATGTTAGCAACAGGCATCATACATCCAACTGAACTACTTGAAAATATGGGAGATGGTGCAGCAGGAATGTATGAAACCAGTATGGTTGCAATTCTTGTGGCTGCAATATGTGCTTTGATTAAAGAATACGGTGGATTTGCAGCTCTTTTGCACTGGATTAAAACTATTTTTAAAGGGAAAAAAGGCGGACTTCTGGGAATGGGTCTTTTGGTTGGACTTATGGACATTGCCACGGCAAACAATACAGTTGCAATTGTAATGGCAAATCCGATTGCAAAGGAAATGTCAAAGGACTATGGAATCAGCAATAAAAAAGCAGCATCTATTCTGGATACATTTTCCTGTATTTTTCAGGGAATAATTCCTTACGGTGCACAAATGCTTGTGGCTATTTCGGCAGCAGCAAATTTAGGAGAAAAAGTCAGTGCTTTTGATATTTTGCCGGTATTGTTTTATCCGTATATGTTATTAATCAGCTCGTTGATTTTTATATTTGTCATTAATGCAGAAAGGAGTAAGATATAAAAAAAATGCAGGTTAACGGAAAAGAATTTGAAATTAAGAAATTGTTAGGTAAAGGAAAGGGCGGATATTCATATTTAGCAACTGATGGTGAAAACGAGTATGTTTTGAAGCAGATTCATCATGAACCTTGTGACTATTATCAGTTTGGAGACAAGATACAATCAGAGATTAACGATTACAAAAAGCTTTCTGAAATTGGAATAAGAATTCCCAAAATGCTTGATGTGGATGTGGAAAATGAGCGGATTTTAAAAGAATATGTAAATGGTGATACAATATTTGATTTAGTAAAAAGAGGTGAGGATGTCAGCAGATACGTTGAACAGCTAAATGATATGTGCAAAATTTTGTATGCTGCAAATACAAATATTGATTATTTTCCGACAAATTTTGTGGTACAGGATGATTTGATATATTACATAGATTTTGAATGTAATACATATATGCAAGAGTGGAATTTTGAAAATTGGGGAATAAAGTACTGGTCACAAACACCAGAATTTTTACAGTATGTTGATGAACACAGTGGAGGTGAAAACTGAGGAAATATCTGCCAAAATGAAAAAAGCAGAAATTAATTTATGAGAATGGAGGCATAACATATGTGGTTTATTTTTGCTTTATTATCAGCAATATTTGCTGCTCTGACTTCCATACTTGCCAAGGTGGGAATAGAAGGAGTCAATTCTAATCTTGCCACCGCAATTCGTACAGTCGTTGTAGTGGTAATGTCATGGGGAATGGTGTTTCTGACAGGTGCGCAAAGCGGTCTGTCTGAAATAGGGAAGAAGAGCTTTATATTTCTTATTTTATCTGGACTTGCAACAGGTGCTTCATGGTTATGCTACTATAAGGCATTACAGATTGGTGAGGCATCAAAGGTGGTGCCCGTAGATAAATTAAGTGTTGTAATTACTCTCATACTTGCCTTTGTTTTTTTACATGAACAGTTCACAACAAAATCATTTATAGGATGTGTTTTGATTGGTGCAGGCACGTTGATTATGGTTTTATAGAGAGCGAAGTTTTATTAGGATTATTTTTGAGAGTGCTTTTTTAAAAATGAATATATGAAGATTATTTTTTACAATGCATAATGTAAGGAGAGTGGCGCAGAGTGGCAGAAATATAAGGATTTGATTTAAGATAATGGTGAAATGAGTTGAGATAAATATCCTCAAAAAAATAAGTTGCATTATATGAATCAATATATTAACATGGTATAGTGTATTTGTATCAAAATAAAAGAGGAGACACTAATGAAAAAGGTGACGCCCCAGAAAAGTGAATCAAGCCTGGAGAGGGAAGTGATTCTTGATGCATTGTGTGAGTTGGGAGACGGAACCCTGTGTAACATTGAGATGCAGAAATCAAATTCCAATGACGACATTAAAAGAGTAAGATTTCATGCCTCAATACTTACCGTTAACCACACACCGAAAAACACAAAATTCAGTGACATTCCGAACATCAAGATTCTGTACATAACGGAATATGATGCGCTGGGAAATGGTCAGGCCGTAACCCATATATCAAGATGCCAGATGACAGCTGATATGTACAGGCCGATTAATGATGGGGAAGACATAGTATTTGCAAATGCCAGGAGTGATGAGGAAAACAAATACACTCATTTATTAAAGTTGTTTTTGCAAAAAGAAAGCTTTGATGATAAAATGTACCCAGAATTAAGTAAAACCATAAAATATTACAAGGATTCTGAGGAAGGACGTGAGATTATGTGTGAAATCGTTGAAGAATACGCAAAAGAGATATATGCCGATGAACTTGCAAAAAAAGACGCTGAACTCAAAGCGGTAAAGGCAGAGAAAGATGCTGAGATTGCAGAACTGAGAAAGTTACTTAACGAGAAAAAATAACAGTAATAGCGACGGGTGGACGTAATGTCTGCCCGTTATTTTTTTCCACCGGGCGGGAAAATATTGGTATGAAAAAGTTTGAATATTGATGGGAAATCAGTTATAATAATGGGAAAGACGCAATTTGCAAGTTCTTTTTTAATTTTATATTTTATATTGGCGGGAAATGAGGATTGTAATGGAAGAATTGATATTAAATAGCATAAATGATGTGAAAAAAGGAAAAATTATTTATTCCATTGGTGAGAAAATGAGCGGAATAAGTATTATAGAAAGTGGAAGAGTGCTTGTGTTTGATGCAGGTACAAAAATTGTGTGTGGTCCGGGAAATGTTTTGGGCATAAGCAATTTGAATGATGAAAACTATTCTTTAAATCATGTATCTTTAGAAGATGCAAAAATTTACACGCTTAATATCAATAATTCTGAAGAATTAGGTGATTTCTTAAATGAAAATCCAGAGTATAGATATAAAATAATTGAGGGGATTACAGGCGGGATTCTTGAATTATACAAGACATATTGTGAGTATGAAAAAATGGCATCGGGGCTTAAAGCATTTATGGTTAATTCTTACCATATGCTAAATGTATTTGCAAAGAACTGTGGAGTGACAGTTCCAAAACTTGACGTTATAGAGAAGATGCCGATGGTTGAGCTGGATGATATTACATATAAAACGGAGTATTATATTAGTCTTAACAATATGGAAGGTCGTATTAGAAAAGAATATTTTTCTAATAATAATATTATTGCCTGCCACCATATTGATGAACAGATTGAAATAGTAAATATTTTATTTAAGGAATGTGATAAATTAAATTTATATTTACAGAAGCTGGCAAAGGGACTTATTGATAAAGACGAGTGCCTTATGGCAACAGCAGCCCAATTACTGGTAGACGCCAGAAAATTGAAGCATAATGATGAGATACCTCTCAATATGTTTAAAAAAATAAAGAAGAAATGCGAAGAGTTAGATAATCTTTTTGCAAACAGAAGTGGAAGAAAATTAAATATATTAAGAGAAAGAATTGAGCAGATTACAGATTTGTTCAGAGATGAAATTGAAGCAAGTATGCTGATTGAGGCCAAGGACAGAAGTTCGAAAACTACTGTAAAGTATGCCGGAACAGACATTGAAATTATTAATAAGGAAGTAGATAAAACCTTTGAAAAACTTATGGAATATGGCGAACTTGAAGAAGCAGATAAACTTGAATTCAGAAAGCAAATGGTTTGTTTCATAAAACTTAAGGACAAACAGTCTACTGACGGAGAGATTAGAAAGCTGAGACAAATGCTTAGCCAGAATTTTTATAAGCTGTATGAAAAAATATTCTTAAAGAGATGTGAAGATGATGAGGAAAACAGAATTGTGGATCTGTTTTTGATTTATGGCTTACTTGATGAGCGTCTTTTGAGTAAGGATCAGATTGTAGAGTTGTACTGTCATGATGAACAGTATGACGAGATGGAAGGTTACAGGGTATACAATGCAAAACAGTGGCTCGAAGCCATTTATAATGGTGAAAAGGAACCATCAAAGAATGAATTTGATTTGGACTATCAGGAGTATCTTCGTGAGAAGAAGAAAACCAAGGAGATAACTGATGAACAGTATAAGGAAGAAATTGACGATACAACAAAGAAAGTGTCTTACGAAATACATAATATGTTCCGGCTTACAAGCAGAATGGTAAGCGGACAGGCAGGAATTTTTGTTCCCTTCATATATAAAGAGAATTTTATGGGACATCTTGATAAGAGTATCATGCCTGCAGAGCAGGTAAATGCCCTTATAACCTCGATTTCAAATATAGACTATTCATTATTCTACCGCGAGAGAATGATAAGTGAACCAGAACACAGGATTGATAAAGAGTACGTTCAGGAAGAATATCTGCCAGATATCGTATTGGTTCCGGTGTATGGTAATAATGTTATTATGTGGCAGGACATTGAGGGAAGAAAGAGAAGTACACACGGACGATTTGTATTTCCTATCTTTTCGGAGGTGGATATGGAGGACAGTGCAATAAAGGCCTGCGGAAGGTTCAGATGGGAATTGTGCAAGACTATACAGGGAGCCAACTGGAATAATCTTCAGATTAAATCCCTCACGTCAGAGTATGCAGATTACATTCAGTTCTACAAAAAAAATCACAGTCTTTCTGATGACAAGAAGGAAAAGATTAAGATGCAGATTCAAAAGGGAAGAGGAAATACAAAGGAAATATTTGTCATTGATTACCTTGCCTGGATAAAGAGCGAATCATCAGGTGCTATGCGACTTAATAAGGTGGCAAGGGAAATACTTGCGACCTATTGTCCGTTTAATGCAGATATAAGAAAGAAACTTGTGGCACAGCCACTTTTTGAGGAGGCAATGGGAAGGTATCAGCATCAGAAGGCATTAAAGGTTAGGGAGGTAAATAACAGATATCAAAGTTATAAAAACAAAGGAATTGAATTATTGCCTTCCATGGAAAAAACATTGGAATTTTACAGCAGGATGTAGTGTAAAAAATCACACTTAAGTGCTGATTTTTCACACAACGAATTGAGACAAAGCCTCAATTCGAGCTATCGCAGTCGAGAAACAGGATAACCTGATTTCTCGACGCGTGTCTTTGCAAATAAATTTGCTCCGACATGGAGGATTAGTGAGGAAAAAGAAATGTTATATATTATGAGACACGGAAAAACTGATTGGAATGAGGAGTACAGACTGCAGGGGAGAACCGATATTCCTTTGAATGAAGATGGAAGACTTATGGCAGAAAAGGCGGGAGAGGATTACCGGGATGTCAATTTTGATATATGTTATTGCTCGCCTTTAAGCAGGGCACGGGAGACTGCAGAATTAGTATTAAAAAATAGGAATGTGCCGATTATTGTTGATGACAGACTGGTTGAAATGAGTTTTGGAGTTTTTGAGGGCACACAGAATTGTTACAGTGACCCTGATTGCCCGATGAATGTTTTTTTTCAGGAACCCCAAAATTACAAGGGCGTAGAAAATGGCGAGACCATGGAAGAGCTATTTGCAAGGACAGGAGAATTTCTTGAAGAAGTGGTTAAGCCCGGTTTAAAAGAGGGAAAAGATATTCTAATTATTGGACACGGTGCCATGAATTCAAGTATAGTTTGCCAGATAAAGGGCTTGGCATTGAAGGATTTTTGGAGTCAGGGAATAAAAAACTGTGAGCTGATGAAACTTATATGAATTGGAAATGAGGACAAAAGATGTATAAGATTATGACTGCAGATGAAGCGGTGGATTTGATAAATGATGGGGATGTTATTTGTGTGAATTCATTTCTTGGCATAGAAAATCCTGTGGAACTGCATGAGGCAATTTATAAAAGATACAAGAGTACATCTTCACCAAAGCATTTGACAATGATTTCAAGTGCAGGCTTTGGTTTGTGGGATGAAAATAGAAATGCTGAAGGATATATAAAAGAGGGTGCAGTTGACAAGATAATTTGTGGGCATTTTGGCGCCATGGCAAGTACAAAAAGACTTGTGCTTCAGGATAAATTTGAGGCGTACAATCTCCCTTTGGGATGTATTTCACATGCCATAAGAGCGCAGGCGGGGGGACTTCCCGGGGCATTATCAAAGGTTGGACTTGACATTTTTGTGGATCCGAGAATAGACGGACCGGGAATTAATAACATATCAAAAGATGATTCTCTTGTGAAAAATGTTACAGTAGACGGCGAAGAGTTTTTGTATTATAAGCTTCCTAAAATAAATGTGGCTTTAATTAAGGGGACTGCTGCCGACAGAAAAGGAAACATTACCTTTGATGACATGTTTATGTCGGGGGATGCATTGTCAATATGCCAGGCAACAAAGGCAAATGGAGGAAAGGTTATTGTGCAGGTGGACAGAGTTGTCAGTACTCCTTCAAGACCTAGAAATACAATTATTCCGGGATGTCTTGTAGATGCCATTGTACAGATAGAACCTCCGTCAAGGCACGCAGCATATGAATCTCTTACGGGAAGCTTTGAAATACCTTACTCACAGTGGCAGGACTGGAGTGAAATGCTTGAGAAGAGGACATCAACAAAGAATTGTGTCAATATTCCGGCTAATGTAATAGGAAAAAGGGCAGCTATGGAGCTTCAGGAAGATGATATAGTAAATATCGGTGTGGGCATCCCAGAAATGGTATCGAAATATGCCAGGGAAAATGGTATTCTTGATAAAATAACTTTAACGGTTGAATCAGGTGGTGTTGGCGGTTTTCCAGCATCGGGTACTGTTTTTGGTGCGGTTATTGGAGCTGATTCCATGTATGATATGGCGAATCAGTTTGATTTATATAACAATGGGGGCCTTGATATCTGCTTTATGGGAGCAATAGAGGTTGATAGGTACGGTAATGTAAATGCACACAGAGGACCGGGGGCTTTTGCAGGTGTAGGTGGATTTGCAAACATTACTGCTAAAACAGGCAAGGTAGTATTTTGCCTTACATTTAATACCAAGGGACTATCCATTGAAAATGAAGGTGAAAAGGTAAGGATAAAAAATAACGGAAGTATTCCTAAATTTGTCGATAAGGTATCAAGTATAAGTTTTTCAGCCAAAAGAGCACTGGTAAATGGGCAAAAAGTAATGTATGTCACAGAAAGGTGTGTTTTTGAAATGTGTGAAAATGGGTTAAAATTAGTTGAGGTATATCCGGGGGTAGATATTAAAAAGGATATATTGGAGCTTTTGCCATTTAAGGTTTTGGTGGATTCGTCACTGGAATATTAGTGGTTGTGGCATATATTGTAATTAGATTCAATAAGACCATTTTTTATGGAGGTATTTGATGGAACAAAAGAGATTGGTATACACAAAAGATGAGTGTGTGGGATGTAACAGATGTATAGGAGTTTGTCCATGTCCTGCTGTTGTGGGTTATATTGAGAAATACATTCCTGAATTGCTTCCAAAATTAATGCCAGTTCATTCGCCGATGATGTGCGGTGCCATTTATGCAAAGAAGTATATGAAGGTTGAGGAATCATTGGCATTCATCAGTCCCTGCGTGGCAAAGAAAAATGAGATTGATGACCCGAATTGCGGAGGATACATAAGTTATAATGTGACATTTGACCATCTCATTAAGTATTTGAAAGAAAATCCTATAGTTGGTACACCTGTAAAAGATGAAATTGAATATGGTTTGGGTTCTATTTATCCGATGCCGGGAGGATTAAAGGAAAATGTATACTGGCTTCTTGGCGAGGATGCATTTATCAGACAGATGGAAGGCGAGAAGCATATGTACCACTATCTTGAGCAGAATAAAGAGCTTATTGCAAAGGATAAGACACCTTATCTTTTTGTGGATGCACTTAACTGTTCAGGAGGGTGTATTTACGGAACAGGAATACAGGAAGAAAATGTAGATAATGAAGAAATATTTATGGCTATCCAGAGAATAAAAAAGGACAGCAAAAAGAACAAAAAAGGAGATGCATGGAGCAAAAATGCGACTCCGGAAAAGAGATTAAAGGCTCTCAACAAGCAGTTTAAGACTTTGGAGTTAAATGACTTCATAAGACATTATACGGATAAAAGTGCTAAATGTGTTAAGAGAATACCTACAGCTGCCGAGGAACAGGAAATTTTCCGTGCAATGATGAAGGAGACTGAAGAAAAGCAGAGTGTAAATTGCAGCGGCTGTGGTTATGATACCTGCAAGGATGTGGTATGTGCCATTTTCAATGGCTTTAATCACAAGGAAAACTGTGTATATTATTCAAGAGACCTTGCAATAAAAGAAAAAGAAGAAAATGAAGAATTATTTAACAGGATTAATGAGCAGAAAAAAATTACAGACAACATGAAAAATGAGGTTGTAGGTAAAATCAATGAAAGCTTTGATGATTTAGAACACACAATTGATGCAATTGAGGCAGCGCGTGCCGGAGAATCAGGAAAAGGATTTGCGGTTGTTGCAGATGAAATAAAGATTCTTGCAGAAAATTCAAAGCATATGGCGGATGACTCAAACAGAAGTAACAGTGAGATTAAAGAGCTCGTAAATCAGCTGTTTGAAAAGATTGAGGAATTGACAGGAGTCGTTAACAATGTAAATGACAGAACACAGAATCTTGCCGCATCAGCAGAAGAAACCACAGCTTCCATTAATGTGGTTGCCGAGACGATTGATGGAGTTAAGGAACAGCTTAAACAGATGCTTGACAATTAACAGTTGAATAAAACGGCTGTAATTGATACACACATTTTGAATGTATCAGTTATAGCCGTTGTTTTGTTGTGGAAATTAGGATAAATAAAATCATTGTTCTAGTATATATTCAGTGTATACACGAGGTGTGTCCCAGCCTGTTTCCTCACCTGTCCTTTCATACTTTTTACCAGTACTGTAGTGGTAGAAGGCTTCATAAACCTCACCGTGGTTTTTTATGACATTGACAATCACATTTTTTTTCTTCGGTGGTGCCGTCCGTATATGTGACAGTGCAGGTTATGACAACGTCTTTGAATAATTCATCCCAACATTTTTTGCTCTCTTCCGGATCTGTGCCTTTATCTACTGAAAAAAGGATTTCAGGGTTATCTATATAAGCCTGTTCACAGATATTTATGGAAGTAAATTCGTTGGTCTGGTTCTCGTAGTCAACAGTGAACTCTGAATACGTGGTCAAAATGCAGCCAGGATATTGAGTGTGCCGCTGGAAATAACCACATACTATCATGCTCCAGGGCACAAAGACTGCTTCCGAGGCCTATTATCAGATAAACCATAAGTATTCCTGTCATTCTTTTTCCGGTGGAAAAGCTGACCAGCAATAATAATTCAATAACTAAAAGCATAAATACCAATAATGATAATGAAAGAAGCAGTGCCTGGGTCGGCATAAGATTGTTGTACAGCCGTCCGTTGATGAGTGTTGGAATTCGTGCCTTTATTTCATTTGGAAAAGTTTTTGTGTAATCTGTGATAACAGGACTCCATATGTTTTTTGAATAACCGTGACCTGAGACCATCACTATGGAAATTCCAAGAATTCCCAGAAGATATGTGACAGTTGATGCCAGTGCAAATAGAATCTGTCCCAATAACCAGTTCGTTTTTCCGGTTCTCATAATATAAAACATGGTGTTTCCGTCTGTTCTGGGAAAATCGCTGATTAATACAATAAATACTGCAGGGATAACCATTATTAGCAGCTCTGAATTTGTCATGGCAATAAAGGGCTCGTAAATCATTAACATTGAATTCATTTTACCCGCGGCATTTAACATTTCCTCAATAATGTAATCATATAAAAACATATATAAAACCACAAAAATTATCATTCGGGGATTGTATATCCACTTGACATATTCGTTTTTTGCAACCTGAAAAACTTTATCAATAGATATTTTACTCTTCTCCACAGTCACACTTCCTTCTCAAATATATTCTGCAAAGTACAATAATAAAAAGTGTTGCTCCACCAAATATGGTAAACATACTCAGAAATCTGTTGTCAAAAACATTTCCGATATTTGATATAAGTGCATTGTATAGCAGTTCGTTTTCGTGTTTAATCACAAATTTCTCAAACAGATAAAAAAACATAAAAGGTATTGAGATTACAATGTATCGGTTTTTTATTATTCTCGACAATCCAAAGGCAGGGACGGAAGCAAAAAATCCTAACAAAAACATACGTGCATTTTTAAGAATAACCATTCCGGAAACACCGAAGGAAGTGAAGTACCATTTTCCGAAGGCACTATCATTTTTAAAAAATTCATAGTGTAACTGCAATAACATTCCTGTATCTTTAGGCAGGGTAAAGTATGTAATAATGGAAAATATTATATATCCGGACATAATTGCAAGTCCGCCGGAAATGGCAGAAGCAAAAAACTTACCCATCAAAAATCTGTTTTTTCCTACCCTGTATATTTCAAATCTTACATTGCTGTTTTTCCTGTCTCCACAGACAATCATAACAAAGGGAACCGCCACAATAATTGGAAGGAACATGAAAAGATAACTGTCAACACCGAATACAATGACATCTGTGGCATGTAAATCAGCCTGATTAATTAATTCAATGTTTTTATTCATAATGAGATTTACAAGGTTGTATTCTTCACCGGTATTGCAATCCGTATATATTGTTCCGGACAAAAGAAGTACCACGGTAGCCAGGATACAAAGGTAAAACACAAGATTTGAAATAATCTTTCCCAGTTCAATTCTAAACATATCCTCACACGCCTCCTTTGTATTCCATTTTTCCATTAACCAGATTTACGTAGAAAGAAATTTCTTTACCATCAGCAACGTTTTTACATCTGATAAGCCAGTGGGGAATACCTAAATAATTTTCCCGATTTGATGCATTTCAAGTCCATTTCCACTTCCGGTTCTCATATCCACATTATCTGTTTCCACCATGGTAACCCTGGTGTCATTTCGAACTTCCGTATAATCTGCTTCGCCAGGTCTTTCTGTCTCTGTGATGAGTCCGCCGAATTCCTTTGTCAATGCAAATTCCATTGCACAGATACCATCCTGAAGGTCAAATACGCTGACGTGATGGACAAATTCCTTGTTTTCAGGAAATATATTATATGGATGCAAATTGGAAAAATACTGCTCCACAAAGTCAATTGCCTTACGAACAGAAATTGTCCCGTTTGACAATTTATACTCATCATCTAAATCGGGGCTTGTTTTATAATATGTTTTTATTGGCACATAATCAGGGTTTCCCTCCATATGATCTTCCAAAACACCCAGGGATTCACACAGACTCTCCCTTTTAAATATTACATAATCCATGTCAGGTGAAATATGGCAATACTTAAAAACATTTGAGTCCTCACTTAGTCCACTATCATAAGTAAGACACGGCCAGGTGCAGTATTCTGCGACAACTTTATTTGGAGTGTAGGTATTATTCCTTATGCTTTCCAGGGTCTCTTCATACGTTGGGTAGTGCAAATCATGATTTTCAGTTATTTCATAATTTTCATCAAGGTAATAAAAGCTGGTATTGTCAAATATATAATCCGTATTGATATCATCATCAATAAGGGATTTGATGACTTCTAATTCTTTTTCAGCCAGTTCAAGCAGACTCATATCCTTGAATCCGGTATTGGATTTTTCGCTGATGTTATATAGGACATCTTCCCTGGTAATATAAATAAATGGGTTATTAATGCTGAGGTTTATGTATTTTCCATCCCTTAAATCCTGAAGGTCATTCGGATATTCCTGTCTCAGCTGTTCAAGGGACACATTGTCAATATCAATATCCGTGCTGATATCCGAGTAAAAGTTTAGGTAACGAACTTTTTTATTGTTCTCACGGATTCTGTATCCCGTGTTAATAGTGATAGCTAATAATACAATTACAATGTATTTTATGTATTTTTTCAATTGATGCTTCACCTCCTCTAATATACAACACGAAAGAAAAACAGAATTTAGTGCACTTGTTCAGAAAAATAATTTGTTGTTTTTATTTGTCATCTGGTATAAAATATTAAATATAGATTTTACTTCGTGACAGCGTGTCTTCGCAAATAAATTTGCTCAGAAATGGAGATTAGGATGAGAGAAAAAGGGATACTAAAAACTAATATTATTCGTACTTTATCAGTAATACTTATTATTCTTGCTATTTTGTTTCTGGTGTTTATTGGTGGATTTATCCAGATTATGGGAAACAGGGAAAGTGCAAACCAGACATCAAGAGATTTGATTGATCAGGTAATAGGAATAATTGATAAAAATGAAAAAAATGAAGAAGACCTTATAGAAAACCTAAAGGCTGATTATATAGTTAGGGCTAATGCAGTGGCGTATATTTTGGAAAATAAACCGGACGCACTTTATAGTGTGGAAGAATTGCAGACAATTGCCGGATTTATGAAGGTGGATGAGATACATATTTTTGACCAGGAAGGTGTAATTTGTTCAGGTACTGTGGAAAAATATTATGGATTACGTATTGATTCAGGTGAGCAGGTTGGGTATTTTAAACCAATGCTCAAGGATAAAACTCTTTCGATGTGTCAGGACATGATGCCTAATACTGCGGAAGAAAAGAGTATGATGTATGCCATGGTCTGGATGAGAAATGGTTCTTGTATGGTTCAGGTGGGTATTGAACCAAAGAGACTTATGAATGAGATTAAGTCGAATGAGCTTTCAACGGTAGTTAAAAACATGCCTATGTATGATGGGATAAGTATTGTTGTGGCAGATAAGGATACAGGGGAAATATATGGCGCAACGTATGAAGAATTGATAGGAAAAACATTAAAAGAGGTCGGGCTGTACAAGGAAATATCATCAAATCAGGATGTGAAGGGGTTTAATACGAAAATAAAGGGTGAAAACGTATTTTGCGAAATGAAGGAATTTGGGAAATACAGTGTCTTGGCCATACAGGAGGAGGAAACAATTAACAGAGGGCTTTTCAGGTCACTTTGTATAGTGTTTGTGTATTTATGTATGGCGGTTGCATTTATAGTGGTTGTATTCTGGATTATGAACAGCCGTGTTCAAAAGGAAAAGGATGAGAGGTTAAATACCCAGAGGAGATCCATGGAGGAATTAAGACAGCAGCTGTCAATTATTGAAAGTATAAGTAAGGATTATACAGATATTATTATTATTGATTTTATGAATAACAAGTCAACATCCCTGAAAATTAATGGAAAAATGAAAGAATACGGAGATGTGTTGGAAGACCAGGGACAGCCTTATGCACTGACCTGGAAGTATTATATAAATAAATATGTTCTTACTGAGTATGCTGAGGAGCTGACGAAAAATGTGAGTCAGGAGAATGTTATGGCACAGCTTGAAACAAAGGATGAGTATGTGTGCAACTATTGCTGTAAATACTCGGGAGTTGTTTGTAATTTTCAGGTTAAATTCATTAAAATAAATGATGCTGAAAATTCAAAGGATTTTGTGATAGCTGCTTTCAGATGTATTGATGATATTCTGGAAATACAGAAAAAGATTGATGAGCTGAAGCATCAGGCACTTGTTGATGAATTGACAGGTTTTTACAACAGGAGGGCCTTTGAGGAGGACAGGGCAACATATTCGGACATTATGTGCAGGGATGACTTTGTGTTTGTTTCACTGGATATAAATGGTTTGAAGGTAACAAACGATACTCTGGGACATGATGCGGGTGATGAACTTTTAATTGGAGCATCGGAATGTATCAAGCAGTGTTTTGGCGCATATGGAAAGGTTTATCGCATTGGAGGAGACGAATTTGCAGCGGCGATATTTGCACAGGAAAGGACACTTGAGAATATAAAGAGGGATTTTGAACAGACTACGTTAATGTGGAGGGGAAAGAAAGTTGAAAGCCTGAATGTATCCTGTGGCTATGTGAAAACCGGAGAAGTTAGTGATATGACTTTTAATGATATGATTTGCCTTGCTGATAAAAGGATGTATGAGAATAAAGAAGCTTTTTACAGAAAAAATGGAAAGAGGAAGAAAAGTTGAAGGAAAGAAGAATACTAAAAAGTAAAATATATTTATACTTAACGGAATTTTTCGCAGGAATGTCTGTTATGGCCGTAGAACTGGGTGCAAGTAGATTACTTGCACCATATTTTAGTTCATCCCAAATAGTTTGGACAATAATAATAGGAACAATAATGATTGCAATGGCGTTAGGCAATATCTATGGGGGAAGATTTGCAGATAAAAAGCCAAATCCTGATTATCTTTATGGAAGGATTGTTGTGGCAGCAATATGGATTGCGGCCATACCTGTCCTGGGCAAATATGTGATAATTGCAATTTCGGCATTGCTGATTTTTTCAGTCAGCAATAATTTTCTTATAATTGCAGCATTTGCAGCCTGTATGATAATTTTTGTGTTCCCATTGTTTTTGCTGGGAACTGTTACTCCTTCGCTGGTAAAATATACAGTTGACAGCCTTGATGACAGTGGAAAAGTAGTTGGAACCCTGAATGCCGCAAATACGATTGGAAGCATTATCGGAACTTTTGTGCCTACATTCATAAGTATTCCGGCAGTGGGAACTTCCGTGACATTTCTGATTTTTGCAGGAATATTACTGACACTTGCCATAGTGTATTTTTTTAGCGCAAAGGTTTTTCAGAAGAAATTACCGGCTGCAGGAGCATTGTTTTTGATATGCTGCATATTGGGACACAACGGAAGCTATGCATTCTGGCAAAATGATTTAACCTACGAGGGAGAATCGGTTTACAATTATCTGCAGGTGTATGAGGATGATGAAAACATTGTATTGTCCACAAATGTTTTGTTTGGTGTGCAGTCAGTTTACAAAAAGGAAAAGGGCCTTACGGGAATGTATTATGACTATGCGATGGCGGCACCTTACTTTTCGGGAATAAAGGAAAAGAAAAAAGTTTCAGTGCTTATTCTTGGAATGGGAACGGGAACCTATGCCACCCAGTGTAACAGATATTTTGACAACATTGAGGCAGAGGGTGTGGAAATAGATGGCAAGATTACAGAACTGTCAAGAAAATATTTTGAATTGGATAAAAATATTGAGGTTACCACCTATGACGGAAGGGCATTTTTGAATGCAGTTGACAAAAAATACGATGTAATCATGGTAGATGCATATCAGGATATCACAATCCCATTTCAAATGTCCTCAATTGAGTTTTTTACTCTGGTTAAAAATCATCTTGTGGATGACGGCGTGATGGTTGTAAATATGAATATGAGAGGAAACGAAGAAGGAAACATTAATGAATATTTATCCGACACAATAGCAAATGTTTTTTCAGAGGTATACACGGTTGATGTCTCCGGCTCAACAAACAGGGAGTTATTTGCATCAAACAATAATGATATGCTAAATCGTTTTTCATATAATCTTGAAATGGAGGAGGATTTGGAATTAAAGTCATTCATGGAGGGAGCGGAGCAGAGTTTCGAAAAATACAAAAAGGGAAAATATTGTATGACAGATGACAGGGCACCGGTTGAACTTTTGGGAATGAGTGTGATCGATGAATTAATCAAGGGTGAGGTTTCATATTATAAGGATGTATATAAAAATAAGGGTATAAAAGGTCTGGTTGAGGAACTTAACAATTAGGAATAATGTCATACAGACGCTCAGAAATGAGGATTAATATATGAATATTAAAATATATCATTAAAATTGATTAAATTTTATCATTCAAATATATGAAGTTGTGTGATAAAATTACATCATTAAAATTGATTAAATTTAATATTAGAAAGAGGGAATGAAGATGAGCATGACAAAAAAATATCAGAGACAGTATTTTATGCCACCTGAATGCACTTATGAATGGGTAAAGAAAGAATATATAGATAAGGCACCAATCTGGTGCTCAGTTGACCTTAGAGATGGAAATCAGGCGTTAATTGAGCCTATGGGTCTTGAAGAAAAGATAGAATTTTTCAAGCTTTTAGTAAAAGTAGGATTTAAGGAAATAGAGGTTGGCTTCCCAGCAGCTTCGGAGACTGAGTATGATTTTCTGAGAGCTTTGATTGAGAGGAACCTGATTCCGGAGGATGTTACAATTCAGGTTCTTACACAGGCAAGAGAGCATATTATCAAGAAAACCTTTGAGGCTTTGGATGGAGCACCAAAGGCGGTTGTGCACCTTTACAATTCTACATCCGTTGCCCAGAGAGAACAGGTTTTCAAAAAATCAAAAGAGGAGATAAAGGAAATTGCTGTTCAGGGAGCTGAATTATTGAAACGTCTTGCAGATGAGACAGAGGGAAATTTTGCATTTGAATACAGTCCGGAAAGCTTTCCGGGAACAGAGGTTGATTATGCAGTGGAGGTTTGCAATGCAGTACTTGATGTATGGAAACCTACAGCAGACAATAAGGTGATTATTAACATTCCTACAACGGTTGAAATTGCCATGCCACATGTTTTTGCCACTCAGGTGGAATACATAAACAAGACATTAAAGTACAGAGAGAATGTTGTGCTGAGCCTTCATCCTCACAATGACAGGGGAAGCGGTATCAGCGATGCTGAACTTGGAATTCTTGCGGGAGCTGACCGTATAGAGGGTACATTATTTGGAAATGGTGAGAGAACGGGAAATGTTGACATTATTACTCTTGCGATGAATATGGTTTCACATGGGGTAGAGTCAAATCTTGATTTTAGCGATATGCCAAAAATCCGTGAAGTATACGAGAGATTAACGGGAATGGAAGTGTCCCCTAGACAGCCTTATGCTGGAGATTTGGTATTTACGGCATTTTCAGGCTCGCATCAGGATGCCATTGCAAAGGGAATGGCATTCCGTGAAGAGAGAGGAACTGAAGAGTGGACAGTTCCATATCTTCCAATTGATCCTGTTGACGTGGGAAGAACTTATGATTCAGATGTTATCAGAATTAACAGCCAGTCAGGAAAAGGCGGTGTTGCTTATATTCTGAAACAGAATTATTCGATTGCCATTCCTGATAAGATGAGAGAGGAAATCGGATATGCAGTTAAACATGTTTCGGATATTGAGCACAAGGAACTCTCACCACAATGGGTATATGAAATATTTATGGATAATTATGTAAATCATATGCCTATTTTCACAATACCGGAATGTCATTTTAAGCAGGCAAGCGGTATCTTTGCAGAGACTACGATTCAATGTGGTGAGAAAAAGACCATAGTTGATGCGAATGGAAATGGTCGTCTTGATGCAGTCAGCAACACCATCAAGCAATTTTTTGATATAAGCTATGAGCTGTCTGTATATGAGGAACATGCATTATCAACAGGTTCATCATCAAAAGCCATGGCTTATGTGGGAATTGTTTGTGAAGGCAGGCAATATTGGGGTGTTGGTATAGATGAGGACATTATTAAGTCATCAATACATGCACTTGTGGTTGCAGTAAATAAAATACCAAGACTTCAGGATAATGAAAATGTAAAGGATGACAGACTTATTGCAATCATCAATTTCATTCAGGCAAATTATAAAAATGTTACACTTGATTCTGTTGCAAATGAATTCCATCTGTCTAAACCTTACATCTCGAAATATATTAAAGAAAAATCAGGCAAAACCTTTGGAGAGCATTTGAGCACAATTCGTCTGAAAAAAGCCAAGACATTATTGAAAAACGGAAACATGACCGTGGAAAATATTGCTACATCTATTGGATATCCGACGGTTGAGCATTTTATAAGAGTTTTCAAGCAGAATTTTGGAAAGACACCAACTCAGTACAGAAACAGTAATCATACAGGAAAGTAGCAGAGGCCTATGCACGAACTTGCAATAACTGAAAATATATTAAGAACAGCCCTCGCCGCCGGAAAGGAGGCGGGGGCAAAAAAAATTACAGAAATTAAACTTGTAATTGGGAAGCTCAATGGCTTTGTCCCGGATTGTGTCCAGGAATATTTTGACGTATTAAGTGAAAATACAATGGCGGAAGGGGCAAAGCTTAATTTTGATATAATAGAAACAAAGATTACCTGTATGGAGTGTGGTTTAAGTACCAATATAAAAGGTATGCGACTTGTATGCGAAAAATGCGGCAGTCATAAGGTTGAAATAGTGTCTGGAAGAGAACTGTATATTGACAGTATTGAAATAGAGGAAAATTAACGGAATGAAAATTGTAAAACGGCGAATCTCTAGATAAATATGGGGTTCGCCGTTTTTGTGATTGACATATAATTACAGATATTTTTATCTTAGGAATTGTTTTTTTCAATATAATGTGAGTAAAACTGCAGATAGACAGAAATTGCTGAAACAATTACCAATAATATAGAGCTAATAATTAATACGTAGTATCCAATTTCCTTGTCACATAAAAGCTCATACAAGCCGGAACCGTATTTATATGTTACATATCCTGCATAGCACAATTCAATTACAGCACCGACTAATGTGATAATATTAAGTCTTGCAACATTAAGAAGTAAAATAACTGCTATTAAGATTAGGACAATTATTCCTTCCATCATATCTTCCTGACGGTCAATTAGTTTAGTCTTGTCACCATCACAACTAATATATGGTACGACTAATGAAATTCCGACGGCGATACATGCAAGATAAACCAGAAAATTTCCAAAATTGAATTTTGTTTTTTTCATGCTTTTCTCCTCCTTTATTATGCGTAAAATAGTATTTTTCAAATTATAACCCAAATGAGTTATAAAGTCAAATATATCTCATATATTGTTATAAAATGGTAAAAAATATAGTTGACAAATAGTAAACACATGAGTAAAATAACACATGAACAGATGTAAAAATGAACATATATACTATCAGAGGGAGGAAATGACATTGACAGGAACAGAGATGAATAATCAGCAGGATTATCTTGCTGCCCGTCAGGAGCTGGTAAACAAAATATTAGAGAATCAGCCAGCAGATGAGTATTTATATGATTTGGCAGAATTATTTAAAATATTTGGCGATTCTACCAGAATAAAGATTTTATATGCCCTGATTGAGAGTGAATTGTGTGTTGGTGATATTGCGCAACTTCTTAATCTAAGTCAGTCTGCTGTGAGTCATCAGCTCAGGATTTTAAAAGATGCAAAGCTGGTTAAATTCAGAAGAGATGGAAAAACAATTTTTTATTCTCTTGATGATGAACATGTCAGAAACATACTTAGTATGGGAATGGAACATGTTGAAGAATAATTTCATCGATTTTGAGAGTGCGTAAGTATGGATAAATCGATGTCTGGCTCATTTGTCTGGCAACTCATTTTATTGTGAGGGATTATAATTAAGATATTACGGACAAAATATGCAATATTCTGAAACTCGTTCGTAGCAATGCTATATCAAGTACGGACTAAATATATAGAATTCTGAAATTTGTCCATAGCAATACTAATATCTTACGGACGCAACCTTAAATAATAACAAAATTAACCGTATTGAAATTATTGGATTAGACATTATATCATATTAAAGGAGGAAGATGATGATGAAAAAGACATACAAGGTAGAAGTGGACTGTGCTAATTGCGCAGCAAAAATGGAAGAGGCAGTAAAGGCAACCAAGGGTGTAAAGGATGCAACCTTAAGCTATATGACATTGAAACTTAAGGTAGAATTTGAAGATGACGCAGATGTTGACAGCGTTATGAAAGAGGCACTTAAGAACTGTAAAAAGGTTGAGAGTGACTGTGAAATATTTATTTAATATTAGCTTTATAGATGTATGCGTATGGCACTAAAGCTGGAGGCAGTATATGAATAAAAAACAGAGAAAAACATTGTGCAGAATAATTATTTCTGTTGTGTTATTGGCATTGGTTTCCACTGCCTGTCATTTTATTGATGTGAATAAATATGTTGAGGCAATGCTCTTTTTGATGCCGTATCTGGTTATTGGATATGACATACTAAAAAAGGCATTTAAGAGTATATTAAACAGACAGGTTTTTGATGAAAACTTTTTGATGGCGGTGGCAACTGTTGGAGCTATTGCACTGGGCGATTATAAAGAAGCGGCAGCGGTTATAATTTTTTATCAGATTGGCGAGCTGTTCCAGAGCTGTGCCGTAGGAAAGAGCAGAAAAAATATAGCTGCACTTATGGATATCAGACCTGATTATGCGAATATCTTGGTTGATGGAAAAATTGAAAAGGTTGACCCGGATGAGGTTTTGACAGGAAGTGAGATTGTTGTAAATCCGGGTGAGAAAATACCTATTGATGGTGTTATTGTGGAAGGAAATTCAACAATTGACACCAGTGCACTGACAGGCGAAAGTATTCCTGTGGAAAAACTGTGCGGAGACGAAGTGATAAGTGGAAGTATTAACCTTACAGGAGTGCTTAAAATAAAAACCACAAAGGAATTTGAAGAATCAACTGTATCGAAAATACTTGAGTTAGTTGAAAATTCAAGTATGAAAAAGTCAAGGTCAGAAAACTTTATCACTAAATTTGCCAAGTATTATACACCGGCAGTGTGTTGCGGAGCGATGGCGCTGGCAATACTGGGACCTGTTGCTAGAATTATTCTTGGAATGGAGCCTATGTGGGACGACTGGATTGTAAGAGCACTTACATTTTTGGTAATCAGCTGCCCGTGTGCATTAGTTATTTCCATACCACTCAGTTTTTTCGGAGGAATTGGATGTGCATCGAGCAATGGCATTTTAGTTAAAGGAACCAGCTATCTTGAGATTCTGTCTAATGCCAAGTATATGGTTTTTGATAAAACAGGTACCCTTACCAGGGGTGTCTTTGAAGTGGAAAAAATTAATCCTGAGTCGGGAATTACCGAGGAAGAGTTATTGGAGATAGCGGCTTATGCAGAAAGTGGTTCAAATCACCCCATAAGCATTAGTCTTAAAAAGGCCTATGGAAAAGATATGGATTTAAGCAGGATATCAGACATAAAGGAAGTGGCCGGACACGGAATTGTGGCTGGTATTTCAGGTAAAACTGTCCATGTGGGAAATGGAAAGCTGATGAGGGTAAATGAAATTGCTCATAAAGAAGAGGAAGGAAAAGGAACTATTGTTTATGTGGCAATAGATGGGGTGTTTGCAGGAAGTATCCACATTTCTGATATTGTTAAAAAGAACACAAAGTATGCACTTGCTGAACTAAAGAAAAATGGTATATATAAAACTGTAATGCTCACAGGAGACAGAAGACAGACGGCTGAAATAGTGGCAAATGAAATAGGAATAGATGTTGTCAAAAGTGAATTGCTTCCAGGAGATAAGGTAGATGAGGTTGAAAGGCTTTTGGAAGAAAAGGGAGAAAAGGAAATTCTGGTATTTGTGGGTGACGGAATAAATGATGCTCCGGTGCTCTCAAGGGCTGATATAGGAATTGCAATGGGAGCTTTAGGTTCGGATGCAGCAATCGAGGCAGCAGATGTGGTGCTTATGGACGATGATCCGGCAAAAATTGCACTGGCGATGAAGATTTCGAGAAAAACATTAAAGATTGTAAAACAAAATATTGTCTTTGCATTATTTGTAAAAGCAGTTTGTCTTGTGCTTGGAGCAATAGGCCTTGCAAATATGTGGCTGGCAATTTTCGCGGACGTTGGAGTAATGGTAATTGCCGTGCTAAATGCAACGAGAGCCTTAAGAATAAAAAACGATATGAAAAATTTGGCATAAGTGATTTTTTTTAGGAAAAAAATGTGGTATAATACTCCTATTAGTCATAACGTGATATGAAAGATGTGAGAAGGAGGAAAGATTATGAATGTGGAATTGGTCAGAAGTAATAAGATTGCAACATTTGCACACATTGTAAATGTACTTGTGCTTGTATCTTTTGCAATTTATTATGCAATTCAGGGAGTTACCGGATGGATAAGACCGATAGTTATGATTGTTGTGGGGTTGGGTGTAGCTTTTACAGAACTTATTTTATATCTGAAAAAGCCTGACAATAAGGCTATAAAATATCTGGTTCTAATAGGCTATGCATTGTTTTTTGCGATAGAATTTTTCACATCACCTAATAACATTGATTTTGTGTTTGTTATTCCTATGATTTTGGTGTTTATTATTTACAATGATGAGAAATTCTTATTCTATCTTGTGATTGGTGTTGTTATTGAGAATATTGTATCTGTGTCAATGAGCTTTACGAGTAGTGGAAATGATGCATTGGATAAGGAATCTGCGATTATGCAGCTTATGGCCATAATTTTGGTATCTGTTTACGCATTTATCATGGCTAGGACCATGAGGCTCAACAACAAGGATAAAGTTAAGAATCTGGAAAAAGCAAATGTGCAGACAAACAATATTCTTCAGGATGTGTCTCATCTTACAGAGAGTCTTAAGGAAGGTATAGAGGAGGTTCACGGAAAGATTGACCAGTTAACAGAGACCACTAATGTCACTAACGAAGCGATGAGAGAGGTATCTAATGGAGCCACAGACACGGCAGATGCTGTTCAGAATCAGATTTACCAGACCCAGGAGATTCAGATAAAGGTGGACAGGGTAAACAGTGCTGCTTCTGGAATCAGTGATAATATGGTTAATACAATTTATGCTCTCAAAGAGGGGGCAAAAAACATAAAACTTCTTTCACAGAAGACAGCGACATCGGTAAAAAATGGAAGAGATGTTGCCGATAAGCTTCAGAATTTAGATAAGTATATGGAAGAGATGAATTCCATTGTCGGATTGATAGAAAATATCACATCCCAGACCAGTCTTCTTTCACTTAATGCCAGTATTGAAGCTGCAAGAGCTGGTGAGGCAGGAAAAGGTTTTGCTGTTGTTGCTTCTGAAATATCCAGCATGGCTGGACAGACTCAGGATGCAACTACACAGATTGCAGAATTGATAGCAAATGTTTCGAATGCCATTGGTGAAGTGGTTAAGGTTATTTATCAGATGCTTGAGGGTATTAATGATGAAAAGGAATCCACGGAAAAGGCTGTAGGCAGCTTTGATGTGATTGGAAAAAATACAAATTCAATTAAAACAAATGTTGATGAACTTGCCGTAAGCGTTTCAGAACTTAAGAGAGCAAATCAGGAAATTGTTGATTCCATTCAGACAATTTCAGCTATTTCAGAAGAGGTTACAGCACGTTCAGAGGAAACAATGGAAGCAGAACAAAAAAATCTGGAAGTATTAGTACAGATTAAAAATAAAATGCAGGAATTATTTGAACTTGCAAAATAAAATTAAGGAGTGTAACACATAATGTTAGATTTAAAATTTCTCAGAGAAAATCCTGATGTTGTAAAACAGAATATTAAGAATAGGTTTCAGGATAAAGAATTACCTTTGGTTGATGAGGTG
>JBNRML010000148.1:0-26087 GCA_050309585.1 Lachnospiraceae bacterium
CTAAATTTCCATCTGCGGCGTTGTCGTCAGTCGACGTAGCCACCGCTACGCCTTCTTCCTCCGTCTTGCAGTCTGAAAATTTATCCTGCGTGAAACATACTGCTATTAAGGGTGAGTTATACTAGAGAATTGTATCTGACAACGCAATGTCTGTCTGCCGAATAAATCAAAAAAAGGAGGAGAATGTGTCGATGAAAGAATACAAAAAAAGTTACAAGGGCTTTTGGCTATGGATGTTAGGATTTTGTCTTGCGTATGTTCCATGTGTGTTTTTGCCGAAAACAGACATACAGATATTGATTGCAATCCTTGATAATATCATGACCATTGGGTGCTTCGTTCTGACATTCATTATTTACAAGACGGAATATGTTTACTGGTACAGTGGAACCGGGTTTGAAGAGGCTAAAAATGCAGGAAGCCAACGAAGAAAGAAGTTTGCACTTGAACATATGAAAAGGTTTGGATATTTTGCATTGTTCTTTTTAGTGTATAGTGTTGCCTCTATTCTCATTGGCATTCCATATGGTTTTGATATCACTGTTGTGACTATAGGAATTATTGCAGTTGCAATCAGTACGATTAATATTAAGCTGTAGTGTTATTACATAGTGATTTACTGAGATTTTTTGCCACATCAAGTTCCATAAGGGCGTCAGCCTTTATAATGTATGTTTTTACGGATTTTTCAAGCTTGGAAAAATATTCAGAGGCTTTTTTCTCATCTTTTTTGTAGAGTTTATAATATGCATACATTAACCTGTTGCGGGCTGGATATATCGAAGTGGCAGTTATGTATTTTTGAAGCTTTTTATCATACAAATCGTCGATTGTTTTTGAATCTGAGCCGTTTATTATTTCAAAAAAGAGGCATTCACACTTGGCTTCGTTTTTGAAAATCGGAAGGATATCAGGGCAGTTGGCGATATATTTTTGTAATTCATGAGCTTTTTCGTAATTTCCTTCTGCAAAATAAATACCTGCCTGGATATTAAAGGCATTTGCGATTGAACAATTTGAGGTGTCTTCTTTGGTAAAGTCAATATGCTTCAATTTATCCACCATATGTTTTGGCAATTCGTCATAGGAATCAGCTACGGTGATTTGGGCATTAAGTGACAAAACCAAATTCATACATTCTCTAGCCATGAGATTATGCTTTAAGTCAATCAGGTTGTAACCGTCATTTTGAATACCATTGTTTTTGGCGGGAATAAGGTTTGTGAGTCCTAATGCTATTCCAATGACACCGAATATTTCCAGAAAACAAAATGAAACAAGATTATTTGGCAGGATTATGCGAAATATTATTGCAAGAAGTCCTAAAAAAATATTTGTGAGACCGCCCATTGAGTGGTAGAGCTTATATGGGCATTTTTCTGTTTCCACATCCGGTGGACACATAAGGCATTGTCCTCCGGTTCCCATAATAGTCATTTTCCTCAATTCCAGTTTGTCATGCTTATTCATAATAAGAGCCAGTGAACCTATTCGGAAGCTGACAAATTTGTATCCTGAGATGATGCCCGCAATCAGATGCCCTCCTTCGTGTAAAATAATATGTACTATGAAGCCAACTGCCATTGAGGCATAGCCTAGAATCAAGATTATTAGAAATGTCTTTTCTGAATTGTCTATTTTTCTGGCTGTTTGAGCAATTCGAAATCCTATGTAGCCAAAGGAAGTCATCATAATAATAATGTTAATTGCACTTAAAATTTTATCCTTCATATTTTTTCCTCATCATTGTGAAATTATTTTTGGTGATAAATTCAACGTAATTATAGCACAGGAAGACCATATTTAAAATGCGTAATTTCACAACTTTTCTGAAGTAAAAGAGTGGTTGAAAAAGTTTTTGAAAATATGATAATATATTTATTGAAAATAAATTTGATGCGAAATGGAGGTTAGTGTGAAAAATAAGGCTGATGCCCTTATTTTTCACACAACTAATTGTGCCGTAGGCGCCCAAATTAGATTTATCGCAGAGCTGAATCTGAAATTCAGCTCGCGATTCCTCCGACGCAAAGCGTCTGCGGAAATGAGGATTATTATGAAAATTTTAGTTACAGGTGGAGCAGGCTATATAGGAAGTCACACTTGTGTTGAATTATTGAACGCAGGATATGATGTGGCAGTTGTGGACAATCTCTATAATTCGAATGAAAAGGCAATAGAGAGGATTAAGGAGATAACTGGAAAAGATTTGACCTTTTATTTGGCGGACATTAATGATGAAGCTGCGATGAAGAAAGTTTTTGAAAAGGAAAAAGACATTGAATGTGTGATTCATTTTGCAGGTCTTAAGGCAGTTGGAGAATCAGTTCAGAAGCCACTTGAATATTACCAGAATAACATTGCAGGAACATTGACACTATGTAAGGTTATGTGTGAACATAATGTCAAGAATATTATTTTTTCATCAAGCGCAACAGTTTATGGAGACCCGGCATTTATACCTATTACAGAGGAATGTCCTAAGGGAGTGTGTACAAATCCATATGGCTGGACGAAGCATATGTTAGAGCAGATATTGACGGATTTACATACATCGGATAAGGAGTGGAATGTAATACTTTTGCGCTATTTCAACCCAATTGGTGCACACAAGAGCGGAATGATTGGCGAAGACCCTAAGGGTATTCCTAATAACCTGCTTCCATATGTGGCTCAGGTTGCCATTGGAAAGCTTGAATGTCTTGGAGTGTTTGGCGACGATTATGACACGCCGGATGGAACTGGAGTGAGGGATTATATTCATGTGGTTGATCTTGCAAATGGACATGTGGCCGCAATCAATAAAATTAAGGAAAATCCCGGAGTTAAGGTTTATAATCTTGGTACAGGAAAGGGCTACAGTGTTCTTCAGGTAGTAAAGGCATTTGAAAAGGCCTGTGGAAAAGAGATTCCTTATCAGATAAAACCAAGACGTGCAGGAGATATTGCAACCTGCTATGCGGATGCAACACTTGCAAAAAAAGAACTTTCATGGGAAGCAAAATATGATATTGAAGAGATGTGCGCTGATTCATGGAGATGGCAGAGTAACAATCCGAATGGTTACAATGATTAGACATAAAAACAAAGTATAATATGGAGGAAAAAATGTACTTTTGGGAAAATGAAAAAGTTCGTCTGAGAATGGTTGAAACCTCTGACAGTTCATTTTTTATAGAATATCTTAAGGATACAATGGGAAGATTGCAGCCTGATCATGGTATTGCATTACCTGCGACAGTGCAGACTGCAGAAGATATGGCAGAATTTGCAGTGCAAAGCACTGGTGATGGCGAGGAGCTGTGGTTTGCAATACTTAATCATCAGGGAGAAATGACGGGATACGCTGTAATTGACTGGATGAATGAGAGAATGGGAAACACACAGTTAGGTATTAATATATTTGAGAAGTTTAGAAGATGTGGTTACGCCACATACGCCGCAAAAATACTTTTGGAATACATTTTTCACGAGAGAAGATTTCACAAGTTAGCCTGTTGTGTTCTTGAGGGAAATGACGCAGGAAATGCATTTGTTAAAAGTCTTGGTATGGCTCTTGACGGATTTCGTGATGAAATGTTTTATACACATGGAAAGTATATTGGTGAATATTACTACAGCCTGCTTGATTATGAGTACAATGAGGGGATAAAACAAAGAGAAAAATATGACTTGCCGGATTCAGAGATTGGGAAGCTTTCGGAGAAATTTTTAAAATTTGGAAAGCTTGTGCAGAAACCTGAAAAACCGGGAAGTAATGGAACGTATTTCTGGAAATATGATGGCATAGTATTAAGGGATATGACAGAAGAGGACTATTTGAAAAATCATGACATTATCTTTGATACAGGAGCCTGCGTGTTCTATGACAGTGATGTTAAATTACCTATGGTATCGAAAGAACTTTCGGAGTATGAAAAGTCGCATCTGAATTTTAATTGTGATGATGACAGAATAGAGTTTGCCATATGCAATGAAGAAGATGAATATGTAGGAAACATAAACATCTGCGGAATGGACAGGAAAAATGGGAAATTTTCATACAGCATATATGTGTTAAATGAACACAGGGGGAATGGATATGCAACAAAGGCATTGAGGCTGATTTTATGGTATTGCTTTCAGGAACTCAGAATGAACAAAATGATTTGTGGTGTGAATGAAGGCAATCATAGTTCGGCGGCAGTAATGCGAAAGGTTGGATGCCGCGTTGAGGGTGTGCTGCGTGAAAATGAATATTATCACGGACAATTTATTGACATGATATGTTTTGGCGTGAAAAAGAATGAATTCATGGCTTTTAACGGTTTTGATGAATAAAAACGTCATGGTTTTATATCGTTAAGGAGATAAGAATGAAAACAGAATACATTATTATTGGATATTTTGTGATTATGAATATGGCAGGGCTTTTTGTTATGTTTTCTGATAAAAAAAGAGCGGAAAAACACAGGTGGAGGATACCTGAAAAAACATTGTTTCTGGTAAGCATTTTAGGCGGAAGCATAGGTACCTGGGCGGGAATGTATCTCTTTAGGCACAAAACAAAGCACTGGTATTTTGTAATTGGGATGCCTGCAATTTTGATAATACAGGTGGCAGTGATTGTTTTTTTGTGATTAATGATTGTCAGCTCTTTTGCATATACATCAACAGATGCCATGCTTTACGCTATAGTGGTTCAAGTTCATATAAGTCAGGTAAATATTACACAAGACTTACACAGGTTAAACTTACTGGCAATCAGAGAACGGATATCGTCAATGTTGCAAAATCACAGGTAGGATATCAGGAGGGCAGTAGCTCGTCACAGTTATCAGGAACTGTTTACGGTGGAAAGAACTACACGGAATACGGACGCTGGTATGGTATTCAGGATATGTGGTGTGCTATGTTTGTGTCATGGTGTGCAGCGAGAGCCGGTGTGTCTATCAGTATTGTTCCAAAACATGCGTACACTCCGTCGGGACTTCAGTGGTTTAAGGACAGAGGAAAAGCATATTCCAGAGCAACGGTTGCGGCAGGCAAATATACACCAAAAGCAGGCAATATAATTTATTTTAAGTCTTCACGTAACAAGAATGCCACAAACCATATTGGTATTGTTACAAGTTATTCGAACGGAAAAGTTTATACAATAGAAGCTACATTTAGAAAACTCGATACAGCAGGTATCGCAGCAGACCTTGATAATAAGGACTGGAGTGTATACAGAGTTCCTAAGATATCCACAAAGGCAAAATGTATACAAAAGATTATCAGCTCCAGTGTAGGTATTAAGTGTTAGGATAAGCTTATCGATGACCAGATGAGAGGATATATGCAGGAGGCTGAGAAACTTGGAGTTACAAACAGGGATGCTCAGATGATGTGCGCAAATATCAGACATCAGGGTGGTCTTAGTGCAGTAAAGAGAGTTCTTAAGAAGACAAAAAAACCATACACTAATGACAATATTTATGCAGCATTACAGACCGATACGGGAAATCAGGTTGGAGCATACCGCTCAAGACAGAAAATGGTTTACACATCATTAAAAAAATATGTAAGCAATAAATAGTTGTTATTTTAACAGGAAGTTTTTTGTTGATGCTACCTGTTTCGACCAGAAGTGGTAAGATGACTCCTTTTTCGGATGCACTGTTTACGGCAACGTCAGCTACCTGTGTTACAGGTCTGGTGGTAAAGGATACAGCAACCTACTGGTCTGAATTTGGGCAGGCAGTTATATTGCTGCTTATTCAGATTGGTGGAATGGGCGTGGTTACAGTTGCAGTTTCATTTTTTATCATATCCGGGAGAAAAATTGGACTAATACAGAGAAGCACTATGACTGAAGCTATTGCAGCTCCAAGCATAGGTGGTATTGTAAAGCTTACGGGATTTTATACTGAGAGCCACATTTTTTGTTGAATTATCAGGAGCATTGCTTATGATGCCGGTATTTATAAAGGATTTTGGAGCCATAAAGGGGATATGGTATTCAATTTTTCATTCTGTTTCAGCATTCTGTAATGCAGGTTTTGACCTGATGGGAAGTAGAGAGGAATTTTCATCATTAACGGTATATGGTGGAAATCCTATTATAAATATAGCGGTTATGTCATTGATAGTTATAGGTGGAATAGGATTTTTAACCTAGGAGGATATCCTAAATAAAGGAATCCACATAAGAAAATATAGAATGCAAAGTAAGGTTATCCTATTTACTACAGGGATATTGATATTTTTGCCTTTTATTTTTTTCTTCTTTGGTGAGTTTGGCAATGATGTATGGGGTGATATGTCATTGAGAAAAAAGTTTATGGCTGCATTATTTCAGACAATTACACCGAGAACAGCAGGGTTTAACACCATAGACATATCTCTGTTTAGTGAAAGTGGACAAACGGTTTTGATTATTCTGATGATAATCGGTGGTTCTCCGGGTTCCACTGCAGGAGGAATAAAAACAACTACAGTTGCAGTGTTGTTTATCACGTTGTTTGCGGTATTTCACCGCAAAGAGGATTCTGAATGTTTTGGAAGACGTATTTCAGAGGATATTATAAGAAATGCAGTTGCAATATTAGTAATGTATATGTTGCTGTTTGTTTCAGGTGCAATAGCAATTAGCTGTCTGGAGGGATTGCCGCTTTTTCTAAAAAAGAGAGACATTTGTCAAGATTACCTAAGGAGAGAATTACCGTAGGTTGATGCATTATTTAATGAGTAAAGCACTACACTAGGTTTCAGATAGGAAGGTTATTCAGTGAAAACAGTATTGTTGATAGGACTATGAAGATTTGGAAAAAATATTGCAATAAAACTTCACCAGTTAAAGCATGAAGTAATGGCGGTGGATAAACAGGAAAGCAGGGTGGAAGAGGCATTGCCATATGTTACATAAGATACAGCTCTGATCATATTTTTGATTATATCGAACTGGCAGATGGTTATACGATTTTTGAAATTGCACTTCCGAAGAACTGGATTGGCAGGACTGTAGGGGAAATAAACATTCGTCAGAAATACAATATAAACATTATGGCGGTCAAGAGAAATGGAAAAATGGAGCTTACCATTACTCCTGAAACAAGGTTTACAGGAGATGAGGCTCTGCTGGTGCTAGGTCACAATAAGGATATACATAAATGTTTTCACATTTAATTTTTAGGATAAGATTGTTTTCACACAGCTATTTGCTTTTGAGCGACGGCAAATAGCCTGATGGCAGAAGAGAAACTGCCTTCGCAGATTTCTCTTCGCCTCTTCGAGATGCGTCGCTCGGAAATGAGGTTAGGATGAAGGACAAGAAAATTATACTGGTTGGAGAGTTTAATGATATTTCAAAAAACATAAACAAGACACTGACTGATACATTTAATGTACAGTTGTGCAAGGATGATGTTGATATATTTGAGGGTATGGTTAAGATTATTAACCCAAATCTGATTTTTATTAATCTTGCTGGAATTGGAGAGGGAATCAAAGAAATTTACTGTTTTTTAAGAGAAAACTATAGTAATATACCGCTTATTTCAGTGGGAAATTCTCAGGAGTTGGAACCATTTAAGAATTTTATGATAATATAAAATACACAAATCTATTAAGACCTATTTCTACCACTGAAATATTAAATGTATGTAAGGATATTTTGAATGTAAGAGAAAATGAAAAGAATAAGAGTTCAGTGGTAAGAAGCAAAAGTATTCTTGTTATTGATGACAGTGCAATACAGCTCAGAAACATGAGGTCATGGCTTGGAAAAAAATATGCCGTGAGTCTTGCGATTTCAGGTGAACAGGGAATTGAAATTGCTGTCAGGGAAAATCCGGGCTTAATTATTCTCGACTATGAAATGCCGGATTATAACGGCAGGGAGGTCCTAGAAAAAATCCGTTCCATAGATAGCATAAAGGATACACCGGTTATTTTTGTGAATAGTGTTGGCGACAAGAAACATATTCAGAAAGTTATTAAGCTGAATCCTGCAGGATATTTTTTGAAGTCAATTGGACTGAATAAATTAATGGATGCTGTTGACAAGATACTGAGATGAAATATTACGAATCTTAAGATGTAGAGGGATGCCTATGAATAGTTTAAATACTTATAAAAAGAAAATAAGCTTTTACAAAATAGTACTTTTTTGCTTTACAGCCATGCTTTTGTTTATGGCTACATATAGTATATTAGGTGAGAAATTTTTACCTTCAGATAATCTTAAGGGAACGATGAGATTTAATACCTTTGAGGGAAAATGGATGTGGATGTCCGATGAGGGAGTACAGAAAGAGGTGACATTTCCTGTACAGCTTGATGTTAAGAGGGGGGGGAGGTAGTTTTACAAAGTACCCTTCCTGATGAAATTCAAAATGATGACTGCTTGTGTTTTAAAAGCTCAAAACAGGATATGAAAATTTACATAGATGGGAAACTTAGAAAGGAATATACTACAAAAAACACAAGAATTACGGGAAGATTAAGTGCAGTGGCTTATGTTGTCATGAGGATAAATCCAGAGGACTCCGGCAAAACAGTTACAGTTGAATCGTCCACAGATTCCTCATATTCAGGATATTATTATCCGGTGTATATTGGAAATGAATTAGGAATATGTTACGAGCTCTTAAAGAAATCTAGTATCGAGATTATTTCTGCCCTCTTAATTTTTATATTGGGATTTATCTGCACAATAGGTGGTATATTACTGAAGTTTGTCTGGAAAAAGAATACGGAAATTCATTTTCTAAGCATAGGCATATTAATGGCAGCAGTATGGATAATTACAAACTCGCCGTTAAGACAGTTGATATTTGATAATATCTCGGTTGCAAATGATATTCCGTTTTTTGCCGTAATGATAATACCAATGCCTTTTGTTTTATATATGAACAGAAGAAAAGATATGAAAAAATATATATGGGAGTATGTGGACTTCTGATTTTGAATTTTATTGTATGCACCGTACTTCATGTGAAGGGAATGGTTGATTTTACAGACACCATAAAGCTTTCTTCACTAGTTGCCGTTGGAACAATAATTTTAATTTTGATTACTGTGGCTGCAGATTTTAAAAAGAAAAAGATTACAGACTACAGTATTGTAATAGGCGGAATAGTAGGAGCATTTATATCAGCCTGTATCGAAATAATCTTATATTTTAGAAAAAGTATATTTTTCAGTGGCGTTGTTTTGTCAATGGGTCTTGTTTTTCTTTTGGGCATGGCATTGATAAACACTGTGAGAAGTATAATGATTATCGAAAGGAAAAAGCAGGAAGCAGAATATGCAAGTGAGGCGAAGGCAAGGTTTCTTGCAAATATGTCCCATGAAATCAGAACTCCAATTAATGCCGTTTTGGGAATGAATTCCATGATACTGAGAGAATGTGAGGAGCCGAATATCAGGGACTATGCTTTAGACATTCAGGGGGCCGGGCAGAGTCTTTTGTCTCTTATAAATGACATTCTGGACTTTTCAAAAATAGAGTCAGGAAAAATGGAACTTGTTGAAGCTGAATATGATGTGAGCAGTCTTGTTTATGACATAACCAACATGATAAGGATAAAGGCCGAAGACAAGGGACTTAGGTTGAATGTTAATGTTGATAATATGCTTCCGTCAAGATTGTATGTTGATGAATTGAGAATAAGACAGGTGATACTGAATCTGTTAAATAATGCCGTAAAGTATACGGAAAAAGGATTTGTAAACTATAATATTGGAGACCTTGAGTTTTTTGAGGAGGATGGAGAAAAATTTGTAAATATCACTTTCTCAATTGAGGACTCAGGAAGATATAGATAAATTATTTGCCGAATTTGAGAGAATTGAAGAGGAAAAGAATAGAAATATTGAAGGAACGGGATTAGGCATGAGTATTGCCCTTCAATTACTTAACTTAATGGATTCAAAACTATCTGTTGAAAGTGAATATGGAAAAGGGTCGAGATTTTCGTTTACCCTTAGGCGGAAGGTGGTATTGGAAGAACCTGTGGGGGACATGACCGAAAGAATAAGGGCTAATGATGTTGAAAAGTACAAGGTTTCTTTCGTTGCACCTAAGGCAAGGGTTTTGGTGGTTGATGACAATGCTGTTAACAGAAAGGTGTTTAGAAACCTACTTAAGCAGACAAGAGTACAGATAATGGAATGTGCAAGTGGACGGGAATGTCTTGATGTAATTAAGGAACAGCATTTTGATATTATTTTCCTTGACCATATGATGCCTGAGATGGATGGTATTGAAACGTTACATCATATTAAAAATGACACTGAGAATAAATGCAAAGATTCATATGTTGTGGCACTTACGGCAAATGCAATATCCGGGGCAAAGAATATGTACATAAAAGAAGGATTTGATAATTATTTATCAAAACCAATTAACTCTGAAAAACTCGAAAAAATGATATTAAAGGTTTTGCCGGAAGAGTTACTTGTTATTGATGAACAGGATGAACAGAGTGAAGAAATATATGCCACAGATGAAAATAAAAGTATTTTGCCGGAAATACCTGAAGTTGACTGGGCTTATGCAAAAATGCACATTGATGATGAAGAGATATTACTGGATTCAATGAAGGATTTCTATAAGGCCATGAAAGCTGAAGAGTATTATGTCAGAGAAAAATATGAAGAAATTTTTGCGGATTCGGAAACGATAAATGAAGAGACACTAAATTTGTTCAGAATAAAGGTTCACTCAATGAAAAGTACTTCTGCAATGCTTGGAATCAATGGGTTATCTGGTATTGCGAAAATGCTGGAATTTGCTGCGAGAGATGGGAAAATTGAGATAATAAAAAATGCAACAGAGGCATTTTTGTATGAATGGGACAGACATAGAAATATTCTTTCGGGATATTTTGACACTAAGACAGAAAGTGATGTCGAAAAAATAAGTATGGATGCATCGGTGGTAATTGCTTATCTATCAATGCTTGATATAGCCATTCAGGAAATGGATATCGGTAAGGCGGATGAAATTGTCGAAAATCTTGAAAAAATTAATTTCGAGGGTGAAATTCAGGACATCTTTGAGGATTTAAAGGATGCCGTCCTGAATCTTGACGCAGATGAGGTAAAAAAATATTCAGGTGCGATGATTGATGTATGCAAAGCAAAAAATGCATAGATTAGTAACTTTGGTATTAACAAAAAGACTGCAGGTACAGTTTGATGTACGTGCAGTCTTTTTTTTGCTTTGTATATAAGTTTTTAAGCCATGTCTCTTCGCTGGAAGAATAAACAGCTTGCTACCATGGAGAAAGTTATGTAGCACAGTGCAAGTATGATTGAATGAACAGGTTTAGTTTCGGCCATAATCCTGAATACTACAGAGTATTTTGTAAGGTCAACCTCTATATTAATCATTTCATGAATCAAAACATTGAGAAGCTCGTAAATTAAAGCAGGAGTTCCAGAGCTCACCAATACTGCAATAATCATAGAAAACAGACTGCTTCTTAAGATGAGGGCAACCATCATAATACTGAGAGAAATTGCAATGTGGAGGACAATTTGTACAGATACATATTTTACAAAGTCAGCAGGCTTTTCAATATAGAAATTCTGGGTGAATATCAAATTGGAAATAACCTGGAAAACAAAGCAGCTGGCAAACATTATTATGACATAAAGAGATAACGAGATTGCCTTTGAAAATACGAAGTATAGCTTGTGCTTTAACTTACCACCAATGTTTTTGATATATCCTGAATTAAAATCTGAAGTAGAAAAAAGTACAGCAAATATCAGTATAAACAGTGCCAAGGATAATCCTGAAATCATTCCCTTGTAAAGTGTGGACAATGAGGTGAATTTTTTTACAAACTCTTTTTTGCTTTCTTCTGTTTCAGCAGCATCCTGAAGGTCTTCTTTTTCGCCTTCTTCAAAGGAATCTTCAGCCTGGTAGACAAACTGACTTGAAATTTTGGTGAAAAATGTTGAATAACAATCATTATTACATAAAAACTTTTCATTTTTATCATTTTGTAAATATCTGAACGTATTAAATTAAGCATTTTTAATCGCTCCTTTCTGATTATGGTTGTTGCAGAGATTAATGAAGTATTCTTCTAACTGCTCATTTCGTCTGAATATTTCGTCAACCTTAACTTGTGAACCGACTAATTTTTCATTAATTTCATATGTATGTAAACAACTGTCATAAATTACAAAATGATTTTCGGAGACACGTCTTACCTTATCTATTCAGGCATCCCTTAATATTTCCATTGCCCTTGGAATATCTGAGACATCGGATAATGTAAGTTCTATTCTCTCCATGCACTGGGCCATCAATTCCTCACTGCTCAGTTCCTGAAGAAGAATTCCTTCATTAATTATGCCGTAATGGGTGGCGATTTTTGATAATTCTTCAAGGATATGACTTGAAATTAGAATTGTTATGCCTTTTTCCTTGTTTAGACGCATAATTGTTTCACGGACTTCAACAATACCCTGAGGGTCTAAACCATTAATCGGCTCATCCAGAAGAAGCAGCTCAGGCTCTCCTAGCATGGCCATTGCGATGCCGAGTCTCTGCTTCATGCCAAGGGAAAACTGTTTTGTTTTCTTTTTGCCAACATCATTAAGACCTACTAATTCAAGTAAATCATCAATATATTTTTTGTCATGCTATCATTTTGAGAAACGTGGTTTTTCCGGTACCGTTCCTGCCTATGAATCCATAGATTGAACCACGCTCTATATGTACATTCAACTGATTGACAGCTTTGTGTTTCCTAAATGCTTTGGTTAATCTATCTGTTGATAAAATTAATTCATTCATAAATACTAATCCTCATTTCTGAGCGATTTTTTCACACTATCCTTTTTTGTTTAATTCGAATAATTTTACCACATTTATTTTTAATGTAAAGTATTTAAAAAAAATAGTGCCAATATTCATAAAAAGTGGTAAAATATACACAAGAATTACTTCGTGTGGAAAGGGGCGGTTTTTACGGACAATAATATTTTTAACAACACACATGTCCTTGCATGGTTACAGTATTTTTCAGAGAATACGGAAGTTGATTTGGAGCATGTAAAAATTCTTGACATAACAAGAAAAAACAAAAATCTTATACCTACAGTTGAGGCACATAGAAGTGTGCTTGTGTTTACTGAGGCAGGACATCCTGACATATTTTACAGGATGTATAATGCTGGGCTTGGAGAATGCACAGTTATTTACAATGAGGGCAGTGAGCCGGCAGGTCCTATAAAAGAAAACAAAGTCATGGATATGGTGGGAAGGGGAATAAATGCATCGGCTGGTATGCTGATCCTGAATCCTAAAGCCTGCAGTACACTGAAATTTGGTATTGATAACAGGGAGCTTGCGTTTGGTTCCGTTAAATATGTTGGTTCTGAGATTAGAACAATTATTCTTTCAAAGATGAATATCAGTGATGGAAAAAATATTTGTGTTATCTCAGGTGAATCGATTGCAGTTGAGGCTGCTATTCAGGATGGAGAGGGTACGGTTATTGCTGTTGAATATAACTCAAATGACAGAAACACACTTGAGGATAATGTTGAACAGTTCGGATTAAACAATGTTACCATTATTGATCATGTTGATGATGAGACAATGAAGGACCTTCCGATTCCAGACGTTACAATGTTAGTTGCTTCTGCAAGTATGAAGCAGGAGATGGAGTGTCTTTTGAAATTGAATCCAAATATGGAGTTTGTTGTGTACACATTAGATTTTGTTGTTGCGGCTTCAATGCCGGAACTCTGCAAGGAGTTTGGAATACGTGATCCGGAGATTATGCAGGTTACAGTATCTAAACTTACAAGTAAAAATACATATAGCACACAGCCGGCACCTTGGATTATAACATGCAAGGCAGGTGAATGAGATTGAAAAACAGGACCTCTGATTAATATGCAGAGGTCCGAGTTTTAAATTGATTTATAGAAATGAGGATTAAATATGCTCAAAATAGAGAATATACAAAAAGCATTTGATAACAATAAGGTCTTAAATGGGTTATCATTGGAAGTAGAGGATGGAATTATTTACGGGCTTGTAGGAAAAAATGGTGCGGGAAAAACCACTTTGTTCAGTATTATTGCAGGATTGAGCGATGCTGACGAGGGGAATATCACTTTGAGCGAAGGCTGCAAGGTTGGATTTCTTCCGGATGTACCATCTTTTTTTGAGTTATTAACTGCAAGTGAGTACATTGACTTTCTTACAAAGGATATGACAAGAAAAAAAGGAAAAGAGTACAATTCTGTACTGGATACGGTAGGAATCAAGCCGGATGTTAAGATAAAGGGTATGTCCAGAGGTATGAGACAAAGACTGGGAATTGCTGCGATTCTTGTAAATAACCCTGAAATAATAATGCTTGATGAACCTACTTCAGCCCTGGACCCTTCAGGGCGTAATGAAGTGTTAAGTGTTTTGAAAAAATTAAAAAATGAGGGAAAGACAGTTATTTTATCTACTCACATTCTGAATGATATGGAAACAATATGTGACAAGGTAGGATTTTTAAGTGACGGAGTAATCAAACGGGAGGTAGAACTTAAGGATTTTTACTCAAATGACTTTGTTTTAAGAGTTTCTTTTGAAAAGGAGCCGGAAATTCCAGAAGATAATAAATTGTATGAAGTTAAGAAGATAGAAGATAATACTTATGAATTTAAGATTGTAAGTGACAATCAGCTTGAAGCACAAAAAAATATAATGGAGTTTCTTTTTAAACAGAATATTATTATCAGAAGCATTAAAGACACTTCTGTTGACTTAGACAGTATTTTTCAGGAGGTGTGCCAATGAAAGTGGAAAGCAGATGTGCCCTTAAAAGAGACTCGCTTGAGTATTTAAGAAGTAAAAAGAATATTATCAATATTATAGTTGCCGTGGCTACAATTGGATTGGTATTAATAATGACAAAGGCATTTCCTAAAATGATGGAGATGGCAATGGAATCTTCTCCGGAAATATTTGGAAACGTGGGTTCCATCACAGAACTTGCATATAGCATGTTTCCACAGACAGTTAAGGAAAGCACAGGAATGTTTGCGTCGCAGATTATTTCTCTGTACGGATTAATTGTAATCATTATGTCGATGGATGCAATTCCAAAGGAAATTAAACAGGGAAAGTGGATTGTTCCATTAGGAGCAGGATATACAAGAAAGACACTTGTCACATCAAAAACAGTTATATACAGCATAGGCATGGCTTTGCCGGTAACTGTGAGTTATGTACTTTACTATTTAGTAGGTATGATTTTTTTGAAAGATAATTATAAATTTGTGGATGTTATTTTAAACTCATTGATTTTTGGAGTTGCAATAATGGCCATAGTAAGCCTTACAATGTTACTTTCAGTAGCAATTAAATACAGCATTATGTCGGCGGTGATAATGTTTAGCGTGTTGTTTATTTTGCCGGATATTTTAAATATTTTTAAGGTGTCCAAATATTTGCCAACATATCTGTTAAACCATATTTATGCATCATCTACTGATTACAGGGAGTTGCTAATTCCATTTACAGGACTTGTCATAATTGAGGTTATTTCATATATTTTAGCTGTTAAAAGGGTAAAAAACATAAGTGTTACAAGATAAAATATATAGATTTTGTTTACAATAGAATAATTTGGAGAGATGTACGATGGTTTTTGGAGAAGTGATTATACGAGAATATGAAATTGAGGCAAACAAAAAAAAATTGCATTGATTTGCAGAATCATAACATTGCTTTTAATTGTAGTGGGAGTGTTGAACTTTACGGGAGTATTTATTATATCGCCGGTTATTTATCCTGTATTGGGAGTATCGGGAGTAGTAATGCTTTTGCCGACACTTTTTTATAAGATATTGCATAAGCATAATCTCTGGATTAGGTATTTTGTCCTTACCTGCATGGTATTAATGTCGGGTATGCTGTATGCATTTTTATCATATTATGTAATAATTATGCTGGTATTTCCTGTTGTTGTATCATGCCTTTATTGTGACAAAAAAAGTACATTGTTTACTTCGGTTCTTGGAATTCCGGTTTTAGTTATATCCCATCTGGTGGCTTATAAACTTAAGGTGGTGGCGGATGAGCCGTTGGTTACATTGTATGGAGTGGTTGTATATGGTATTGTTCCGAAGATTTTAGAGTATATGGCATTTGCGGTTTGTTCTCTTAGCATGACCGGGAAGGTTCAAAAGCTGATACAGTCTCTTGTGGAAAAAAACAGGGAATTATATCAGGAACAGGAAAGTATCATAAATTCTTTATCATATATGATTGAAAGTCAGTCGAAAGAAACCGGTCAGCATATTAAGAGAGTTTCAGAGTATACTATGGTGTTATGTGAAGGTCTCGGGATGGAAAAGGAACAGGTATGGAAAATTGGACTGGCTTCTCAAATGCACGATGCGGGAAAAATATTTGTTCCAATTGATATATTGGAAAAGCCAGGAAGACTGACCAATGAAGAATTTGAGATTATCAAAAAACACACAAAAAACGGAAAAAAATTACTTGAAAAATCACCTGGTGAGATAATGCAGTTATCTTCTGTGATTGCTTTTGAACATCACGAAAGATATGATGGAAGGGGATATGCAGGTATGAAGGGAGAAGAAATCAGTGTATACGCCAGGTGTGTATCCGTGGCGGATGTTTTTGATGCATTAGTTAGCTGGAGACCATATAAAAAGCCATGGACTCCGGAAGAGGCAAGAAAGGAGATACTTGCAAATGCAGGCACACAGTTTGACCCGGCTGTTGTGAAGATATTTGACGATAATTTCGATAAGATTATGGAAATCTTTAATAAATACCCGGATTCCACGGAAGAAGTGGAAACAGGATAGCTGTAACTTAAAAAGGTATTAGTTTGCATTTATTAGTACTATTAGTGAAATATATTTTGGCTGCTATAATGAAAATAGGTTAATGTGCCGATAAAGTAGATAAGGTAGCAAAAGGAATTGCTATAGTGAACTCATAGTGGATATTATGTTAGGAGGACGATGATATGAGTATGAACGTTGGAATGAATGCTGGCACAGCAGCAACGGCATATGTGCCAAAAACAGAAACGGTAAATGAAAAATCAGATGTGAAAGAAAAGAAAGCCGCTCCAAAGGATGATACCGGAGTTGTGTATGAAAAAGGCTCTGGAGTTGAGAAAAAATCCGGATACTCTATAAATAAAATGAGTAAAGAAGACAGAGCAGCTTTAGTGGAACAGATGAAAAATGAACAGGCACAGAGGCAGCAGCAGCTTGTTGATTTGGTTAAACAGATGTTAAGTAAACAGGCAGGTACAGTTAAACTTGCGGATTTATTCTCGCCTGAAAATTTGAAGAATGTCAGTCAGGCAGATATTAATCAGGCCAAGGAGGACATTTCGGAGGACGGATATTGGGGAGTGAAGCAGACTTCTCAGAGACTTTTTGATTTCGCCAGTGCACTTGCCGGTGATGATGTGGAAAAAATGAAGAAAATGCAGGATGCGATGATGAAGGGATTTAAGCAGGCTACAAAGGCGTGGGGAGAAGAACTTCCATCGATTTGCAAGGACACAATAGATGCTGCAAACCAGTTGTTTGACGATTATTATAAGTCAAAAGAGGCATAGGATTTGTGGATGATAAAATAATTGTAATTGTTAATATTGGAGAGACATTTGAGAATAGGTATAATTTCAGATACACATGGTATTTTTAGAGAGCAATGGAAAGATATTTTATTAACCTGTGACAGTATTTTTCATTTAGGTGATGTTAACACACAAAAATGTTATGAAAGGTTCGAGAAACTGGGAAAGCCTTTTTATGCAGTCAGGGGTAATTGTGACTATGGAGAGTTTGCAAAATATCTTCCGGTGGTTATGAAAACTCCGTTTAAAGGAAAATTGTTTTGTTTGGCCCATAAGAAGGAGGATCTTCCCTTTGATTTAACGGATTGTGATTTTATAATATGTGGACATACACATTGTTATCAGAATGATGAGCTTTTCGGGAAGGTATATCTAAATCCGGGAAGTGCTGCAATGGGACGGGGGAACCAGGAGACCATGATGATTATGGAATTGGAAGATGACGGATATAGAGTTAATAAAATTGTTTTACATCAGTAGATAATACATCACGTTTATCTGAAAAAATATGCTTTGCTCTGAACAGATACAAAAAAAGGCTATCGCAACGCGATGGCCTTTTAGTGGTTAGCGGTGTGACCTGTTTTTCATTAATCTGCGTCTTTGTTCATCGGCGATAAAGTTGTCAACTGCCACAGTGGATTTTATTGTGCAACCATATAAAAATCGTCTATCTTCTTCAATCTCTCTGACAATTTCTCCCTGAACCTTAAGTTCTTCGTAGTTTGCCATAAATCTTATTTCGAAACTCTGCCCAATACGCAATCGATTTTCCTTAGGAAGATAGAATGATATTCCTGAACTGCTGATATCGTGTATTACGATATTTAGATTTTTTAGTTTTCCCTTAACATCCATAGGTAAACGGAAGTTCAAACGGCGATTATAAGGAATACCCTCTTTTTTTGATGAAAGTACAACGCAGGGCTTGCCTTTGACATTGACCATCATATTTGAAATGTTTTTCCAAATTAAAGGTTTTTCCTCCTCCGCAGCATATAGAAAATCAATCTGTGCTTCCGGATCTTTTAGTACCAATATTTTGTTATCGATTTCGATAGGCATCAAGATAACGTAGTTATCTCCGATAGACTGGATATTTACTGGAAGCATATCCGAGTATTCCCCCTTTGTGATTTGTAAACTTACACGCCCGGCTAATGGTATTTCAACTATTTTCACGGTAACCTCCTCGATGTGTGTCACGAAATCTCATTAATAATTATTATATCATATATCATATATTAGGTATAGAAGAAATTAAACTTTTTTGATATAATTGAAAAAATAATTTTATTTTGATACTTTGAAGCAACAGCAGGATACGGATTAGACGTTATGCCTGCAGAATGGAGGATTTTATGGAAAAGAGAAACTCGTTCAGAGGTTCCCTGGGATTCGTGTTGGCGGCGGCAGGCAGTGCCGTTGGTCTGGGAAATATTTGGAGATTTCCTTATTTGGCGGCAAAAGATGGTGGAGGTTTGTTTTTAGTTGTATATGTTATACTTGCACTGACCTTTGGTTTTACGCTTTTGACAGCGGAGATTGCTTTGGGAAGGAAGACAAAGCAGAGCCCACTTACAGCCTATTCAAAAGTTAAAAAGGGTTGGGGATTTTTAGGTGTAATTTCATGTATTATTCCTATTATCATACTCCCTTATTATTGTGCCATTGGTGGATGGGTAATAAAGTATTTTTGTGCTTATGCAACTGGTAATGGTGAAAAACTTGCAGAAGATGGTTGTTTTGGAGGATTTATTACAAAACAGTATCAGCCAATTATTTTTCTTTTTATTTTCCTGGGATTAGTGGCATTGATTATTTTTTTGGGTGTAAACAAAGGAATAGAAGCTACATCCAAGGTTTTGATGCCGATTCTGATTTTAATGGTAATTGGAATTTCAATTTTTTCACTTACAATTAAACATAGCGATGGTGAAGTTACCAGAACAGGTTTACAGGGACTTAAAATATATGCGGTACCTGATATTGAAGGGTTGACAGTGAAACAGTTTTTTGATGTTTTGGTGGATGCAATGGGACAGTTATTCTTTAGTCTCAGTGTTGCCATGGGTATTATGATTGCCTATGGTTCATATATGCCTGACGAAGCAAACATGGCAAAGTCAATTAACCAGATTGAAATTTTTGACACTGCAATTGCATTTTTGGCAGGTGTAATGATTGTTCCTGCTGTATACACATTTGAAGGAAAAGAGGGAATGGCTGCCGGACCTAGTCTTATGTTTGTGGTACTTCCAAAGGTGTTTGATAAGATGGGAACTGCTGGAAATATTGTTGGATGTGTGTTCTTTGCAATGGTTCTTTTTGCTGCGCTTACCAGTGCGATTTCTGTAATGGAAGCAATTGTTTCAAGTTTTATGGATCAGTTTAAAATTAGCCGTCCTAAGGCTGTTGGTGTAGAATGGATTATAGCAATTTTGGCAGGTGTTATGGTATGCCTTGGATATAATAAGTTTTATTTTGAATTCAAACTTCCAAATGGAAGCGTCGCACAGATACTTGATATTATGGACTATATAAGCAACTTTGTACTTATGCCTATTGTGGCCATTGGAACATGTATTTTGGTTGGTTGGATTATAAAGCCAAAGACTGTTATCGATGAGGTTGAAAAAGATGGAAACAAGATGGGTAGAAAAGGACTGTTCAGTGTCATGATTAAATATATTGCACCGGTTCTTTTGGTTGTATTATTCTTAAAATCAGTAGGTGTTTTTTAGTAAGTGTTAATAAAGCGATTTGATTGACTACCACTATGCACTGTGGTAAATTGTAGTATATGAAATGTTTGAACGAAATGAGGATAAAAAGATGCCAGTAACAGATTATCTTGAGAGAAATGCGAGATTATATTCAGATGAGGTTGCACTTATTGAGCTTAACCCGGATGAAAAAGAAACAAGAAGAGTATCATGGAAGGAATACGATTTAATTGAATCCAGCAGGTTTCAGCCTTACAGAAGGGAAATTACCTGGGGGGTTTTTAACGAGAAAGCAAACAGATTTGCCAATATGCTGCTTTCGAGAGGCATTAAAAAGGGAGATAAGGTGGCGATTATTATGTATAATTGCCTTGAATGGCTTCCAATATACTTTGGTGTATTGAAAACGGGGGCCATTGCGGTTCCTTTTAATTTCAGATATGATGCCGATGAAATACTTTATTGTGCAGAATTGGCAGAAGTTGATGTTATTGTATTTGGATTTGAGTTTATAGGAAGAATTGAAACTCATGTTGAAAAACTGAGCAAAGGCAGATTACTTATTTATGTAGGTGATAACTGTCCCGGATTTGCAGAGAGCTACAGAGAGTTGGTTGCTGACTGCTCCAGCAAATCCCCTGATATTAAGATCACGGATGAAGATGATGGGGCAATTTATTTTTCGTCAGGAACAACAGGTTTTCCAAAGGCAATATTACATAAGCACTTAAGTCTTACACAGGCGGCGGAGATGGAACAGATTCACCATAAAACAGACAGGGATGATACATTTTTATGTATTCCGCCACTTTATCATACAGGTGCAAAGATTCATTGGATGGGAAGTCTTGTTGCAGGAAGTAAAGCAGTGTTGTTAAAGGGAGCAAAGCCAGAGACAATACTGTCAGCAGTATCAGAGGAGCATTGTACAATTGTATGGCTTTTGGTTCCGTGGGCACAGGATATTTTAGACGGATTTGATTCAGGAAAATTTAAAATGGAGGATTATAAGCTTAGCCAGTGGAGACTTATGCATATAGGTGCACAGCCTGTACCACCATCTCTTATTAAGAGATGGAAGGAATATTTTCCTAATCATGATTACGACACAAACTATGGTTTGTCAGAGTCAATAGGACCAGGATGTGTTCATCTTGGAATGGAAAACATACATAAAGTTGGAGCAATTGGTGTTCCGGGTCATAACTGGGAATGTAAAATTGTGGATGAACGCGGAAATACTGTGAAGCAGGGAGAAGTTGGAGAACTTTGCGTAAAGGGTCCTGGTGTGATGACCTGTTATTATAATAATCCTGAGGCGACGGCTGAGACAATTAAAGATGGATGGTTATATACAGGTGATATGGCAATGCAGGATCCGGACGGCTTCTATTATCTTGTGGACAGAAAGAAAGATGTGATTGTCAGTGGCGGAGAAAATATTTATCCTGTACAGATTGAAGATTTCCTAAGGCGTTATGAAAAGATTAAGGATGTGGCTGTTATTGGGCTTCCAGACAGGAGACTGGGTGAGAAGACAGCAGCAATAATTGAAATCAAAGATGGAATGGAATGTACGAAAGAAGAGATAGAAGAATTTTGTATTGAGCTTCCAAGATATAAGAGACCTAAAGAGATTATATTTGAGGATATTCCAAGAAATGCTACCGGCAAAATTGAAAAACCAAAGTTAAGAGAAAGGTATGGAGCTACAAATCTTGTTGCTCAGGAAATTGAAGAGCAGATTTAAATAAATAGCGTAAAATCTGTTGTAATTCGATAATAACAGGCCGGGAGTAACAAGATTACAACCGGCTTTGATAATGCTAAAGATTCAGTAATAAACGGGCATTTTCACCCAGGATAAGTGATGTTTCTTCTTTTGCGAGACCGATGTTTTTTATGACTTCAATTGAGTCACCCTGCATGCTCCATGGACTGTCACTTCCCATTAAGACATTGTTTGAACCTGCTAGCTTTATTAGCTTCTTGAATTTTTCATCGGAGAGAAATTTGTGAGGTGTCATTGTAAAGGAGGTGTCAATCATTACAGAGTGTTGTGCTAGTAACTCTGCCATATTGTCCCAGTCCTTCCAGGCACCCATATGAGCCATAATCATTTTGGGAGGTTTTAATTCTTTTACAACAGGAAGAATGTGTTCTGTGGTGACTAAATCAACGTCAGGAAAGCTGATATCATAGCCACCGTGAACCATTATTGTAAGTCCCTGTTCCGAAGCAAAATCAATAATTCTCATATAGCGTATATCGTCAAAGTATACACCCTGGAAAACGGGATGAAGTTTGATGCCTTTTATATTATTTCTCACTAAAAAACGAATTATGTCTTTGTAATCATCGTTGTCGGGATGTATGCTTCCAAAAGAAATAATACCTTCTGAAGAGTAATTTTCATTTATGAAGATTGCAGTCTGGTTTATTGTATTATGTTGAGTAGGTTTGGTGACAATGGGCATAATAACTGAGTAATCTATGTTATTTGTTTTCATTGACTCTATAAGAGAATTTATGGTGCCCTTGACAAAAGGCTTAATGCCGGAGCTTAGTGAAAGCTTTGAAATGGCAGTCTCTGCTATTTCATCAGGAAATGTATGAGTGTGAATATCAATTATCATAGTAGCTATGTCTCCTTGTTAGTCATTTTAAGATAAAACCTATATTATCACAATTGATGAAAAAAGCCAAGAAAAGCAGGTGTTTTAAGGTGAACTGTTACTTATTCCGGTTGACAAGGAATATAAACATATGCAATTATTAATTCTACATAAAAGAAAAGGAGAGGTTTAATTTATGGTAAAGAAAATTACAGGAAAAGAATTTGATAATGAAGTGAAAAGTGGAGTTGTATTAGTGGACTTCTCAGCCCAGTGGTGTGGACCATGTAAAATGATGGAGCCGGTTTTAGAAGAATTATCTGAAGAAATGGGTGATAGCATCAAATTCTATAATGTGGATGTGGATGTAGAACGAAATCTGGCTGGTAAATTTAACATTATGAATATTCCAGCACTTATTGTTATGAAAGATGGAGATGTGGTAGATACGCTGGTTGGTTTCAGACCAAAAACAAGTCTTGCGGATGAATTGAAAAAATATATATAGAACGAAATGAGGATAGTATGAAAAACAAATGTTTAAAAGGTGTCCTGATAGTATTGGTTTTATCCATGATGATTGGGACGCTGGTATCATGTAAAAAGGAAAAAGATGACAAAACTTTAACTGTGGGATTTGATGCAGAGTTTCCACCATATGGATATAAGGATGACAATGGGGAATATGTAGGTTTTGACCTTGAATTAGCAGAAGAAGTATGTAGGAGAAATGGCTGGAAATTAAAAAAACAGCCAATTGAATGGGATTCAAAGGATATGGAGCTCAATTCAGGCACAATAGACTGTATATGGAATGGATTTACAATAAATGGACTTGAAAAGAAATATACATGGTCAAAAGCTTATGTAAATAATTCTCAGGTTGTTGTTGTGAAAGCAGATTCAGGAATCAGGGAGCTTTCGGATTTAAAGGAAAAAATAGTTGTTGTTCAGTCAGCTTCTTCGGCATTGGCAGCTTTTGAGGGAGAAGATGCCACAGAAGAAAATGTTGAGCTTAGAAATAGCTTTAAGGAGCTTCAGCAGGTTGCGGATTATAATACTGCGTTTTTAAATCTTGAGACAAATGCAGTTCATGCAATTTGTATGGATATGGGTGTTGCAAAATATCAGCTTGAGCAGCGCGGAGATAAGTTTGTGATGCTTGATGAGGCTGTTGCTGAGGAACTTTATGGTATTGGATTTAAACTTGGAAATACTCAACTCAGAGATAAGGTTCAAAAGACAATGGATGAGATGCTTTCAGATGGAACATTTGCTGCAATTGCAGAAAAATGGGAGTTATCAGACAGTGTATGCCTTGGAGATGAAGGAACAGATGAAGCATATCTTATAGAATATGAGAAAAAAGATGAGAGAGCAGTTGGAGAAAAATTATTAGACATTACATTAAAAATTAAAAAAGGTATTCTGGCTACTCTTGAGATTTTCTTCTTTACATTATTGTTCTCAATGCCATTGGGCTTGATTGTATGTATGTTGAGAATGTCTAAGATTAATTTCATAAAGTGGATTGCAAAGTTCTACATTTCAGTTATGAGAGGTACACCTCTTATGCTTCAGCTTTTGGTGGTATTCTTTGGACCATATTACATATTTGGAGCTTCAGTATCGACAGAGTACAGATTTTATGCGGTAATCATAGGCTTTTCAATTAATTATGCTGCATATTTTGCGGAGATATACCGCAGTGGTATTGAAAATATACCAAAGGGACAGTATGAGGCAGCGGAAGTATTGGGTTACAGCAAAATACAGACATTCTGGAAAATTATTTTTCCACAGATGGTTAAAAGAGTATTGCCACCTGTTACGAATGAAGTAATAACACTTGTTAAAGATACATCTTTGGCATTCGCGTTGTCTTATGCGGAAATGTTTACAATGGCAAAACAGATGGTGGCAGCAGAAGCAAGCGTAATGCCTCTGTTTGTAGCAGGAGTATTCTATTACGTATTTAATTTCTTGGTTGCGTTTGTTATGGAAAAAATTGAGAAATCAATGCAGTATTTTGAGTAGAGTTGCTCAGACATGGAGGAATAGGATGAAAACATTATTAAAAATAGAACATTTACAAAAAAGTTATGGTGATTTGCAGGTGTTAAAAGATATATCCTTAGAGGTTAATGAAGGAGAGGTTGTCGCTATCTTAGGCCCTTCAGGCTCTGGAAAATCCACACTTTTGAGATGCGCAACAATGCTTGAAAAAATGGATGGCGGAAGTCTGATTTACGATGGACTGACAGTGTGTGAAAATGTGGAAGGAAAGTCAGTGTATGCAGGAAAAGCCGTATTAAGGGATGCAAAAAATAAATATGGACTGGTATTCCAGAATTTTAATCTTTTTCCACATTTCAGTGTTCTTAAAAACATTATTGACGCACCGGTATCTGTTCAGAAGAGAGAAAAGGATAAGGTGGAAAAAGAGGCGATGGACCTTATAAAACTGGTAGGACTGGAAGGAAAAGAACACAGCTATCCTGGACAGCTATCCGGGGGACAGAAACAGAGAGTTGCCATTGCAAGAGCTCTTGCGATGAACCCTGAAATGTTGTTTTTTGATGAGCCAACATCAGCACTGGATCCTGAGATTACAGCTGGAATTTTAAATCTTATGAAGACACTTGCAAAGGCGAAGATGACAATGATTGTCGTTACTCACGAAATAGAGTTTGCAAGAAAGGTTGCCGACAGAGTGATTTTTATGGACGCCGGTGTTATTGTGGAGGAAGGGAGTCCGGAAAAGGTGATTGACAATCCGGATAATGAGAGAACCAGGGCATTTCTTCAGAAAATGGAAAAATAAATTTCTGTAAATATGGATAAATTTCTGTGAATGTGGTATAATTCCCATAATTGTGTAAATATGGAGGACTCTATGCTTAACGAAGAAAAGATTAAATTAATGACAAAGCTTGCCCTGTATGAACAGGGGGAGGGTAAAAAGTCCATAAAGTCAGATAAATATTACAAAAAAGATTATGTAGGTCTAATGATGATTAATACTGCAATTACAGTTACTATCGGATATTTTATGTTAGTATTTCTTTGGTTTGTATACAAAATTAATTATTTTGTTGAAAACATTGTAAGTATGAATG
>JBNRML010000149.1:0-2605 GCA_050309585.1 Lachnospiraceae bacterium
GAGAAGAAGGCAGAGAAGAAGGCAGAGAAGAAGGCAGAGAAGAAGGCAGAGAAGAAGGCAGAGAAGAAGGCAGAGAAGAAGGCAGAGAAGAAGGCAGAGAAGAAGGTAGAGAAGAAGGCAGACAAGAAGCGATAGAAAGAATTGTGAGAAATATGTTAAAGTTGAATAAATCTGTGCAGGAGATAGTAGAAATTACTGGTCTTACGGAGGAGAAGATTAATCAATTTATCGATTAGATAATTATACAGTATACAGTAAAAAAGGAGCGCATGATGTGCTCCTTTTTAGGTGAATTCATATTTAACTATTTTTTTGCCGTCTTGGCATTTGCTTTTTCTTTAGCCTTTGCAGCTTTCTTCTCGGCTCGAAGTTCTTTTTTTGTCTTTTTAGGTTCTGGAAGTGGGCCACGGATACGCTTTGCGGATGTAACATAGATACCGCTTACCTGTGCTTTAACTTCCTGTTTTGGAAGAACGTTGTCATATACTTTGGAGTCGCACATAAGAGACATAACCTTTGGTCCAACCTTAACCTTTATAATAGGAACTTTTGCACGACGTAGGTATTTAGGTGTCTGCTCCATTACAATCTTTGGAAAACCTGCATCCTTGAGTTTCATTTTTCTCTTATCTATAATAAAAAGAGACATTGTCTGTGACTGGGCCTCCATGGCTGAACGCTGTGACTCAGCTTTTTTTTCAGCTTTCTTTCCGATAATAATGAGTGCAATCAGAATAATTGCAAGCACAATGGTGACAATTAATAAAATTTTTATTGGTAAAGTCATGATACCCTCCTGTTTTATTCGTAATACAAGCCATATAAGGCTATATGCAATAAACATTTTATCATTTAAGTAAATAAAATACAATTATTTTTTGTTAAAATAAAGTAATTCCTAGCACATTACAACAAAAAATGTTATATTAATGTGAAGGGATAAGTTAGAAAAGTAGTTGTAATAGTTCATCAATAGCAAATTATGTGAATGGAATGGTGAAAAATGGATATTATATTTGATTATGTGATGATGACATGGAAATGGCTAATGCAACATTCTCTTCTGATAAACAGCATATTGGCATTTGTTATTGTTTTTTTAGAGAGAAGAGACCCGAAGGCTGTGTGGGCGTGGCTGCTTCTTTTGTACTCTATTCCGGTAGCGGGATTTGTTTTATATCTTATATTGGGACAGAACATGCATAAAAGAAATATCTTCAGGGTAAAGGAAGTAGAGGATGCAATAAACATTGCCACGAAAAAACAGGAAAACAGAATTATTAATCATGAGTTTAAGATTTCCGAAGATGGATTTAGTGAATATCAGGAGCAGGTTTTATTTAACCTCGAAAACAGTAATTCCATTTATTCAGAAAATAATTCCATAAGGATTTTCACTACGGGAAAAGAGAAATTTGGTGCAGTGCTTGAAGAAATAAGAAAGGCAAAAAAATACATTCATATTCAATATTACATATTAAGTGACGGTGAATTGCTTGATAAGCTTGTGGATGAATTAGTCAAAAAGGCTAGGCAGGGTGTGGAGGTCAGAATTTTATATGACTCAATGGGAGCCAGACATTTTGGACATAGGAATAAAAGAAAGCTAAAGCTGGCAGGAGTAAAGCTGGGAGAATTTTTTCCGGCATACCTGGGATGTTTTCAGTTTAGAATAAATTACAGAAATCACAGAAAGATTGTGGTTATTGATGGTAAAAAAGCATTTCTGGGTGGCTTTAATGTGGCGGATGAGTATATTGGAAAGGTAAAAAAATTTGGAAACTGGCGAGACACTCATATGCTGTTTGAGGGTGAAGTGGTCAATGATATTCATTTAAGGTTTATGCAGGATTGGAATTACACCACGAAAGAAGCACTTTTTATGGATGAAAAATATTTTGAGTTTAATCAGCCTAAAAAGAAGAACAAGATTGGAATGCAGATTGTTTCCAGTGGACCGGATTCGAAGGGCCAGGAAATCAGGGACAATTATCTGAAAATGATTACTAAGGCGAAAGAGAGAATTTACATACAGACGCCGTATTTTATTCCGGATGAGCCTGTAATGACATCACTTAAAATTGCAGCGGCTTCTGGAATAGATGTGAGGGTAATGATTCCATGTAAGCCTGATCATCCTTTTGTTTATTGGGCGACCTATTCATATGCAGGAGATTTGATAAAGGCAGGAGGAAGGGTCTACTGTTATGATGAGGGCTTTTTGCATGCAAAGGGAATGATTGTTGATGGAATGGTTTGTTCATATGGAACTGCCAACATGGATGTGAGAAGTTTTTCACTGAATTTTGAAATTAATGCCATAATTTATGACACGGATACTGCCTGCCAGTTCGAAAGGATTTTCTTAAATGATATGACAAAATCCACTGAAATCACGAGGTTGGATTACGATAGGAGAAATATTATTATAAGGATAAAAGAGCAGATTTCAAGATTGTTAATGCCTATATTATAAAACTTGAGTTTCCGCAAACTGTAATCTCAAAATGAATATAGTCTCCTAAAGTACCAATCTGCCAAATTTTTGAAAATGAATAGGGTGGCAGTCTTATGAATAGAGGCACTTTAATAAGCCCCGCCAGAA
>JBNRML010000150.1:0-15348 GCA_050309585.1 Lachnospiraceae bacterium
AAATGTATTTGACACTGTTTGGAACCACTGGGACTCCTTGCGATTGTAACCTCGTTCTAAATAAACCGTCATGCGGTATCTAACTGATTAACAAATATACAAAGAGACTGTGGTTGGAGCCTTTCTAAAACCATCAAGTGGTAGGAGCGACAAACCAATCCACAGTGTCTCCAAAAGTATAGCATACAGTCCTTGGAGAGGGACTATAAACACTACTACTATATAATACGAGGCGAAAAATATGTGTAAAAAATTCTCTCCAGATGAACTGAATACAATGGATACCGAATCTAAGGACGATATCATCTACCAGATGCAGGATCGTCTGGACAAGCTTGAGCAGGATTATGAGAACCTTATGGAACAGGTCCGTCTTGCAAATCAGCAGCGCTTCGGTCGTCAATCCGAGAAACTAGAAGCAATCGCAGGCCAGATATCCTTCTTTAATGAAGCTGAGGCTTGCTGCGATGAAAGTGCACCGGAGCCAACGATTGAAGAGGCCATTATTGATGCTGAAAAGAAACCTCGTAAAAGCAAGCTAAAAGGGCAACGTGAAGAAGATTTAAAGGACTTCCCACAGGAGGTAATCCCTCATGATGTAGCAGAGGAAAAACTCCTCGATACCTTTGGTAAAGGTAACTGGAGAAACATGCCGGATGAAATATTCTGGCAATTACGTTTTGAACCTGCCAAATGGATTGCTGAAAAGCATATAATCAAGGTATATGTCGGAACAGATGGGATGCATCAGGATGAGTTTCTTCGCGGAGATCATCCGAATACTTTGTTCCGGGGAAGTATTGCAACGCCTTCATTAGAGGCAGCAATCATCAACGCCAAGTATGTAAATGGCAATCCGTTGGATCGGATTGCGCGTGATTTCCAGACAAACGGATTGAATCTGTCAAAACAGACAATGTCCAACTGGACGGTTGCCGCTGCTGAAAAATATTTTGTACCAGTTTATGAACTAATGAAAACAACTTCTTTAAAGGCACGTGTGAATTAGTGTGATGAGACTACTGTTGAAGGTAAGCGTCAAATCATACGCCTGACGATAAATTTAACGCCACCTTTTATCAGTGGCGTGGTTTCCTGCATTCGTCCGGAAGACTCTCTGACCATGGCATCAAGTAATCCAGATCTGTAGGATCTATATTTCCTTGTTCATCACAGAGCTTTGGCAGCTCAGTGAGGATATATTTAAAGTAGTAATAAGGACGCAGGTTATTAAGCTTTGCCGTCTCTGATATACTGTAAACCATTGCACTGGCACCGGCTTCTCTGGCTGTGTTGTGAAACATCCAGTTTTTCTTACCTAGACAGAAGGTCCGAATAGCTCTCTCTGAGGCCGAGTTATCTATCGGTACATCACCATCTGTCAGGAATACTTTTAGATATTTTTCCTGATTAAGGCAGAACTGCAAGCCCCGGCCGGTCTTGCTCTGGGGCGGAACAGCACGATCAGCCACCTGCTGTTTTACCCACGTAAAGAATTCCTCAACTAACGGCTTGATTACTTCCAGCCGTTTTTGAAGTCGTTCCTCTGATGAGAGTCCTTTCAGCTCTGTGTCAGCACTATAGAATTCAGCAATCCTCTGCAACGCCTGATATGCAACGGATTGTTTTAGCACCTTTGGATTATCTTTGTCCGCAGCCTTTAACGCATCGGCGAAATCACGCCTCGCATGTGCCCAGCAGTTTGCATTTGTTACATTTGGAAGCTTTTTATCTACCAAATGGTACTGCTGAAGGCTGTCTGTCACAAGGACTCCTTTGTAATCCTTGTAGAATGCCAGAGGTATCTGGTGGTCCCGCCCTTTCTGATACTCATATATCACGATGGGCTTGTCCCTATACAGCTCTCCGGAGCGGTGCACCCACATGTAGCACTGGCTGTTAGGATGGTCACTGTCTTTTATTACCTGAGTAGGTGTCTCATCTGATTGGGTTACATGAAGCCTTAATAGTTCCTGTTTCATGCGTTCCACAAAAGGAGCGAAATACTTATTGGAGCTCTTTACTATCCAGTTGGACATGGTCTGTCTGGATATGTTTACACCATTACGTTCAAACTCCTGCTCTATCCTGTGAAGGGCTGAGGAGTTGACATACTTTACATTCAGAATGGATGCCAGCAGAGACGGTGTTACGATACTGTTTCTCAAAAGATCCTTGGGTCTGTCACCGCGAATAAACTCATCCTGGTGATCACCATCGGTACCTACATATACCTCGACAGTATGTACCTCAACTGTCCATGATTCAGGCTCATGACGAAGTCTTTTATAACTTTCATCCGGCATACGCCTCCAGTTGCCTTCGCCATAAAAGGCATCTAGCTGTTCCTTTGGTACACTATAAGGAGGAATAATCTCCTCCGCAAAGTCCTTAAGATCAAGATTGCGCTGGCCCTTCTTCTTTTTTCCTCTTCTTGAAGGAATGACATCCTCAGGATCCGGTTCCGGAGCTGATTCGTCACAGGCCATTTCAGCCTCATCAAAGAATGAGTACTGACCTTCTATGGAGCTTAAGGTCTCTGTATGCTTGCCAAATCTGTAGCTGTTAGAGATACGCACCTGCTCGATAAGCTTTTCGATGTTTGAATTTAAAGCGTCGAGCTGACCCTGCATCATCAATACAAGGGTAATCAGTTCTTCCCGGCTGCAGCTATTCAGTTCCTCAAGGGTATGCTTGTTTGCCATTTATTCATTCCTCCATCTTAAACTATTATAGCAGAAGATGGCTGAAATAGCGAATTTATATACAGCCGTCATTCGTCATTCTGCCTATTGATGTGAGGATGCATAAGATCCATAAGCATAAGGAAATATAGAGTTTTCAAAGTTCCGAAATATATTTTTAAAACCATTGCAAGCGACTGTAATCGCTATATACATGGATATAAAACAGGGTTGGAGTCGAACTTTAGGAGGTCGTAAAACCGTTGAAAAAATCTCTGTTTTGCACAAAATCAGCAGACTTTCCTGGGTGTAACCTCCTTGATTTTGGGGTCCAGAGGGTTCAGACCGAGCATCAGATAATTGAACTGATCCTCAGTAAGCTCAGCCGCAATCTGCCAGATACTTTGTCCATTATAATCCCTCCTTTAAGATTTAATGAACAAAGAACGGACAACCAAGGAGGCAGGTTACTGACAACATGAATTATTGTTGCTCCCGGACTACCTACCGGGACGTGTTTTTATCTTTGTACTTATGATTATATCAAATAATCTATAAATGGCAACACTTACCTCTCACATCTATTACTAAAACAAGCACTCATCCGAACGCTCCGTAGAGTTTGCCTGTAAAACTACAAATATTTACTTGCTTCTTTTACACTTAACCGGCTTAATTTTCCTTCCTGTTTCTCAAGAAACGATTTTACCCAGTCCGAATTTACCTTGCTGTATTCCCTTAGACTCCAGCCAATTGCCTTATTAATGAAAAACTCATTCGAACCAAGATTATTTAAGATGATTTTTTCGAGCAATGCCGTATCTGTCTTATCCTTCATTTTTTGCTGGTAATCAATTGCGACACGTCGAAGCCAGATATTATCAGCGCAGCTCCATATTAGCATTTCGTCATTAACAGATGGATAATGCAGGGACAAATTACCGATTACCTTATCCAGTCCATCCGTAATATCCCACCAAGACTTTGTTGTAATCAATCGCTTCAACTTATCTAGGTCATGGTCAGTGAGCTTCTTTTGAACTGAATATATGTATTCCATCCCAACATATTGCGCTTCCCGGTATTCCTTTTCCCAGCATAGAAATATAAAATTCCAATCAACGTCCTGACTTTTTGCAGCCTGTCTGATATAAGGTTTCATTATTTCATTTAGCTTTGGCTTTGGCAAGCCCAAGAAAGGAAACCTTTCCTTCATATATGCTGACATTTTTACTGACTGCTGTTCATCTTTTTCTGCCTCAAGCTTTTCAAACAGTTCTAGGTACCACATAATTATCACCTCACAAATAACAATACCCTTCTATCCCTTCATCCATTCCCTGCATTGCTGAATTTTAACTCCAGGGTCGTAACCATATTCCTTGCCCATCATCGAAAGCATTTCACAAGGAAATTCCGTGCATTCTCCGCAGAAATTTAATCCTTTTCTTTCACAACAGACTTTTACTTCACATACTCCCCATGATGGTTTTTCCATATTTAAGCATCCTTTACACCCCCACTGCTCCTTATGGTCACAAGTATTACAGCATACTCCACATCTAGATTCAAACATAAACAATTTCTCCTTTTAAAATGTTTTCTCTTACATATATTAAGATGCTTTTAAAAAGATGAAGATACGCTGAACTCAAATATTTTTTAACGAATTGATAATATCAGCAAACCACTTATCTTCTGGCTGCTCATCTGGCATATTCTGATATAAGTAGTTGATTTTATTTCTGACTGCTTGATTAAATCGATACGTTTTTTCATTACTCTCAAGAGATTCTATCATTTTTTTAGTTGCCTTTTGATTTTGCTCATGAGAATTTCTAAAAGTAATCCACGCCTGACAGCTGCATGGATTTTTCACATCAATGAGATTGCAGTGTTCGGCGAAGAAGCTGTCCAGATTCATTCTTGCTCGGTGTAACAACCCTTTTGTAGCCCCCTCGGATACTTGCAATATTTCTGACACTTCACTAACAGATAATCCAAACATATCAACCAAGGAAAATGTTATCCTTTGATGCAACGTCAATTTGCGAACCATTGCATAGAAGCATCCGTTCTGGAGTTTTCGGATGGATTCCTCTACAATAATTTCTTCTTCCGGATTTGCTATCTGCGTTACCAGTACATTACCTTCTGCTTCTAATACTTCTATACTCTCATGCAGTTCAATATTTCTGTTTTTATTTTTTCTGTAATCCATAAGAAAATGGTTAAAACAGATTGTTCGCAGCCATTTTTTGATTGCTTGCTCCTCTCTCAGTTGTCCGATATTTTTCCACGCGCTGATAAATGTTTCTTGTACAATATCTTCAGCTTTTTGTGGGTCACAAGCTAATTTCATTGCATACTTATAAATGTATGTTCCGTACTCATTTACTATTTCTTCAATATTCATATTTTTCCTTTACTGTTATGAGTTTATCTTCACCAATACCGTTACATAGTTTCGTAATTGATGATACGTTCATTACTAATTGATTTATTTTCCATACAAGCATATACAATTTCATTAAATAACTGATTTTCAATCCAGGGGTAATCATGTTTAGCTTTTAATATAGTAATTTCTTTTGCATTTTGACATATATGTAGCAAATCGCGATTTGACTTTTTAAGGAATTCCGGTTCTTTCTCGCCTGCAATAAGCAATATAGGTACTTTTGTTTCATTTAACCCATCCGGAATTCTGGAATACAATATCATCTCTTTATAGACTCGTTTCAGCATCTCTGATGTAACATACTCTTTTTTATATTTTTTCCGATTCAAAAAACTCACAAACGTGCATACCATGGAATTTGTAAATATCTTGTATAAAGGAGAAGGTTGCAGATTCCCGCTTGCAATAACAGCTTGTTCAATTAATTCAGGATATCTGCTAATCAGATTAATTAATACCACTCCTCCCAGTGAGTGTCCAATAACATAAGCTTTTTTATCATTTGAATTCTCTCTGATGATTTGTGCAATGAGCTCGACACTAGATTTAATAGAAAACGGTTTTATTTCAGCACTTCTTCCATGTTCAGGTAAATCCACCACAATGCAGTGATAATCTCTGAAATAATCTAAACTTCCTCCCCATATACTGCTGTCCATGCCGCCGCCATGAATAAAAGCAATCGTAGGAGCATTTTTATTACTATACTCTTCAAAATATAAATTCATAATTGTCCTTTCTATTTGAAGCCAGTGGTGAAGCTTGTGATTTTTCACTATTAGAAACTTACCGTTTTATACTTTGCTTTCCTTTTATCAATTATGATTTATATAACCCTTTTACCAAAAGGCTATCTTATCATACCTTATCTGATTGGAATCTAATACCTCTTGAAAAGCAAACATTTCTGTATTTTCATCCAAGAAATTACGAAATAGCTTTGAAGTTTCCTCTAAGTCCGGGTTCCTTAAGACATTTTCAAGAAATTTCATCCATTCTTCAATTTCTATATCATAATGATAATCATCTGCTTCTTCAAAATTGACTGAAACTCCAATAATATCATTTTTATTATCGGTCCAAATGACATAATCAACTATGTTATTCACTTTAATACGTTGTCCATGTTGGAACCCCTGACGTAGCCAGTCATCACTTAGCATATCACCTTAATCTCCTTTGTAATTCCACTATTCCTCAATAACCCTGCATACATCATGACCGCATTTCGCACATCTCCCATTTAGCAGAATTCCTAATCCCTTCTTATAGGTCATCGTATACCCTGGAGCTATTGTCGTTACACTGCAGGTTCCACAAAACACGTTCTGCAACAATTTTTTCCGGATATCTTCCGGAATGCTATTCCACTTTCTTAATGCAGCTATATCCGAAATATTATCCATGGCTAGTTCCTTCCTAAAAAAAGAATAAATCAATTCCTTCTAACTTACTTATCTCTTAACGAAAATAGTACAGTGGCGGGTTATGACCCCCGCTTTACAATCACCCACGCATAATTATAGGCTACACCGTCTTTATTTCATACTCTGTATCCCTCGATATATGAGTACTTAACAGTTAATATTTGCTTTTCTTGCTTGACTGCACAAATCTCCGACATTAAGCGTGTATTCCTTATCATTTTTAATAAAATGAGTTCCACATTGTCTAAACTCAAAGCGGACTCCTTTCGCTATGCACTGTTCCCGAATTGATAAAACCCAATTGTAATTCAGTGGTCTTGCATTTCTATCAGATTCACCACCAACTACAACCAATTCAACATTATCCAGATATTCATCAATATTTATCTCTTCAATCAGTGGTTGACAAATAATATTCCTGTGCTTTATATGAAATGTCGTAAACAATGAAAGCCTATAATCTGCACTTTCTTGATTTTCCACAGTACACCCAACAGTTACATTGTCGTATCCTTCGTTCCAGTCAGCCGGAATGCACTTAGTAAACCTCTCGATTCTCTTTGTCAGAAAAATAAAATTCAAATCAGAGCGTTCTTTTATCATTTTCCAACACTCTTCTCTCCACTTATCTGCTTCTACTATAAAAAAATCTAAAAGCATAGGTACACTGTTTGACCTGATTTGATTTTGTATTCACCTTTCTTATTCTTTGCTACAGGCGCATTGAAATTATCGGATTTTATGGATGCCTTTCCAATGATTCCGGGATGCATCCGATAATAATACGGAGGTCTTTTTCGCTGATAAAGTCCAGACCATCCATAATATCCTGCTTCGACTCTCCAAGATTTTGAAGCGAAGAAACATAAATAGCTTCTTTATCAGTTGCAGTTATGTCCTTTATCTCCTTTACAGAGCGGATTTCTATATCATCGCCAAACGAATTCATTAGTTTTTCATTCGGAATATCGCTCATTGTTGCTTCATCATTTTCCAAAATATATATAATCATCAATACCACTTCCTTCTATAATAATATCATCTGTAATAAGTCTATCAAAAAGTTTACTAATTGCAAGCAAATATTTACTTTCATGTGATTTCAGATGTACGATTACCCTGATATGTAACATCAGTCAAATGGCAATTCCGCTTCAATTACTGTAATATCTCTTATTTCTCTCATATGTTCTTGCGTTTTCTTTTCATCATATCCCGGTAAATTCATTATATCGTTAGCAATACCGTAAGCACGATAACCAATATCCACATTAGCTTCATTCTTGATAAATCTTTTTGCTTCTATGATAACATTTTCCATATCCTTAATTAATTTATAAATATATCTTATGTAGATTAACCTCTCTTTTTCTCCTAACCCCTCCGTATTAAATATTGTAGATAACGCCTTAACCATTTCTGTTGATATTTTTCTATTTTGAAAATTATTTTTTATACAATCCTCAAGCGCTGCCTCAAGCTCATCTAAATCAATCTTTTTTGCATAATTTCTATGATTATACCAGTCATCATATAGACTTAATTTTTCTCTGATGTGTTCTTGCGTTGTCTCAGTTATATGATGCTTACCCGTCTCTATGCACGATACAGTTACTTTTGCAATACCTGCCATCTCAGCAAATTCTTTCTGTGTCAAATGTAGTTCTTCTCTCAATTCTCTCAATGGATTCATCTGTTTAATATTTTCTTCTTTCATAAGCACTCCTTTTTTTCAAAAAAGCATATAACTAAAAATCGCTATAATTATATCATAAGTTCAACTTAAGCCCAATCTATTGATTACAACTTTTTCATATGGTATTGTGAATATAAGTTAATTAGATGCAACTACTTCTTCCTTGTAAAGGAACATTTTCAGGATAAAAGTAATAGCATGGGCTTAACTTATATTACAATTAAAGGAGTGATGCAGCAACCGAAGAAATCTTTGTACTACTGATTCTTCTGACTACTGGCAAATATCATTCACCTGAATTCTCAGGATTCTACAATCGCCAGTATGCATTCCCATAACTTTCTCAAAAAGGATATTGGCAACCATATTTTCTATTTGATGTTACAAAGCAAATGGCTTATTAAGTGCACCCTTTTTTAAGAAAAAGCACATTGACAACAACACATCAAATGTACCTAACAACAGTCAGTATCTTGCTGGCACCAATAAAAAGGAGGATTTTACAATGAAAGTTAAATATGTAACTGAAAAAGAAACAGAAATCACTGAGGATGCTGAATTTAGAATTGATTTTCTTAACAACCTAGCATCATCACTTACCAAATCATCATATAAGGATGATTCTATACCATACGCTTCAATAGAAGAAATTCGTAATGCTGATAAGCTTGATGACTGGCATAAGATGCTCTACTGTACGCTTTATTATGAAGGTGTAATTAAACATCTTGCAAATGTCTTTTCCATATTGAATGCCGTTACCAATAATTATTACATTATGTCACCAATTCCAGATACGGCAGATGACAAAATGAATTTTATGATGGATTTGGAATCGCACTTTCCCTTTACTGATTTACCATCGGCCATCAACTTAGTTCCAGCAACAATTATTAGGAAACACCAAAACAGTGAAGAAAAATTAAAAGAAGATGATTTTATACCGAAAACTCTTTCCGGTATCAGAGGGAAGAAAGTAACAATACTTGGCAATGGTTTCACAGACTAAAATTCTGAATTTGTTTCCAGAAACAATTTATAAGACGTAACCAAACTACTAATACAATTTAAAAATGGAGGAATTTACAATGAAGACTTATTTCACTAGTAACGGACACAAGATTACCCCCGCTGATATTGATGCTTCTATCATACTAGGAAGATATCCTGATAATAAAGATTTACCGGTAATGATTATTTTGGATGCCTTTAAAAAAAGCTCTGACCAAGAGCTTGCGTGTCATGCGTTTACTCTTCTTGATACAGTTGAGCAAGTACTATTTGGCGGTGACCATGAAGCAGCCATGAAATGTTACGAAAGAGCAATAGAAATCTACCGGACAACTGGTCGATTTGAATTTGACCAGGCTGTCGATGAATATATGCTTACACACTCGCTTAATAAGACCACTAAAAATTCAACAATGATTTTCACAAGGAGGAACCCGAATGAATGAATTAGCTGTAGGTACCCGATACCCTAAATACCAGAATTACTCTGATGATATTCGATTTGACGTCGCTGATGATGGAGCAAACCTGATTATTAGTTACAACAATCCAACCGTGGAGGAAAAGAATTGGTTCTGTAGTGGTAAACCTTTACAGGTAAGATTCATTACACTACATGATGTAATCTATCTTCTATTTAAGTTTGATAATTCCCCTTGGATGGATGCCCCTTATTCACCTCATCTTTCTATAAATATGACGCAAAAAATATCCATCGATAGTAATACAACAGGTTTATCATTAACCATATTCTTATTCGATTCATCAACTGGAGAATTGCAACACATTCGATTAGTGGGTTTAGGGAATCAGTTATCAAAGACTTTGATTAAAGAGATTGATTCTATCAAGAAAAAGCCTTTCAATCGAGGCTCATATGATGATTCTATCAGAAGAACATACGCAAGGTATACCACTGAGGATATGGTCAAGATGACTATGACATCATTCAAATTACAATAACAAAAATAAATTATAGGAGGCTTGGTCATGAAAAAAATAGATTCAATTTCAATTTCAACATATGAAAACAGTGAAGGTTACTTTTTTGATATAGTAACCAATCATGCAGAAGGTAAATGCGAAATATGGCTTCATAAAAAAGAAAGTAGTATCAAAGAGTATATTGCTTCCGCCTCAGTGGATGGGGAACTTCCTACTGAAGAGTATATACTTAAAATGATAGATAATTGTCTAAGACATGCCTTTTCGTAACATAACGATTCAAAAGATAGAATCATCACTGTTTCACCAAATAATCATAATAGGAGGACCCTTATGAGTAATAAATTAAAGAGATTATCTAAAAATATCTATTTCATAAATAATATAAACAAAGGCTTTTATCATTACACCATGAACACAGGTCATGTTCTATTTCAACCCCGCCACTCGGTATTGCCTTCTGCTTTTTTGAAAACTACCCTGCTTTGGAATCTCAGCCTAAAAGAAGGTGGGCTGGACGAATGCTTATACTATCCCAATATTAAATTTAACATTAGTTCTACAATAGATGACGATGTTGCATCCACTCTATTAAGTATTTATCTGGAAGATTTAAAAGTACCCTTAATTCATTCTTCTATTAGTATTAATGGCACTTCCGCCTATAATCAAGCCAAGATGCTTTCTTCTATATGGGAAGTTCCAACAAATACAATTACTACCCTTCAAACACCTTGTCTTATTGACGTTATTAATTCTGACGCATATATACTTTACATAAAGTTGCTAACCGAAAAAAATCTCTGCATTGAGGATGCCGGTTGGACTGGAGATTATTGCAATTGTATGGGACAAGTTATGCTTATCTATGTTTTGATAGGTGAATTCTCGCGTAAGAACTTGCTGGACATCTTCTGCTATCATAAATAGTTTTTCAATAGCATCAGGTGAAAAACCAATTGCCTCGTTTGATATACAGTTTTCTTCATCAGCCGCAATAAAGCTTTGTCTATAAGCTCCGCGCATTAATACCCTGCTGTTTTGCAAAGGAACTTTATGCTTAGGACAAATCAGTACCTCTGTTATCTGGTGCAGACGGTGCCAGTACATCTCTCCAAAGTTTTGAATATCCTCTTTCATACATTCGGGACAATATCGAAACTGGCGGTTCTGATTAATGCTACATGATGATATCAATCCCGACTTATTATATATTAGCGATACCTGTCCATCTTTCATGAGTGCACTAATTTCTCTAGCCCTATCTTCTGGTAAAAATGAGGCAATATAGGGAAACAAGGTATGCTTATGAACGAAATAATCTGATGTATACTGGTAATCTGGCAAGTTTGATACCAGCTTATCTAATTTACCTGGTAATTCTGGTGATGCAACAATATTTCTGTTTCCGAATAAATCGTCAATATTGTAAATAAAATCAACGTTACCACTTTGCTTACAATAACGAGCCAACACACTATATAAGAGCTCGTCCTCATAAGGTTTAGGGAAGAAATGTAAGCTCATACTTCCACCTCCATAATATACCCTGCTTCCTTAAGCACATCCACCACATTATTATCTGTTCTACGGGCATCCATAATCAATTCATAGACATCTTGTGCCTCTACTACAGTGTCTTCTTGAACCTTTGGCAGCTCCCCCATTTTTTTCTTAGTGTCTCTGCTGGTCTGACTGATTTTCTTAACAAAGGGAGCTATATATGAGCTCAACATACTCATTCTCTGAGCAAATGCTGCATTCAACACTTCAATACTTAAAGTCTCCAATTGATTTAATATAGCAATTTCCTGTGCATCATGAAAAAGAGAAATAACATTTGAGATAATTCCAGCGCTGTGTTCATATAACCATAATATAATACCATCCGTTAGTTCAGTCGAATTTTTCACATACTGATACCGATAAATGGTTTTACATAAATCAATAAAATACTGGTTATATGGCAAACTTTCATATATTAGCCCTGTGGACCTGCGTGCAAGTCGCAAATCACTTTCAAAAAATGGTATAGATTCTGGCGTCCCCACCATACAAATACTTACACTCCCACAATTAATAAGCTGTGTCAGCATTGCCATCAGTTTCTGTCCCCCTTTATTTTCTACAAGATTTTGTATTTCATCTATAATAATCACAGCTATGCTTTTCACTGCCAACTGACAAACTGAACCAATCAACATATCTACTGTTGATTTAGCTTTAACTGCTCTTTCATAATAACAACTTCCAAGAAGCATATCTGCCTGCCTTAACAACTCTAGCAACATACCTTTGCAAGAACAATCATGCGGACACTGTGCCGTTAATACAGGTATGACCTTAGATTGAAAAGATGCAGTTTCAATTTCAACTAATCTTTCCCCGCCTATCATAGAAATACTTCTCTCTATTGAACTAGTCTTACCAAGCCCTGAAGTGCCAATGATTGTATAGCAATCAGCTCCATTCACTCCTACATAAGGTGCTCCATGCATTGATTTATAATTTGATGTAAGTTGTATCGCACTTTGTTTTGAACATTTCTTTTTCAGAGACCGAATCATCGTAAGATAAATCTTGCTGTATATCTCAACAGACATCTTTGTAGGTATATAAATCTGGTACACATCAGATAAAGATAGTAGCCTCGTTGCTATATCTGCATCTCTAATACCTTCATCATAACTTGGAAGATAAGTCATTGCTTCCCTAAGCTCATTCCCTGATAACATTTTGGGGATTTGTTTTAATAGTGCTTCCATCCTTTATGACCTCCCCAGCTATATTCTTGTGATTTTTCAAGATTTCTTTTTTTCTATTGCTTCTAATATTTTTTGTATTTTTATCGGACGAGCCTGATGTATGCACTGCGATAGCCTGTATGTGCCCAGCCAGGTCTAATTCTGCTTGTACCTTCTCTTCCATTGCCACGGAGATAATCTTCTTCTGCTGCTCCTTTTCCTCATTTACCTGTAAAAGCATTTTCCCAGTGTATCTTGTCTCTATCAAATCAAAGCGTATATATCTATCTCTAATAATGAGCCAAACAATACTAACATCTTCTGGATTATATGCTACAACTGCTTTTCCACCGCTAAGATACTGTTCTGTGAAATTGGAATTATGGTAGCGCATCTTATTTACATGTAGACCAAAACGATTAAATTTTCCTTTTGACCTTGGTAGTAACGTTAAAATCAATTTTTTATCATCCATACTAATCAGATTAGCACCAGGTAAAGTTAATCCCCACTTCCAGATTGTATTAGGATGTGGTTGTACTTTATTTTGCAGCATCTGTTCATCATATGGGAAATCTTTGATTACACGCTTACTATTGTAGAAAATAATGCATCTTAAAAGGATTGTTTGGAACTCTCGCATGGTAATACATGCACGTTTTCTGTAATCTTTTGCTCCCCTTTCTTGAAAGTCCGGTTCAATGACTCCTTTTCCTCTTAAATGTGGTTTATAATAATCTTGAATCAGCTTAAAAAACCTTTCAACTGGACTTTTTAACTCAGCTCTGAAACTAGGTAGATTGGTTACCAATACACCTAATTCTGCTAATTGGGCAAATGTATCGCTAGTATATTCTTTTCCTCTGTCTGTCACTAATCGTCCAGGCAAACAATTGTAAGATGGCCAATCTTCTTTTGAAACCTTTATTCCATAACCCTCACAGTGCTTTACCTTATCCATTACGATATTCACCATTAATCCTCGCAGAGAGTAAAGCCCACCCTCAAGTGTCACTGTATATCCATAGCATAATCCGGAATAAGCGTCTACACATGCTGTTAGCACTGGTCTACCAATGATATGAGTTCTTGTATCATCCACCAGATAGATATCACAAATTGTACTGTCAAACATCCCCGTCCCCGAAGCTGGTGCAAACGATTGGACAGAGTCACCAACGCACGGGCGCATGTCCCGCTGGTAGGCTTTTAAACCGTTACGTGATATCTTAAAGTTCTGCATCTTTTTAGTTTTACGGTAAAAATAGCGGAATTGATGAAAGGTTGGGTAAGAATCTTTAAGCTTTCCCTCATTATCACAGTACTTTGCTTGTAGCATCATTGTATAAGCTACCGATAGGCTATTTTTATCAGTAGTATAAAAGAATTTGTTTAATGCCCACCGTATATTCTTTTCTGTCTCTGACAATTCCCGTTTCTCCTCTTTCCTTATAGCCGGAGCCAATGCTTTCTTGTCTTGTGCCACAAGATACATCCATAAATAGCTCCGAATCGTCTGTTTACTGATTCCGTACTGAACAGATGCTTCTGCGATTGCATCACTTCGAAGTTTCTCATTTGATACTACTGGAAGGATATCAGCAATTATCGTATATCGCTTATGCATCACAGAAATTGCAGACTCCTCTGTAACCTCATCAATCTCAGCTAACTCATATTGCATATATTCCACAATAACTTCATTGCTAATCCAATAAGGCATTCTTTTTTTATTACAATCCACCACAAACGATTCATTTTCTCTTACCTCTAATATCCTAAGAACAATTCCACTTCCATCTGTAATCACATTATTTTTCTGAATTTGCATCAATCACAATCCTCCAATCCGTAACGCCTCTTTTAGCCCAGTATTCCCTTGATAGTTCCAATAACTTTGCTGTTCTGGGTAGGTCTAACTGCTTCCGATAAACACATTCCCTTACTAATAAATCGCCGTCTTTTTTCGTGCATACGAAATCTGAAGTAAATTCCGCCTCTTCCTCCAAACTATCCAGAATAACATTGCACCTGATTTCTACAATGTCATCCTGCGCTGAAAGATAATCTGCACATGCATATTGAACTGCATCGTATGTCTTTAAAATTTCATTGCACTTTGGAATTTGTCTTTTTTCACATCGTCCTTTTTGTACTTTTTTTCTCAATTTTTTCCTCCGAATTTTCTCCGAAAAATCTCCCGAAAAATTTCATTTCTCCGAAAAACATGAATTAGACAAAATTTTTCGGAAACAAAAATCCTTATACTAAGCCACTTCCGAAAAATTTGCTACGAAAAATATCTCCCGAAAAACCTCATTTTTAAATACCACTCTGTCGTGGGGTAAATGCTATTAGCCTCGTCGGGGCAATCTCATTT
>JBNRML010000151.1:0-13714 GCA_050309585.1 Lachnospiraceae bacterium
CGACAACATCCTTATTGCTCACTATATCTTCATATGCTGAGTCTTCATTTGTCAGCTTATCCGGCTCCACCACATTTCTCCCATGGAATACCAGGCCATTGAATAAATCCGCAAATCTCTTCTTGTCATTCCAGTATTCCTTCAATACATGGTCTTTACTTATGTTCCCCTTGATAGTAATTCCCTCCTATGTATATATCGCACTCTCAGAGCAAACTTATACACTCTTACAAACATCGCTAAATCAGGTTATCCTATTTCTCAGCTGTGATATCTTTAACTGATGCTCTGTCGCAATTTAATTTTTCTATACTAAAATAGTGTACCTTAACGATACACCATTTTCGCCATTAGTGTCAAGTATTAATTTGTGATTATATAATATTTTTACAATATTACTCTTACTTTCTGAAATTATACCACTTAAACAGTCTATCACTTACTTATCTATCACTCACTTAGCCCATATTCTTTAATTAATCTTTTTACGGCTATTTCAGGCAAGTCATTATTTATATCAAATTTATTTTTTATTCCTATTTTAGAATAAACATTTCCATACCATTCGAGGTCCGCCTTAATATCAGACATGTAATAGTCTCGACGTTGATTTTTGTAGTCATCATCCTTATATACTATGTCATTTATATCACTAAAAACCAGTCTGTCAAATATATTTGCAGGAGTATCTACCATTTCAATCGAAAGTATGTCATCTTCAGTAATTCGCTTGCAAAAATTATCTGTATAAGATATTGGTGTAATTACAAAAACCATATTTTCTTCCTTTGATAGTATCTTTTTAATTATTCGACCTCTTTTTTGGTCTCTCCAGCGAAGATTTTCTGTATGTACAAACTCTTCAATAGTCATCTTAAATTCTTTCTTTACTTCCTCGTCCAGATCATAGAAACTATACCCCAGCTCTTTGGCAAGCATTGTTCCAATTGTAGTTTTTCCAACGTTACTTATTCCAAATAGAAGTATCTTCATTCAACCACTTCCTCTCCTACAAGAGCATCCTTTTCTTCTCCATATGTGACTTTGGCTTTCTCAATCAAATCTTCCCATTATCTTAACATAATCCTCAGACTTATCACGCATTATTTCCAAGCCTTTATAAAGTTCATTTAGACTATACCTATGAGAAATAAACATAGAAGGATTTATCTTTCCACTTGCCAATTTATCTAAAGCATAATGCCAGTCATCATCTTTTTCACCTGTAAAAGACGAATTCCAGGTTCCTCTTATCTCTAACTGATTTCTTAGGATTTTCCAATAAACATTCTTATCAAAACCCATATCAGAATAAGGATTCCCCACAAAAACTATCTTTCCCGAAGGTGCAGCCACATCAACAGCCATTTCCACTGTATCATTTTTTCCTACACATTCAAAATAAACATCCACACCATTTCCATTGGTTTTTTCCATAATCCAGTTGTTTACATCATTACTTCTGGAATCACAGAAACGTTCTTTGTCAATACCTAGTTGATTAACACATTCACACTGAAAATCTTTATTACCAACAACAAATATATTCTCAACACCTAAATTCTTCAGAAACATAGTAAGTAACAGTCCAATAGTCCCAAGGCCACACACTACCACGTTATCACCTTTATTAATATCTACTCTCCTCATGGCGTGGACAGCAACTGCCATAGGTTCAAGCATAGCTGCTTCCTCATAACTTACATAGGATGGCAGTTCTAAAAGATTCCATACCGGAACGGCAACATATTCTCCAAATCCCCCATTACGTCTCGAACCTAAATAGTTATAATTTCTGCACATCTCATATTTCCCATGCATACATGGTCCACATTTTCGGCAAGGGATTAACGGAAATATTCCTACAGGCTTTCCGATTAATCTTTCTTCATCCTCTTTTGAAAAGCATTTAATTACCTGACCGGAAAACTCGTGCCCGGGAATCAATGGATGCACATGTGCTCCAGTCTTAAAAATTCTCGGTATATCCGAACCACATATTCCTGCAGCCTTAACCTTAACCAATGCTTCTCCTTCCATTAGTTCAGGAACTCTGACATCTTCCAATCCTATGTCATTTATGTCTCTAAGAACATATGCTTTCATAGCATCCTCCTAAATCTTTCCAAATCTTTCTGTGTGGTAATCTTAAAATTATCCTCTTCTCCATCTACCGTAACAATATTCATTCCTGCCATAACGGCCGGCTCTGTAGAGCCATTTATACCCAATATTTTTTCCGGCAAAAGTGAAATATTTGCCTCATAATACTTCTCGATATCAAAAACCTCAGGAGCCTGCCCTGCATATACCCTGTTTCTGTCCATCAGACCTGTTACTTCCCTATCCTCCCCACACACATATATGGTATCCTTCATAGGAAGCACCGGAAGAACTCCTCCAATACTTTCATCCGAAAATGCTTCAAAGCATCTTTTAATGAGCTGATGACTAAGCATCGGTCTGGCGGCATCGTGTACCAATACCTTATCTCCTTTACATGTTTTTCTTGACAATTAACATCATAAAGAAAAACTGTATGTTTGGGAAGTAATTAATTCTACTTCCAATTATTTTTGCCAATTAAAATTATAAACTAACTTGAATTGAAGAGTTATAGAAAAATACTTTCTTTCTCTTTCCTTCTTTATTAGTTGTCTTTTTAATCCAATCTTCCGGATAAACATAATGTTGATTCTTAACTTCCGCAGCTTTCTGAAGTTTTGGAGATCCAGTTCCTTTTATCTTCTTTTCCCAGATTTTTCTGGTGTTTTCTCCTGCTATCTGAACAAGTACCTCAACATAGCACTTCTTCATGTTTTCAGATTGAACTATAACTTCATCCGCATTGACCACTCCCGGTACTGTTGCAAAATGCGCCATTGAATCTACCTCATCGGAATTTTGGGGATTACGTTCTGCCAAGACAAAATATGGAATGTATACTAACCAGTCTGTTTGCTCCTTTAATTTCTTGGAGTAATAATCAGGATGAACTGTTGTTACAAAATTACACTCGTCATAGGAATTATGAATATAAATCTTATCGGGATGAATTCCCTGCAAATCATAATTACTATATTGAACAATCAGTACATATTCAGGGAACTGCTCACCCTCATAATGATATTCTCTTAATGTTCCATCCGGATTTTTGTCAAAATATGGGATTGGCACAACCACCGCATTCCATTGAGGATCATTATTGTACTTTTTCCAGACACTCTCCAAGGAATTCCACATAGAAGCCTTGTACGGCATAAAAACGACTTCTTTCTGCATATGAACATCCTTATTGTATGCCTTCTTTATATTTTTTAGTGACTTATCTAAAGGTACTCTTATTTCATTGACAGAAATTATATTTCCCTGAACAATTGACTCGTTTAACTGATAAACTAATTCACAGTATTCTTCCAATAATTTTACTGTATAAGAGCCCTCGCCTTCTTCATCAATCGCCGTACCTACGCTTATAGCCACATTTTGGCAATCCCCCAGGATTTCACATACCTCGGTACTATTTCCATTTCTAAGCATTTTAAATATTTGCTCATGTGCCTGTCCAAGCAGATTTAATAGCTCATCCACTCACTTTTTCTGATGCTTTCTCAAAGTCACACCTTAATTCTGTTTGCTTAATTTAAGGATATGCTACCGCCAGTTACTATTATCTCGGCTGCCACAATACTACCCTATTCGTATTCATTCATTTCAACAACTGTAGCAAAATGACAGTTTTTACCTATTTCGTGCAATTCTTCAAGCTTTAATATCAAGGTTTTTCTGTTCACACTCTCCACCAAAACCTTATCAACAACATTCAGCACCTCCAAATAGGCTTTCACCAGATTTTTCTCTGATATACCAATCCCTGGAATCAAACCTGCATCTATTATTTATTGAAAGGTTATTGAATACTGATATTCTGAATCAGGATAAATAAACACTACATACCCTTTTCTTTCTAAGATCATTCAAAAAGAGCTCTATATTCTCCAATGGATTCTTAATTTTGAGACAAAAATAAATCGGCAACGTTGTAGTCCTTGCCACATATTTTAAATTTAATAATCCATTGGTGAAGTTATTTACGTATGCTACATCAGAAATATCTACATAGATAAAAGGACTGCCCGTATTCTCTAATCTTTTTTTAGCCACTTCCAAATTTCCATAATCATCTGGATTAATTTTTACTCCTGTTATCATTCTTGTTCCTTACCCATCAAATCTAAATTAGCATATTCAACTTCTGTTCCTTTTAACAAAACGTATGGCCTATGCAACTTTTCTAACAATTCCCTTGCAGGAGCATGAGCTGACGGTGCGGCAACAATTATCACTGTATCGACAGGAAGATTTTCAATGTACTCTGGTTTTATAATATCGACTCCGCAGTATTTGCCTTCAGCCGCTATATCAATACCTGCAACTAATTTTGCTTGTGGAATCATTTTCTTCATTGCTTCGTCAAGAAAAAAAGCTGCTTGAATGATACACCCCCATACAGCATATTTCAAATCTGTTTTAGGAAAAGGGATTTTTCTTACTGCATGCGAAGTTCCTGTAGAATAATCAACCTCATATATAGATTCTTTGTTATTCCACATATTCTCAAGAGCTATTCTATTTTCTTTTTCACGAATTTTGTCAAATAATAATTGTTTTATAATTTTCTTTTCTTGCTCTAAATCTACTTTCTTTGGATTCCAATCTATTTCCGAATAATGCTCAGATGTATATAATGGCAAAAATTTGTCTATGAAACCAAACCGATCTCCAAAATGATTTTTTGCCAAAATAACAGGTATTCCCATAGCAAGACAAGGTGTTGCTACATGAAGTTTTGAGGTAATAACAAGCTTCGCAGTATCTCTCAAAAGAAAAATTCTCTCTTCTCCCCTTTTATGTTCTTCATATGCATCTTCGACTGTCATCCTATTTGTATTGCCAGGTGTCTTAAATCGCTCAATGTTCGTTAAAGTGATTCCTTCAGATTTTATTGATTGTGGTATAATTTCCATTACATCACTAGGAACATCTATAAGATAAATTTTGTCTGCTTTGCTTTCTTCTATTTCACTCCTTCTTGGTAGCGTCAATGTAAGACAGCCGGTTAAATATGCATCTACACCAAGACTTTTTAAATAGTTAACAGTATATTCATCTCTACAGCCAACCCCTCCACATTTCTTATAAAAGTCCAATTCAGCTTCCCCGATTTCACGATGAATATGTAAAGAATATGGTATTACATGAACTTTATTAGAAGGTGGCATAAAATATGAATCATATGCTTGCTCCATGTAATTACTTGCACTATTTACGATACATATACATTCTTCACCGCTGTAATTAGCGATATCGTAACGAGGAACAGGAATGATATCATTATCATCTATACCCATTTCTTTATATAATAATTTTACCGCATACGATTGAGCTGAATCACCTAGATTGATTGGGCGTGTTTTCATTAATGGTTTAACCGGCTTTTGATAAAACATATATCCGTATTTCATGTTTTCTCCTCGCTTTCATTCAAATACAAATCCCCAATATTCATTATTGCATTGTGTAATGGCAATCTACCTCTAACTGTTGGGTAACTCATCCAATCAGCTCCAAAGCAATAGTCTAACACCTTTTCATATTCGCGAGGGGCTTTAAATAAGGCACCCTCAAACTCAATATCAATAGTATCTGTGTAGTTACTCATTCTAACTAAGGCAGTTTTATAAGGGTTTCTATCCATTGCAATCCAAAATTTCAAATACTTCTCATTTTTGAAAAATGATGCTGCCTTTACAAAATTTTCATAGCACTTTTTATTTCCTGGCGCTGACATCTTTTTATATTTCTTATACAATTTAGGATTTGATTCAGATTCTGCCCCAACTGTAGCCCAAAGTGCAGTTCTCCAATATCTACATATCTTAGCGTGAATCCAATCCGAAATCATAAAGTGTGCAGATGGATACATTGGAAAAATATCGATAAAAACACCTATCTCGTTCTTAAGCTTTGATCGACCTGGTTTAGTATATACAGTCCCTTTCCGTTCAAGATGTTTAAAAATAAGATGATTATTTTCTTCATTTTCAGGACAACGATAATAATATTTTGTCTCATCCAATTCTTCTCTCATAATGCTATCTAATTTGTTAAAATCTTCGGCAGGCATTGTCACATCTATATCATCATCCCATGGAATAAATCCTTTATGTCTTACTGCTCCAAGAAGTGTACCAAAGCTAATATTGTATCTTAAATTATGCTTTCTACAAATTTTGTCAAATTCTCTTAGCAGTTCTACTTGTATCTGTTGAACTCGCCATAAATAGGTATTCCCATTTAAAGCCAAATGACTCTTTTTTTTATCTAAAACCTTTTTTATTGCATGTTCTGGAAAACAATTTATCATTGCAAATTTATCAATGATGCAATATGTTTCTTGCCCCCATAATTCTATTTTCTCTACATTTTGGATAATATCTGCAGTAAGTCGTACAGAACTTTTATTTACCATTTGTGCTAAAGAATTAATATCATTTTTGTTCCTTCCCACCAAATATGGAAATATAAGATATTTGTTTTCTTGTTCACCACTATATTTATTAATACATTCCTCTATCGAATACTTTCCCCTAAGTTTGATGTAATGATTCGACATTTTTCTCTTTGGTGTCAATTTAATATAGCTTTTTAATGGTTTACCTTTTAATACAGCTCTTGCATTAAGAGTGCTGATAGTATTGAAAAACAAATCATAAGCGGTCTTCCACTCGTCTTCCGTTTCACCAACAAAAAATAATGGTGTAATGATTAGTCTTGTCCCATAATAGAATCTTTCATCCTTGCGATTATCTGGAAGATTAAACTTTGGCAATTTAATAAACCATGCCTCAAATGATTCAAACTGTGTTGTATTTTTATAATCATGAATAGAAAATGACTTATCCTGTCTACAAAAGACCTCTAATCGTTCTTTTAAGACAACAAAATCAGGATATATTACAGCAATGTATATAATAGGTTCACAGTCCTCAAAATCCATTTTTGCATCATATGCAATTAATGTATCAGCAGCAATAGTATATTTAATTTTCTCTTTTTCACATATATCATGTATAATCCCTAATAATTCTAATGCCTCTTTGTGTGCCACATTCATAATAATACCTTCTTACATCTATTTGCTTTTTTCTCTAACTTCAATATCGTAATATCTCATCATTCTTGTAGCTCCTTCTTCCACAGAATACTTACATTTCCATCCTAATCCCCTAAGTTTTGACGAATCACCAATAACCACAGATAATGCACTTGTAACCTCTATTGCATTTCTTTGTTCATAGTCAAATATAATCTCAATGCTATTATCAGCTACATTTCTTGCCATAATCTCTGCAAGATCTTTTACAGACATCTCTCCTTGCTCACTCACAATATTGTAAGCTTCTCCAGGCTTACCTTTAAGCATCACGTAAAACATTCCCCTTATCGCATCTGTAATATACATAAAATTCCTTATTGCAGAACCATCACTTTTAAGAATTATCTGTTTCTTTTCTAGTATCTGTGAAATAAAATCTATATGTAATCTACCATCATTCAATTCAGGCCCCGGTCCCATAATCTGGAATGGTCGAACAATATAGACTGGCAAATTATATTTAATCTGATAAGCTTTACACAATGATTCTGCTGCACGTTTTCCACATGAATATGCATTTCTAACATTCAATGGATCCAAATAACCTGAATCACTTTCCTTTAATCGTTCATTTGTGTCCATGCGACCATATACATCTACGCTACTAAGAAACAAAAAATACTCACACGGATTCTTAACAGCCAAATTCAGCATATTCTCTGCCCCTTTAACATTTGCAAGAAATGTGTTTACCGGGTCATCGTGGCGTGTTTTTATACCAGCAGGACTTGCAGCATGAATAAAAATATTAATTTCTCTATCAATGTATATTGGGTCACATACATCTTGTATTAAGATTTCAAAATCCTCACGTTCTATATAGTCTTCGAATCTTTCTGTCGCTCTTTCATAATTTCTACACAATGCAATTACTTTTATTCCAGCATGTTTCTTATCATTCATTCCAAGAAACAAATGAACAAAATAAGACGGAACATATCCATTGGCTCCAGAAATAAGTACTGTTTTTCCATAAAACTTCTCGTAAGGTAACTCACTTAATAAAATTTCTTCTATATCCTCAGATATTATTTTGTGCATCTTCAAACCTCTTTTCCTGTTCTATAAATAACGGATGTAAAGACTCCGCAATAGCCAAATCTTCAGGGTATGTTACCTTTATGCAAAAACGGTCTCCCATAACCATATAGCATTCAACACCTATATTAAGTACCAGCTCACTATCCTCCGTTACATCCATTTTTCTGTATTCTTCGTCTTCCATGTACATCTTGTGTCCAAGAAGCAATGTTCCATATCTAAAAACTTGAGGACCTTGCTGCAAATATATTTTTTTCTTTTGAAGGGTTCTGTTTACACGTTTTCCATCATTACTAAATGTTATAGCATCTGTAGCCTTTACAACGGTTATGGTTGCATCATATTCCTTAATCATTTCATAATGTTTATCCATTGTTTTCTGCGATACAAACGGGCATACTGATGTCATTATCATTACTGTATCTCTGGCTTTTGCAGGAAGTGCCTGTAGACCATTGAATACTGACTGTTGTCTTTCCTTGCCTGGTCTTGCAAAATATTTTACTTTACTTATTTCATATTTTTTAATCCATTTTTTCACATTCTCTTCTTCATTTTCTGCGACAACAACACAAACCTCATCAATATTCTTATTCTTTTCTGCAGTCCTTAATGAATATATAATCATAGGGACTCCAGTAAGCTCAACAAACTGCTTCGAAATCTTACCGTTTCCAAATCTCTGCCCTTTACCGCCTGCAAGTACAACTGCATAATTCACTATACCTTCCTCCTAAATCATAGCCTTTAGCCAATCCTGAAGTCCAAAAGACGATGTTTCCTTTATCACTTCTTGGTTTTCCTTCGCTGCCTTCACAATCACCTTTTGTCTCTCTTCTGGATTAGTAATAGAAAAATCAAAATCTAGCATCCTTCCATCGCTTTTATTTACAAGATAAAAGCGATTTGACAAATCTGTTTGTATTTCCCTCAAATAAATCGCTTTTTCAGTTTCAAACATTAATTCTACTTTAGTAGTAGTGCCTGTTTTCCATTGAGTTTCATTATCAATTTCCAGTTTTTCACCAGACATTCTGATTCCATGGCTTGCATGAGCTGGTACCAAAACAAAGTCACAACCAGATCTGTATATACATTGAAAAACAATTTTTCCCGAATTAAACTCTACTGGATAATCACAATATTCTTTAATCTCATTTGTAACTATATTCCATTTAACTACAGCTCCTTCTGTCCTTGGAGCCATAACCAAATCTTCTCCATGTTCACACATATCCATAATTCCATTATTCATATGTCCTATTTTTCTTATGCTTCCCGTTTCAGAACTCAAATCAAAAATTAATACATTGTTATTATTTCCACTTGCTGCATAGACAACATTTTCGTTAATATAAACAGCTCTTCTGAACATATATCCATCATTCGGAAGCCAATTACTTATCGCTACAATTTTATGTGTATTTAAATCAAGCTTTATAATACCAGGGTAAGTAGCTGGTATTATCCACAAATAATCGCTATATGGTATTGCCTTTGAAAATTTAAGCTTCGGTTTATAACCCAAGTTTTGTTTCTTTGATACAGCTGGAATTTCTATTGTTTCAATTTCTTTAGAATCAACATCAAAAATCGATATGTTATTGCCTGCCGAAGGGATAAAAAAAACTTTATTATCCACCCACTCGCAGTAACTATGGAGTCTGCTTGTCATTATTTCTTCTTTCGGAAAAAGCCCAATGTATATACTTTTTCCTGTTTTTATATTTACCTCAAATAAACCATTTCTTTCAAAATCTGATGCATAACCAACATCCCCCTTGATTGCTATGACATTAAACACCAAATTCATCTTTATTTTTCCTTTCGCTAAGCATAAACAACTTCTAATTTCCGAACATACAAAAAAGACTCCGCAGTTGCCCACGTGCCCATATATAACCCGAGTCCTTCAAGTAAAACTGCATAATATATACCTTTTACACTTGACTTTAATGTCTTTTTTTTATTTCATTCCTTTTAATAAATCGGCATATTTTCGATAAAAATCAAGTCTTTTTATGCATTTTTTATAAATACATATATTATTAATATCCTTTACTTTTCTTCATTTCTATAACTAAATCCTCTCATTCATATTGTGAGCAAGCTTATTAATGTAACTTTCTGTCACAATAAATTGTCCCAATATATTTTTCTGTTTCTTTGTTAATCCATATCTCCTGATGTATAAATCCTTACTGTTTTTACTATAGTTATCTTTTCCAATTCACTAATTGCTGCCGGAACTGTGTAACTATTTTTATCATTTTCTTTTTCTGACAGTTTCTTTAACCCCTGAAATATGTAATTAGTGTCTGCTCAACAAATCCCTAATTTTTTGTAGGACTTGTTATGCATATATTTTTGCAGTGCAATGCACCAGTTTGTACCTTGAAAATAATGAAACTAAAATTTGAGCAAACGAAACCACCGTCAAGCGGTTTACGTTCATTGCAATGATTGATAAAGCAATTGATCTCCTAGTTGTGGTATCCAGCTTGGATGTTATTAATCCAAGACCATATCTACGTTTTGCCAAACTAAATGCTCGCTCAACCTCAATTCTGTCATTGTTATCAATGTATTCCTGTTTTTTGTCAACCTTGCTATCCTTTTTAGGACAACCAAGCGCTGGACCAGAAATTCGAATTCCATGTTCCGAACAGAATGATCTGTTCGTACGGTTTCGGTATATCTGATCCACAAGAACTCTTTCGGGATAATGTCCTGTACGACTCTTATAGTTTTCAACGGCTGTTATGAGTACATCAGATTCGTTGTAAGCATCAAAGGATAATCTTTCTAATCTTGCGATGCCATTTTCGTCAATACTGAGATCAAGCTTTGCCCCGAACTCAACTGGTGACTTTGCTTTTCCTCTCACGATAGGTCTAATGTACGGCTGGCTGATACTAACGATTCTATCAGTGGCACTATGAACCTTGTTGTCATACATGTATTTCTGTTGTTCTACAAGTGTTCTAGTTGTTGCAAGTTGCTTGGAAAGATCATCACACAAATCGATTTCTTCTAAAAAAGTATCTATGTATCCCAGATCCCTGCGGATGTATTGCAGTTGAGCTTTTATTGCTTTGCGGATTTTCTTGGCTGTACGTTTTTTACACTTTGCCAGGTTCCGATAATCTTTTCTGGCTTTCTGGCGATACATTCTTGGCTTGTAGTAGTTTTGCTCATAACATATGATATCAATCATTTTTTCGAGTTTCTCTCGTGCCTCATTTAACAGATTTACATCTTGAGGATATGAAATATTCTGAGGTGCACATGTGGCGTCCAGAATTAACGCACCTGAGTTTGTCTCACTTTCTTCATTATCATTACCACCACCTGTTGGAGGAGGATCAGCTGGAGCATTGTAAGCGATAATCATCTCATTGATTTCTTCTAGCACCTCTGCTGTCAGACGTTTACGAAACTCCACGAGAAGTGAAGTTGTTTTTGTATGAGCAAGGAACCTAGTGCAGTCCTTAGCGGTTTAGCTGGCATTCCTTTCTTACTAGGAAAGAGAGCTGCATATTTCTCTTCGATGGCTTCCCATGGGATTGTTTCAGCTTTCTTTACCCAACGGTTTTCCGGATTCATTTTCAGACCCATTGGCTGATTAAAATCTGCAAGACCAAACTGATGATTTTTATCAAATTTATACATAACCATTCTCATCAAGTGCAAGCTTTTTATTGTGAAACAGCATATTTCTTTGCACTTCTATTGTACCATAGAATGGTTATAAATTCAGCATTTTCAATGCTTTAAAGCACTTGTATTTTGTCCTAACTAAAACGACCAACACTTTTTTTCGTTATTCGTCTATATTTTTTCTAAATACTTCGTATTCTCCTGAACTAACATCTCCAAATTCTTTTTTAAACCTGCAATATTAATTTTCAAATCATTCACATGCCGTTCCAGCTGCATTTCCATAAAGACATTATTCATATAAACGTCTCTAATCTCTCCATAAATATCTGATTTTTTCGCATAATCCCACCATAGCTTTTCAAGTTCTATATGTGCATGCCATGATTCCAGAGGTGTTGCATCACCAAAGTCAAGAATTAACATTTCATTCTTAATTTTATCATATGGTATTTCATTTTTATGGATTTCCTCTGCCGAATACACAACCACATCATCATCCTGCCCCAATAGTTCCTCTATTTCACCATTAACAATGCAATGTGAATCCAAAAAAACAGTCCTATAGTTATTCAAAATCGACTCATAACTTTCAATCTCATTTTCATTAGCAATAAGAAAAATGCATTGATTATATTTCTCAGATAGATTTACAAAATAAGTATATCTTTCCACATCACCATATAACAAAAATATATTATGCCTCTTTTCGGTGTTCTCAAACAATGATAATAAAGTTATGTATGCATAATAGAATTCATTATTTTCAACTGCAATGACTATGTTTATCATAAAATCATCTTCTCTCTGTAAGTCTTTTTATTTTTTCTTTCAACTCTATTGCTTTATTAATTCTTTGCGTCAATTCCATAATTGAGTTTTCTAATTCCATTAGATTTTTTTCACTCTCCCTCTCATCTGTCATTCTATAAATAAATGTATCAATAAGATAATCATAATACTTTGTTTCTTTTGCATAATCCCACCATAGCATTTCTATGTCAAAATGCAGACAATTATTGTCCCAAGGCTTTGTCCCGGTAAAATGAATAATATATGCACTATCTTTTATGTCCTTGTAATTCCTTCCCAGGCAATGAGATATCCCACAGAAAACATTATATTTACCACCATCGAGATACTTAACCTCTCCACTATGAACGTAATTTAGTAAGTCCTGATCCGGTGCCAATACCTTGTAGTCAATTTCCTTTAAAACACTCAAATAAAACTTAATGTTATATTTTTTTCTCCACACTTTAACATTGATAAGCAGCATACCCGAATTGAAATACTTGTGCCCATTTTTAAACAAATTTCCAAGAAGCGAAACACGCACCTCATCAGTAGGCAAAATATCTTCTACCACTCCGAAAACATATTCCCCCAACTCCGTTTCGTACAAATCATTAATTTTCTTGTCAACAATCATATCTACATCCAGATACAAAATCTTATCTACCTCATACGGCAATAAATCTGGAAGCATCAATCTGAAATATATCTCCAAAGACCAAGCTTTTGTGGTTGGTAAATCCACATCTAACGTTTTCTCATCTATTCGCAAATTAACAATTTTATTTCCATATGTTTCTGCAAGATTAATAAATTCCTTAATTGAATAATCAGACAAATCTCTATTCAGAACATACACAGTTATGCCTGACGAATTATTCCTAAACAGCGAGTAAAGCATCACATATGTATAATGAAAATATTGTTCATTTAATGATATTGCAATATTCATAAACACTCTCCCTATAATGTTTTGTACACACCATAACATAATAAGAT
>JBNRML010000152.1:0-15383 GCA_050309585.1 Lachnospiraceae bacterium
CTCTTATACCTTATAATAAAGAAGATTATTTCAATTTTAAAAAAGATGGATATGTGTATTATTTCAGAGTTCTTGGATTCAAAAAATCTCACAGTGAGTTATTGAAAGAAATAAAAAACAAATCTGACATTCCACTTATTTCCAAGCTTTCAAAAGCTGACGAACTTCTTTCTGATAATGAGAATGCCAAAAAAATGCTTCTTATCAACAAAAAAATCGATGAGATTTACCGTATGGTATGCTCATCAAAATATAATTATAATCTTCCTTCAGAAGAAGAATTTGGTGTGGTAATAAAACAGAATTAATATTAGCAATAACATTGATACTATGTTATAATGTTGTAATGTATTTAATCAACAGACCAGGAGTGAAACTATGGCAAACGAAGTTAAAAAAATGTTAAAAAGAAAAAGAGCAATGAAGTTAAAATACTTCTTATACTGTCTTACCCACAGCAATCACTATCCTTATCTCAAAAAAAATGATGTGTTTAAGGAACTCGGACAATGCGTTTTATACCAGCCTAACACATTGCCAAACGAACCAAAATGCATAAAAATACACAATAACATACAAATCGCAGCACATGTTACCTTCTACACACATGATGTTATTAACAATGTATTAAGTCACATGGATAATATCAGCTATCAGTCACACGGAACCTGTATAGAGATCATGGATAACGTCTTTATCGGTGGCAACTCAACAATCGTCGGAAATGTTACTATCGGTCCAAATGCCATTGTAGCCGCCGGAAGCGTAGTTACAAAAGATGTTCCTGAAAATACAATTGTTGGCGGTAATCCCGCAAAAGTTATTGGAAGCTTCGAAGACCTTCATGCAAGAAGAAAGACACAGGACGGAAATAAAAAAATGTGCGATACAAATCTAAGAAATGAAGAGTTATGGAATATATTCTACGAAGAAAAAGAAAAGCGCAATGGTTACTCATAATTATAAAACAGCGTATCACCAAAAATACGATGATACGCTGTTTTATATTTTATTTTATAAACATGTTAATTCTTGAAGCTGTGGATTGGTGCCGGTATTCTGCCACCTCTGTTAACGAAGCTGTCACACGAAAAGCTGTTAACAGGCATTATCGGTGCATAGCCAAGAAGTCCACCAAATTCAACGGTTTCTCCAACGCCTTTTCCTATAACAGGAATAATTCTGACTGCTGTGGTCTTTTGGTTAATCATTCCAATGGCAGCCTCATCAGCAATTATACCAGCAATAGTTGTTGCCTTTGTGTCCCCAGGCACTGCAATCATATCAAGACCTACTGAACACACACACGTCATTGCCTCTAATTTTTCCAATGTCAATGCTCCCGCCAAAACTGAATTTATCATTTCCTGGTCTTCACTAACTGGAATAAATGCACCACTAAGTCCTCCTACATATGATGAAGCCATAACGCCGCCTTTTTTAACCTGGTCATTTAATAGTGCCAATGCTGCTGTTGTTCCCGGAGCACCAACTTTTTCAAGACCGATTTCTTCCAATATATCAGCTACACTGTCACCTACAGCCGGAGTAGGTGCTAAAGATAAGTCAATAATACCAAAAGGGATACCAAGACGTTTAGAAGCTTCCTTTGCAACCAACTGTCCAACGCGTGTTACCTTAAATGCTGTTTTCTTGATTGTCTCACAGAGAACCTCAAAATCCTTATCTCTTACCTTTGTAAGGGCAGTTCTTACAACACCGGGACCACTTACACCTACGTTAATAATGGCATCCGCTTCTGTCACACCATGGAATGCACCTGCCATAAATGGATTATCATCCGGGGCATTACAAAATACAACCAGCTTCGCACATCCCAAAGAATCCTGCTCCTTTGTATACTCTGCTGTCTGGACAACAATATCACCCATAAGTCTTACTGCATCCATATTAAGACCTGTTTTTGTGGAACCTACATTTACAGAACTGCATACTCTTTCTGTGCATGCAAGTGCCTCCGGAATAGAACGAATAAGATTTTCGTCTGCTGTTGTCATTCCCTTGCTCACCAATGCAGAATATCCACCAATAAAGTTTACGCCAACCTCATGTGCAACCTTATCAAGTGTCTTTGCAATAGTGACAAAATCCTCAGGTTTCTTGCATGCTGCACCACCAACCAAAGCTATAGGTGTAACAGATATTCTTTTATTAACAATAGGAATACCAAACTCTTTTTCAATTTCCTGACCTGTTGAGACAAGGTTTTTGGCAAGACTTGTGATTTTATTGTAAATATTTTCATTAACTTTATTCAAATCACTGTCAATACAATCAAGAAGACTAATTCCCAAAGTAATTGTACGAACATCAAGATTTTCCTGTTCAATCATCTTGTTTGTTTCATTAACCTCAAATATATTTATCATTTCAGTTCTCGCTTTCTACTAATAAATTCATTTTTTTAAATTCTATGCATAGAATTAAAAATATCTTCCTGCTGCATCTTGATTTGAACACCAATTTCTTCTCCAATTGCAACCAAATCATCTGCAATGGCTCCTGCCTTATTCTCTGAAGCTGAAATATCAACAATCATCATCATATTGAAATAATCCTGAACGATAGTCTGAGAAATGTCAAGGATATTAATATTATTTTCAGCTAAATATGTACAAACCTTTGCAATAATTCCTACTGTGTCTTTTCCTACTACGGTAATAATTGATTTTTTCATTTTTATCTCCATTTCTGAATATTATATTTAAATGCAAAACAAAGGTGAATTTCCGTCTCTTTTTGCCACGGAAATATCAAAATCCTCTGCCTTGTATTCATTATCACTTATTTGTATTTCTGACCTGACAGTCTCATATGCAAGTTCTGCATAATTATTTTCCTTACTGAGATGGCCTAACAGAATATGTTTAAGTCCATCATGTAAAATACTATTTATCAGTTTTCCTGAGGATTCATTTGATAAATGTCCTCTGTCACCCAGAATACGCTGTTTCAAATAGTATGGATAAATACCTGCCAAAAGCATTCTCACATCATGATTTGCCTCAATGACCAGCGCATCCAGCTTCTTAAGATGACTTACAATGTAATCATCATATTTTCCCATGTCAGTTGCAACAGCAACAGCCTTATTGCCACTTTCAATTCTATATGCCACAGGCTCCGCTGCATCATGAGAAATACTAAAAGGATTAATCTTTATATCTCCAATTTCAAAGCTTTTGTCTGCCTCGATTTCCATAAACAAGTCTTTTGAAATATCTCCAAGCTTTGTATTTTTCCTAATTTCATCAGCAGTACCCTTTGTTGCATAAATAGGAATACCATATTTCCTCGAAATTACTCCGAGACCACTAATGTGATCAATGTGTTCATGGGTTATAAGTATTCCACTTACATCCTTTGCATCAACATCATTTTCATTCAATCCATTAACAACCTTTTTCCCGCTTATCCCACAATCCACAAGAATATGCGTGTTGTCAGTTCCCACGTAAATGCAGTTTCCACTGCTTCCACTTGCTATGGTTGATAATCTCATACTAATCCTCCGTGAAATGTTTCTGATACCACACAATAAATGCATAAACTGTCCAAATTTTTCTTGAATTGTCAGCCTTCCGGTTATAATGCTTATCCAGAAGCCCAACAAGATATTCTGTATCAAAAAATTCCTCTGCTTCCTTAGAAGTCAATGCTTCTTTGACAAGATTGTAATACTTGTCCTCTCGTAACCAGTTTCTGACTGGAATTGGGAATCCAAGTTTCCTTCTTTCAGCAGTTATATCCGGCATAAACTGACTGGCAGCTTTTCTAAAATAACGTTTTGTTTCATTTTTGTCAACACGGTGCTCGACAGGTATGCTATATGCAACCTTTGCAACCTCTTTATCAAGAAATGGCACCCTCACCTCTAACGAATGAGCCATACTCATTGTGTCTGCCTTGTTAAGAATGTCACCCCATAACCATGTATTAATATCAAGATACTGCATTTTAGTAATATCGTCTTTATCTTTAACGCGGTCAAAAATCGGCTTTGTAATGCTTTCCGGAGTTCTTTTCTTAACCGGATTCCTGAGCATCCTATATACCTCCGGAGTATGGAAAATATACGCATTTCCAATATACCTCTCTTCCAAATCAAGACCGGCTCTGATAAGATAGTTCTTACCCTTAAATTTTGCCGGGAATTTTGTCAAAGCCTTTCTGATACCTCTTCTTATGGGTCTTGGCACTACCATCATAGGCTTTAATGCCAAAGGTGATTTATATATATTATATCCACCAAAGAGTTCATCCGACCCCTCTCCTGAAAGTACAACCTTAACCTGTTCGCTGGCAAGCTTGCACAAAAAGTACAGTGCAATACTTGAAGGGTCTGATAAAGGCTCATCGACATGATTCATAATCTTAGGAAACTCTTCAAAATATTCCTCTGTTGTAATAAGCTTACTCTTATTTTTCACACCTACATAGTCAGACATTGTCTTTGCAAGTGGAATCTCATTACATTTAGGATAATCAAATCCGACGCTAAATGTCTTATCAAGATTACTTCTCGCCACAATATAGCTTGAATCGACACCACCTGATAAAAATCCACCTACCTCGGTGTCACTGATTTTGTGTGCTTCAATGGAATTTTCCATTACTGAATTAATCTTTTCAACAGCTTCATCAAATGTAATGCTCCCATCTTCATTGAACTCTGGAGAATAATATCTCTTTATTTCAATCTTTCCGTCCCTCCACAGCAAATAATGTGCTGGTGGAAGTCTGAATACTCCTTTATAAAATGTTTCGTCGAGAATTGAATACTGGAATGACAAATAGCTCTCTAAAGCCTCTTTATTGAGCTCCTTTTTAACATTTGGAAACTTCATGATTGCTTTAATCTCAGAGCCGAAAACAAAATCCTTATCTGTCTTTGCATAAAACATAGGCTTAATACCAAAAATATCCCTGGCAATAAGCATTTCTTTTTTTTCTCTGTTCCATATTGCAAATGCATACATTCCTCTGAGTTTCTGGAGTAATTCAATGCCATATTCTTCGTATCCGTGAACTAAAACCTCTGTATCAGCATCGGTCTTGAAAATATGTCCCTTTTCAATCAATTCCTTTTTTATTTCCTGATAATTGTATATTTCACCGTTGAACGTAACAACAATGCTTCCATCCTCATTGTACATTGGCTGTTTACCATTTGTGATACCAATAATACTAAGCCTTCTGAATCCCAACCCAGTCATATCATCAATATGAGTACCTGAATCATCCGGACCTCTGTGCTTTATTGAATTCATCATTTCAATCAGGTTATCTTTATATTCGTTTCCTTTGCCTTCCTCAGTAATATATCCAGCGAATCCACACATACCGGTCAACTCCATTCGTCTAAAATTTGTATGTCTAAAATTTGCATACTAAAAAATATCTGTGGCAATCATACCATAAATGTTATTTTTGGTCAAACCTAAAACAATTATATCTCATAATCTTTCCTCATAAATCATACATTATAGTATAACATATTTTCGTGTAAATTATATGGTTATCTCAAATCAGTCTCCAAAAAAAATAATATTAAATTCTGTTTTACTCTCTATGTTTTTCTCTATACTTTTTTTCCCTGCCTATTGCAGCCAGGGAGTTATAATCGGGACAAAATTGTTTTTTAATTCTTTGCTTCCCTCAATTCTTCCGTTTCTATTATTTTCAAATTTGGTTTTATACACAGGTACTTCTGAAACTCTTGGAAAGATATTTTATCCTGTAACACATTCCCTATTCAGATGCTCTTATAATGGCTCATATATTATTGTTCTTGGTTTTCTCTGCGGTTTTCCCGTTGGTAGTAAAATTTTATGTGATATGTACAAAAAAAATAAAATTTCCTCTGAAGAAGCACACTTCATTTTTTCTTTTATTAACCACGCAAGTCCAGCCTTTGTCATAAATTATATTTCTATCTTTTGTCTTGAAAATTCAAAATACAGACTTATACTTTTGATACTGATATACCTTCCTGAGATAACAGTTGGGATTATATATTCAAAAAAATACCCTGTATTTGAAAATATACCGGCAGTCAATCACACTGGTTCATTTATTTCAAAATCAATAAACATGTCAGTTACCAATGTAATATCAACGCTTGCAAAAATAGGAATGTATGTTGTCAGCTTCTCCATTATCAGCAACATCATCAAATCTCTAAATTTTTTGAATATGAGAAGCAGACTTTTCACCATCTCCTGTCTCGAACTTACATCAGGTATTTCCGAATTATCTGCTTCAAACATATCGCCTGATATAAAAATTTTTCTGTGTTCTTTTTTTACAATTCTATGCAGTGTTTCAACTTTACTGCAAATAAATTATGTAATATACGATTCTTCCTTTAGTATAAAAGAATTGATAAAACCAAAGCTTCTGTGTATTGCTATTAATATTTTGTTATTTACTTTGCTACATAGCTGCCCCTTTACCAGAAACATATTATTCTAAACTAATAAAAGCCGTGCACTATCAAATCAATGCACGGCTTTGTAACTCTCCATTAATCTAAATCCACTGTATATTCAGTATATTCTGTATCAGGATTTTCTTCTGTAACTTTTTCCGAAGATTCCTCCGGTTGTTCAAACTGTTGTTCTTCCTCTGCAGGATAAAGCTCATTTCTATTAGCGGTTACTACTTCAAGGCTTGTATTCAATGCCTTCATAAAGCTTTCATACTTCATGGTAACATTTTCCATCGTATGTGTAATAATATTCTGTAAATTAGATAAAACTTCATCTGTATACTGCATTGCACCCATACGAATATCATTGGCATCATTTACGGAGCTGTCAAGTATTCCCTGTGCCTGTTCTGAGGCATCATCAACCAACTGCTGCGCCTGAACATATGCCTGCTGCATAATCTCATGTTCTGAAATAAGTTCATTTGTCTCATGCTTAGCCTGTTCAATCATATCAGCAGCCTGTGCCTGTGCTGCGTTTAAAATAGCATCACGATTGCTAATAATTCTCTGATACTTCTTTATTTCCTCAGGTGTTCTGATACGAAGCTCTGATATGTACTCCTCCATCTGCTCCTTATTCACAAGAATACTTGAACTTGATAATTTTGCTCTTTTACAATTATCAATAAAATCTTCTATTTCAGCAAGTGTCTGTTCATATTTACTCATTTTCTATAGCCTCCCTGAATTTTACTTCATTAAATCTATCTTTTCTTTTATCTTCTCTGCAACATATGGTGTCACAAAATAATCAACGTTTCCACCACAAAAAGCTACTTCCTTAACCATACTTGAACTTAGATATGCGTATTCAAGACTCGTTGTCAAGAATATCGTATCAACCTCTTTATCCATAACACGATTTGTCTGTGACATCTGAAGTTCATATTCAAAATCTGTAACAGCTCTCAGTCCTCTTATTATAACAGAAGCATCACACTTCCTGGCAAAATCAACCAAAAGACCGCTAAAACAATCTATTTCGACATTTTCCATACCCTTTGTCACTTCTTTTAACATATTAACACGTTCATCAACAGAAAACAATGGCGATTTTGAATTATTATTAAGTACAGCTACAATAAGCTTATCAACCATTTTAGATGAACGTTCAATTATATCCAGATGACCTTTTGTCACAGGATCAAAACTTCCAGGATAAATTGCTACCATATTATTACCTGCCAATCATAAATTTTTAGTAACTAATCAGTTATATTCCCTGCACAAAAAAACGTGCTTATTGGTCTTATATTTTTTTTCTTTTATCATTTCATATCCATATTCAAAAATATATTCAAATTCTGTTTCTTTGGAAGCTTCCACGATAATTACGCTCTCTTCGTCAATTATAGCAGACTCCCTCAACCTCTCCAATATTTTCTTTTCAAGATACAGGTTATAAGGAGGGTCCATAAAAATTATATCAAAATAATATCCTTCTCTCTCAAGCATCGAAATTGCATCAAGAACATCTTTTTCCATAACAATACCACTATCTTGTAATTTTGTAAACCTAAGATTTGATTTAATACATTCACACGCATTTTTATTATTTTCAATAAATACTGCTTTTTTTGCTCCACGGCTGAGAGCCTCTATTCCAATCCCGCCGCTTCCACTAAATAAATCCAGAAAAGTACATTCAACTATATCATTATGAAGCATATTAAATAATGTTTCCTTGATTCTATCAGTGGTAGGTCTAGTATTATTACCTTCTATTGTCTTTAATTGTAAATGCTTTGCCTTACCTGCAATCACTCTCATATTTAACCTCATTTCTGAGCATAATCATGTATACACAACATCAAAAATGGCTGTCCATTAGGGCAACCATTCATTACTAATTTGTACATGTTCAGAGCCAGTTTTTGTGGTTGGCTCTGAACACATACACTAATTTTTCTTATAAAAAAACGATTTGACCGCCGAATAATTCAGCTCCCTGTAGTTTATTATCTGTTCAGTACTTCCTACAAACAAAATTCCACCCGTTTTCAATGACTGATTAAACTTCCGATAAATTTCCGTTTTGGCTTCTTCAGTAAAATAAATCACGACGTTCCTACACAGAATCATATCAAATCCACCAGGATAATTGTCCTTAAGCAAATTATGTTCTCTGAAATCCACACAATTCTTAACTTCATCACAAACCTGATAATTCTTTTCTCCAACCTTCTTAAAATACTTGTCTACATATCTCTTTGGCAAACTGGCAATGCTTTTTTCATTGTACAAACCAATCTTAGCCTTGCCAAGAACATTTTTATCAAGATCAGTAGCCGTAATATGTATTCTATCCAAAGGCATAAAATCCGAAAGAATCATCACAAGGGAATACGGTTCGTCTCCGGTAGAGCAGGCCGCACTCCACACTTTCCAGTCTCTTCCAGCCACATTTTCTGAAACATAAGGGATAATATGTTCTCTCATGACCTCCCACTGTTCCGGATTTCTATAAAACTCTGAAACATTAATTGTTATATAATTAACAAATTCTTCAAACAGTTCTTTATCAGAACGGATACGACGAACATACTCATCGTATCCGCTAATTTTATTTTTTGCAATCAATGCCTCGATACGTCTTTTCATCTGACGCTCTTTATAACAGTTCAAGTCGATATTTGTCAATTCATATACCAGGGCTTTAAATTGTTCGTAATCCATAAATTGCAATCTCCAAAATATTATTCTTCTGTTGCTGCTTCTTCCTCAACAACTTCCTCTTCTGCAGTTGCTTCTACTTCTAACACTTTCATACTCAAGCTGATTTTCTTTGCTTCTTCATTGAAGTCTACCACTTTAGCCTCAATTTCCTGTCCGATTGAAAGAACATCTGCAGGTTTATTTACTCTTGTTCTTGATATCTGAGACACATGAAGTAAAGCATCAATTCCTGGCTCAAGTTCAACGAATGCACCAAAATCTGTCATTCTTGCAACTTTACCCTTAACAACATTTCCCACCTGATAGTTAACTGCCGCCTTTGTCCAAGGATTTGTATCATCAAACTTGAGACTTAATGCAATCTTTGTGCCATTGATTTCCTTAACAAGACATTTGATAGGTGTTCCTGCAACAAATGTCTTCTGTGGATTCTCAACTCTTCCCCATGACATCTCTGAAATGTGAAGCAATCCGTCTATACCACCTAAATCTACAAATGCACCAAAGTTTGTCACATTTTTAATGGTTCCTTCAACAACATCGCCTTCCTTGATTGAAGCAAGCAAAGCTTTCTGTTTTTCTTCTTTTTCAGATACTAAAAGCATCTTTCTGTTACCAATGATTCTTCTCTTTCTTGGATTTGAATTTGGTGTGAATTCTGTTACCACAAATTCAATTTCCTGACCTGCATATTTTGACAGGTCTTTTTCAAATGTTTCTGAAACCAAACTTGCAGGGATGAAGATCTCTGTCTCATCAACAATGACTGTAAGACCGCCTGCTCTCACCTGCGAAACGGTAGCCTTTAACACTTCTTTGTTATTGAAAGCTTCTTCAATACGTTTGCTTCCCTTCTCGGCTGCAAGACGCTTGTAAGAAAGAACGACCTGTCCTTCTCCATCATTAACCTTAATAACCTTAGCTTCCATTTTGTCGCCAACTGCAACACATGTTGTCAAATCAACGTTTGGTGCGTTTGTGTATTCACTGCGACTAACAATACCATCTGCTTTGTAACCTATATTTAAGACTATCTCGTCTTCTTTAACGCTGATTACTGTGCCCTCAACGACTTCTCCTGTACTTATTTGTTTCATTCCTTGTTCTTCAAACATCTGTTCAAAACTCATTTCTGACATTCGTATGAACCTCCTCGATAATATTATTTGGGGTGGATGCCCCTGCTGTAATACCTACACGATTTCCTGTATTTATTTCATCCAGATTTAAATCGTCTAACGTTTGTATATAGTAAGTTTTATTACATTCATTTTTACAAATTTCAAACAACTTCTGTGTATTTGAACTATTCATACCACCTATAACTATCATTCTGTCCACTGTCGAAGCAATTTCTTTCGCTTCCTTCTGTCTCTCATGGGTGGCGTTGCAAATCGTGTCTAAAACATTTATATCATAACCCTTTTTAGAAATAATTTCAACAAGATATTTAAATTTCTTGTAATTAAATGTCGTTTGCGACACAATACAGAGTTTATTTGTTAATTCCGCAGAAAAGTTATTTGCTTCTTCTTCATTTGAAATTACTGTTGTGTTTTCTCCTGACCATCCCCTGATTCCCTGAACCTCCGGATGGTTTGCATTTCCGATAATCACAATATGTCTGTTATTATTCTTCTCTCTTTCAACTATTTTATGAATTTTCTTCACAAATGGACAAGTTGCATCCTCTAATACCAATCCATTCTCTTCAATAATGTCATAAATTTCCTTTGTGGCACCGTGGGACCTTATAATAACAATCCCGTCCTTAATTTTTTTTAATTCTTCTATGGACTTGATTACAGATACACCCTTCTTTTCAAGATCTTTCACAACCTCTTCGTTATGAATAATAGGTCCATAAGTATATATCTTTTTTTTCTCCTGCTTTTCAATCTGCTCATAAACCTTATCCACAGCTCTCTTTACGCCAAAGCAGAAGCCGGCACTCTTTGCAACAACAACTTCCATTATTTTTCAACTCCGTCTATACATTTAACAATTTCATCAACTACCTCATCAATTGTCATATCCGAGGAATCTATTATTTTTGCTCCTTCTGCCACCATGAGTGGTGCGCACTCACGATGTGAATCCCTGTAATCTCTCTCTTCAATTTCCTTTTCAATTTCTTCCAGTGTACCGGTATATCCCTTTTCCACCTGCTCCAAATATCTTCGTTTAGCCCGTGTGACAACAGAGGCAGTGAGATAAAGCTTAACCTCAGCATTTGGCAAAACATTAGAACCAATATCTCTTCCGTCCATAATGACATTTTCTGATGCTGCTATACCTCTCTGAAGTTCCAGAAGCTTTGCTCTTACCTCTGGATAGGCAGAAATTGTTGATGTCATCTGACTTACCTCTTCAGTTCGGATATATGCGTTCACATTTTCCCCGTTTAATAAGACAATCTGCTCTCCATTTTTATAATCCAGACTAACCCTGCATTTATCACAAGTTTCAATTACTTTTTCTTTTTCTTCTGCTGTAATGTTTTTTCTAATACAGGCCAATGCCATTGCCCTGTACATTGCACCTGTATCCACATAAATAAACTGTTTTTTCTTTGCTGCAAGTTTTGCAATTGTACTCTTTCCAGCTCCAGCCGGCCCATCTATTGCAACATTTATATTTTTCATAGTAATCCTCCATTTTTTATTCCATTCCTGCAAGATATCCTGTTGACCAGGCCACCTGCAAATTATATCCACCGGTAAATGCATCCACATCTAACATTTCCCCTGCAATATGCAAACCTTCAATTATTTTTGATTCCATGGTCGCAGGATTAACTTCCTTAACACTTATTCCGCCCTGTGTTATTATTGCTTCATTAAACCCTCTCAGTGAATTCACTGTAAATTTTAATCCCTTTAGTGCATCTACAAAGGTCATTCTTTCGTCCTTTGAAATCACATTAACCTTTTTATAAGGGTCTATTTTACAATAATCTATAATAACAGGTATCATTTTTTTAGGCAGTAATTCATCGATGGCATTCCTAAAATCTTTGTTGGCATTTTTTTCAAAATCCCTCAATACCCTGCCCTCAAGCTGTTCCCTTGTCATAGCAGGCTTCATGTCAATAATCAACTCAATTTTTTCGTCAGTCAGATATTTTCCCACTACACTGCTTGCACTTAATATCACCGGGCCCGTCACGCCAAAATGTGTAAACATCATCTCTCCGAATTCTTCATAAACAGGCTTTTTCTGTTTTTTTCCTGCTCTGTAAAACTTTACACTGACATTTTTCAATGAAAGCCCCTGAAGTTCCTTTACATTTTCCTCCATGACATTCATTGGCACAAGGGCTGGTCTTAACTTTGTAATGGTGTGTCCATACTTTTCTAATATTTTCATACCTCCGCCATCTGACCCGGTTACAGGATAAGAAACACCACCGGTAGCAAATATTACTTTATTTGCCATAATGTTTTCATTATCTGCCACAACACCTTTTACCTTATTTTCATTAACAACAAGATCTGTGACATTAGTATTATATCTGATATCCACTCCGTTATTTTTCATTATTTTTTTCAATGTTGAAATAACATCAGATGACTTGTCAGATTCGGGGAATACCCTGTTTCCCCTCTCAACTTTAAGCATTAATCCATTATTCTCTAACATATCCATCAAATCCTGGTTAGTAAAGCCATAAAGGGAGCTGTACATAAATTTTTTATTTGAAACAATATTGTTAAGTATTGTTTCAACATCTGAGGCATTGGTAACATTGCAACGCCCCTTACCAGTAATAAACAGTTTTTTTCCAGCCTTTTCGTTTTTCTCAAGTACAAGTACTCTTTTTCCGTTTTGCGAAGCTGCTATGGCAGCCATCATTCCGGCTGCACCAGCTCCCACAACAATAATATCAAACATTCTTTCTCCTTCGGGCAAGACTTTTTACTTATCTTCTATAATCGCAACTTCATCATCTGCAAAATTTATCTCATCACTTTCATAAACCTGATAATCATTCCACACCTTTTCCAAAAGTCCCAGTCTCTCAGTGACAAATTCAGGTTTCTTCATGCACAGTGCAACCACTAGGGCATTTATCACGCTGAGTGGGGCCACCAGTGAGTCCACTACTGTTGCCATTTCACTTTTGGCAATGAGGTTGCAGGACGAATAGAGATTTAATGGTGAATTTTTATCATCCGTAATGGAAATAACCTTTGCATTTCTGTCATTTGCAAACTCCATTGCCTTTAATGTCCTCATGGAATATCGTGGAAAGCTTATTCCAATAAGCAAATCCTCACTGTCGATATCTATAATCTGTTCAAATATTTCACTTGCACTGTTTGTGGTCACCACTGTAACATTTTTAAACAGCATATTTAGATAAAACCCCAGAAAACCAGCTAAAGGAGTACAGGTTCTGATACCTACAACATATATATTTTTAGCCTCCATTATACAGTCAACCGCCTGCTCAAATGCAGACTTTGATATAGTATCAAGAGTCACTCTTATTTTTTCCGCATCTGAATTCATTACGGTCTCAAGCACCTGAGTCTTTGTCATTTTCGACGCAGTTATTTCAATTTTCTGCACTGAATGAAGCTTATCCTTTACAACCTCTTCCAAAGCCTTATGAAATTCCGGGAATCCCTTATATCCCAAAAGTGTTGCAAATCTTACTGTTGTGGACTCACTCACTCCCACCTCTTCGCCCAGCTTTGCAGCGGTCAAAAAAACTGCTGTATCGTAATTTGAGGTTATATATGCGGCAAGTTTTTTATGCCCTTTACTCATGGATGGATAGCATTCACTCATCCTGTCCATGAGTCCCATTTCTGACAGTTTATCCATTTTAATCTCCATAAAAGTACTTTATTTCTTTTTTCCTATATCAAGTTTAATATTTTTATTTGTCTTATCCAATGCTTTCCCAATCTTTTTGGCATCAATCTTAATCTTATCCCCTGCAACCTTATCAACAGTCTTTCCAACCATTTCTCCAACATTATCTATTGTATGTCCTGCTACTGTAATATTTAATCCACTGTGTTTCTTAGCCATTTTATTTCCTCCATTTAATTCCGATGTACATCACATTATATCACGATAATCATATTAAAACTAGTGCCATTCCCATGAGCGGAATAAGGAAAATCACACTGGCAGCCGTAAAAGTCATTATATATCTTCCCTTTTTTGCTGATTCTCTTGAAAATAGTTTAAATGAAATCAGACTTGCCATGGAAGCTATCAGGGTTCCAAGTCCCCCAATATTGATTCCAACTATCAAAGCCTTATAATTCTCAGTAAATCCTGACAAAAGAAGTGCCGCGGGTACATTACTTATTATCTGGCTTGAACACACCGAAATAAGCACCTCATTTCCTGCCACAATGTTTTGCAGAAATTCATTTATCAAGTCTATTCTGCCCATATTTCCAATAAAAATAAAGAATCCCACAAAAGTGACCAGCAATGAATAATCAACTCTTCTTAAGATTTTACCATCTATTATCAGCATTACCAGTATTACAATAATTGTAACCAACTCAAATGAAACCATCCTAAGTACTGTCAACATGGAAAGGAAAAACAAAAGTATGTACACACAGAATTTTTCCCATTTTATCTTTGTTTCTTCCCTTGTTTTTGCCACCGTGTATTCTGTTTTCATTTTATTTGAATATAGATATATCCATAAAACAAGTAAAAACAATGCTGTAACTGCATAAGGCATTTGAATTTTCATAAACTCAAAAATCGTCATTTCTGATATTCCAAACAGATATATATTTTGAGGATTTCCAAGTGGAGTCATCATACTTCCGAGATTTGCAGCAATTGTCTGCATAACAATAATCACTATCATCAATCTCTCTTTGTCATCATCATAATCTGCCATCTTTATTGTTGTAATGGCAAAAGGAACAAAAGTAATAAGTGCAACGTCATTTGTGATTATCATACTTGAGAAAAAACACAAAAAAACCAGTACATGCATAAGCTGAGTTTTGCTTCTGCATTTCTTTAGAAGCTTTTCTGCAACACACTTAAAAACGCCAACTTCTTTCATTCCTTCTATGACACACATTAAGCAGAACAGAATACAAAGACTTCTAAAATCAATGTATTCAATATACCTGGTATCAGGTTTTACAATAAATGCTGACACTGTCGCCAATAATACTGCTATGATTAACACTATTTCCTG
>JBNRML010000153.1:0-13316 GCA_050309585.1 Lachnospiraceae bacterium
CGTCTTTTTTGAGAAATAAGCCGTAGGTCTATTAAAGTTACCCTTTTTTCTGAAAATCATTTCAAAATACTTCTTGACTATTTACCAAATTGCTTTCAAAAAAACAAAGGTGTCTTGCAAAAACACAAAACACCGTTGTTTATTCTTTTGTAACAAAATGTATCACGTATTAACGGATAACTTTTACTCAATATATCCTTTTAATTTTAGTAATGATTTAATGTGCGACACACATCCGTCTATTCCCATTTTCTCGCTGTTTAGCGTCATATCATAGTTTACGGGATTGGTCCAGTAATTTCCATTTGTGTAGTACTCATAATAATCTGCCCTGAATTTATCGGTCTCAACTATTGTGTTAATGGCGGTCTCTCTGTTACATTTCATATTATCCATTGTTCTTTTAACACAATATTCTCTGGGAGCCTCAATGTATATGCTGACCACATTGTCACGGTCCCTTAATACATAATCTGCACACTTTCCAACGATTACACAGGAGTCCTCTGAATCTGCCAGGTCATTAATTATCTTGCTCTGACACTCAAACAGTTCATCGTTTGATGAAAAATCTCTTCTTGCCAGATATGTTGAACTCTTTGTGCGCTTCATCCCTCCCAGAAGTTTTTTCAATCCTCTGGAAGTGTATACCAGCTTTTCATTTTCCTTTTCGAAATCTTCATGCGGAACCCCGCTCATTTCGGATGCCAATGTAAGAATCCTATTCTCGTAGCAATGTATTCCAAGGTCCTTTGCCAGCCTTGAAGCAATTTCCTTACCTCCTGAACCAAATCCCCTTGCAAATGTAACAACAAATTTTTTATTTATTTTATTTGTTATTTTAGCAGAATCCACACCTTTTTTTATTTCGTCTGCTTTATTTGTATCTGTTTTTTCTGCAATAAATCTGCTTAAAAATTCTCTTGTCCTGTCGTTTGGATTGTCCAGACTAAACATTTTTGTTGGCTCTTCGTCCTGTGCAATTATCCCTTTGTCCATAAATATTGTTCTAGAGGACACATCTCTTGCAAATGCCATTTCATGGGTTACGATAATCATTGTAAGACCGGATTTTGCAAGTTCCTTCATAACATTTAAAACTTCTCCAACCATTTCCGGGTCTAAGGCGGATGTGGGCTCATCAAAAAGCAATACGTCAGGATTCATACACAAGGCCCTTGCTATGGCAACCCTCTGTTTCTGACCACCCGAAAGCTGCGCTGGCTTTGCGTTAATATACTGAGCCATACCAACTTCTTTTAAATGCTTAATAGCCCTATCATATGCTTCCTTTTTACTTACATGAATTACTTTCCTGGCTCCCAGCATGCAATTCTGTAAAACAGTTTTATTGTTGAACAAATTAAAGGACTGAAAAACCATTCCCACCTTTGCTCTGTACTCATTCATTTCTTTCTGGCTGTCACCTATTTCATTTCCTCTATATATAATCTTTCCACATGTCGGTGTTTCAAGCTTATTCACACATCTCAGCAATGTAGATTTACCGGAGCCTGAGGAACCTATTATACAGATAACCTCGCCTTCTCTTACCTCGAAATCGATTTTCCTTAATACTTCATGATTTCCAAATGTCTTTCCAAGGTCTTCTATTTTTAATACAACATCGTTTTTACCTGCCATATAAGGTCACCTCCTACTGATTATCCTCTGCAAACTCAACTGCAAGTGCGTAATCTTTCTTTCCTTCTAATTTCTTTTCCATCAACAGAAACAATCTATTAAAAATGAAGCATAATACAAAATAAATCATAGCTATTACCAAATATGATTCGTAATATTTATAATAGGTACCTCCTGCTGTCTTTGCCATAAGGAAAAGTTCTGATACACCAATAACATTCAATACTGAGGTCATCTTAAGATTTGTCAGGAATGTATTTGCCATTTCAGGGATAACATTTTTAAACGCCTGTGGTAATACAATATACAACATTGTTTTAAATGGCGACATTCCCATTGCATAAGCACCTTCACGCTGACCATTATCAATTGAATTAATACCTGCCCTTACTGTCTCAGCCATATATGCTCCCGTATTTAACACCGTGACCAATATACCGGCTTCAATAGGGTCTAACATTACATTAAGTATGGTTTTTAAACCGAAGTAAACGACCATTGCCTGTACAATCATTGGGGTATCCCTGAATACTTCTACATATATAGAAAGTATTATTTTAAAGAATCTCATTATTATTTTCTTAAAAATATTGTCACCTTTATTAATCTTTGCATCCTGAATAATTCCAGTTGCATAACCTAACACAAATCCAAGAATCGTTCCAATTACTGCAATATATAATGTTGTCCACATTCCCTGAATAAATAGGTTTGAATATTTCTTTGCAAGAAACACTGTCCATTCAACAGAACTTGTAGGATTATTTATATTCATAAAACATTCCTCCTCTATAATGTAAAATGCCACAATATATATAATGCAAATGTCAGATATTGCCTTCCATCTGCTTATTTTCAAATCTAATTATTATCCGGAGCCTGCGATTTTTACTTTGTTTTCTTCTATAAATAACAGGCTCCGGATAGTTTTAATAATCTTACCACTGATTCATAATTACAAATTTATTTTGCTGCTGGCTGTAATTTTACTGCCTCACTCATCATTTCATCCATTTTATCCTTGTTTTCTTCATTCCAATTCATATCATCCAAAACACCCTGAATCTTTGACTGGAGTTCTTTGTCGCCTGAACGAACAGCGATACAAACATTTACAGATGCTCCTGAGTCAAGGTCTTCGATATCAAGAATCTCTAAATCACTATTTGTGAGTAATGCTGACTCTGCAGTCGGCTTATCGATAAGTGCTGCATCTGCCACTCCGTTTGAAACAGCCATAAATGCTTCTGAAGTAGTTTCATAAAATGCCGCATTTTTTGAATCAGGAATCTGAGGAATCAAGTCAATATACGCTGTACCCAACTGTGTAGTTACGCTTATATTTTTTCCTTTAAAATCATCAAGTTTTGAACATGTAGAAAATTTACTTCCCTTTTTGACAGTTAAACATAAATCTCTGAAGTAATATTCACTTGTAAAATCATATGCTGCTTCTCTTTCCTCTGACCAGCTCATACCGGCAATAATACAGTCATAATCACCGGCATCCATTGAAATACCTATTGAGTCCCACTCAACTTTATGTACCTCCAACTCCCATCCAAGACTGTCAGCAATTTTCTGAGCCATCATTACGTCGTATCCATAACAATAAAGATTTGTTCCATAAATTGGAACTGCCTTTTCGCCATTTGATAATTCGTCTGTTTCCTGTGTCCAGTTAAATGGTGCATAGGAACATTCCATACCTACTCTCAAAACCTTCTTTTCATCATAATTCACTTTTGTCTTTGCTTTTCCACAACCTGCTAATGAACCAATTACAAGTGTTGCACAAAGAATTGTGCCTATTGCTCGCTTTAAAAATGTTTTTTTCATAATGTCCTCCTATTCTGCAATTCATTTTTGCCTGCTACTAATTTATGTGCTCTTTTATGACAGAAAAGCTTGTAAAACTTTACCATCAAATAAAAAAACAGGGGTCATTCCTCATGACTACCCTGTCTATGTGTGGAGTATAAATATATACATTTGATTTGTCAATATCCCTTATCAATGTTTGTAAGAAATTCCAACATCTGTAAATACATACACATAAATTATTGAAATATTTTACAATTATTAGTTTCACACACCCATTGTCCCCGTTTCCGGAAGAGTACTCCCTCCATCTATAATGTTTTCAGTACCAGTTATGTAGGCTGCCCCTTCACTTGCCAGAAATGCCGCCAGCTCCCCTAATTCCTCTGTTCTTCCCATTCTCTTCATGGGAATGCCTTCTTCTATGCCTCTTATAATACTTTCAGGATTTATGGGATTTGACTCAACTGCACTTTTCCTGACCATCTCTGTATAAATATATCCCGGCAAAATTGCATTGCATGTGATTCCACGTCCTGCATATTCTACCGCAAGAGCCTTTGTAAATCCAATCATGGCCGCCTTAGTTGCTGCGTAGGCACTAAATCCACTGTCACAAACCCTTGCCCCTGTTACTGATGAAATATTAATGATTCTGCCATAATTATTTTCAAGCATATTGTTAATAACAGCACGGGTACAATTCCATGCACCTAAAATGTTCACATTAAAATGCAAATCCCTGATTTCGTCCGTCATATCCTCGAATTTACACAGTCTCGCAATTCCTGCGTTATTTACCAGAATATCAATTTTACCAAAATCTTTTATTACCTCTGATACTCCTGTTTCTACACTCTGGACATCAGTAACATCAACAGCATATCCTTTTGCATTTATTCCGCACTTTTTCAGACTTTCAACTGCCGCATATAAATTTTTTTCAGATTCCGGCTTTTCTTTAGAAACATCATTGAAAACAGCTATACTTGCACCATATTCTCCCATCACCTTTGCCATTCCATACCCATTTCCCCTACTGGCACCTGTGATAATCGCTGTTCTTCCATGTAAATCTCTCATACTAATCCTCATTTCTGAGCAAAGGTAAATACCTAATCTGCTCTTTCTGCCGCAAGCATAATACCTTTCTCCATTTTATCAAAAAGCTCTTCCATATATTCCTCATCAGCCAGAAGACCAAGTTTAAACTGCAATATATTTGGGCGAAGCCTTGAATTATGTGCCCACACACCATTTTCAAACAGTGCTTTAGTCACGGTTCTACTTGCATCCTCCACATCGAAGTCCATACCCATAATCACGCCTCTCTGGCTATAACCTTTTAGAAAACCTCCGGATTTCTTCACCATTTTATCTGCAAATTCAGTCATAAGTACGGCATTTTTGCGTATATTGTCAATTGTTGATTGTCTTGTGGTTATTTCAAGCACTTTTAACGCAACCATACAGCCAATCTCCGAGCCGCCAGTTGTGGAACCATGCATTCTGCCTGCTTCTACCAGCCATCTTCCCGCTTTTTCATTAAGAACTGTGCAGGCAATCGGATATATACCGCCAGAAAATCCCTTTGCCGTCACTATCATATCAGGAGAGAAGCCTTCGTGGTCTATACTCCACATTTTACCGGTTCTCATAAGTCCGGTCTGCACTTCGTCGGCAATATATAGAGTTCCATATTTTTCACACAATTCCTTTACCTTCTTGAGGTACCCTTCGTCAGGGATTTTAAAACCATATGTTGCAAGAATTGATTCAATAATAACTGCTGCCACATCTTCATTTTTCAGCTCATTTTCCATTGCTTCAATGTCATTTAGTGGAACCTGTACAAAGCAACCCTCCTCACCACCTGCAAGAAACGGGTCTTTAAATATTGCATCACCTGTGGATACCGCAAATCCGGTGTGACCATGATAACACCCCTTTAGAGACACTATTTTCTTTCTTTTTGTAGCATATCTTGCACTTTTTATTGCCACATCAACAGCCTCTCCACCGCCTGAAGAAAAAACACAGTAATTCAAACCCTCCGGCGTAAGCTCTGACATTTTTTTTCCAAGCAATGCTCTTCCGGCTGCAGCAAAATGATGATTTCCTATGTCAAAATCTTCCGTTGCCTTAATCATTGCCTCAATAAGTTCGGGATTTCTGTGCCCCAGATTAAAAGTACCTCCATTAATATGAATATCCAGATATTTACTGCCATTCATATCCCAAAAAATATATCCCTCTCGTTTTCCCATAACTATGTTAATCCCTCGGTCTATCCACTCCCTGGTCTTTCCCGGATTAACATATTTCATACTATAATCTATAACCTCATCTTTTGTTAATGCTGGTAAATTCTTAAACATAGTCTTTACCTCCTAATCCTGATTTATATATTTCTTAGCCATTTCCAATGTTTTTCTTGCATATACACATCCATCCTGACTAATGACGCCATTATCCTTTCTGGTGGTCATCCAGCCAAGTCTTACAAGACGCCTAAGCAAAACAAATGTATCTATCATTTCCATATCCTGTTTTGATAATATCCTGATTCTTTCGTATCCTCTTAAATAGCCTTTTATCAACTCATTAATGTTTTCAGACTGCTGACTGACAGCGCTTGCCAAATCATACAGATACCACCCATAGCCACAGTCATCAAAGTCTATGAGACTTATTCTTTCTTCGTCTATAATAAGATTTTCAGTGTGTAAATCTGCATGGATAAGTCCATACCTGTCATTCTTTCTTCCATACTTATTAAGCTTGTCCTTTATCTTTACAGAGCAGTCCTTTAACATATTCATCTCCTCTTTCAGGAGACCTTCGAAAATCTCAAAATTTCCCCATCTTGCACTCTCCCCCAGCGTATCCTCCACATCCCAGGAAAAACGCTTAAATTCAATTTGGGAATGTGGATTTTTTTCTTCCATGCTATGTAACTTTGCAGCAGTGTACCCAACTAACTCCATTCCTCTTAACATAGATTCCCCATCCATATCTTTTATTGTATTTCCTGATATATAAGACTGAATACTATAAAAATAAGCGTTACCTGACGCGGATGTAAACTGTTGAATTAATTTTCCGTTTCTTCCTTTATAAACTCTGGCAGTATTTATGTCCGTGTTTTTTTGTATCTCAGTTACCCAGAATAATTCATTTACAAGTTCCTCTTCGTCATGATAACCCGGTCTGCACACTCTGAGAACTTTCTTTTCACTATCAGAATTTCCACCATCCTCCAAGAGACATATCAGGTTTTCTGAGAACTTAATCAGACTTATATGTGGACTTGTACACATATCATAATCTCTCAATATGGCAGATTTTAAATCCGTCACTATTTCATCAAAGCCCTCATTAAAGGTTTGTACGGTATCTGTATGTTTCACATCATCCCACCACCTTTTTCAACGTATAGCAGTTACTTTACATTGCATTTCTATATAACATTTCTATATCTTCTTTTCTTGAACTCCTCGGATTAACAGCTATATTTCCGCTTTTCATTGCATCCTCAGCCATAAGACTTATCTTATCCTCTGTTACACCCACTTCTGATAATGTGGCAGGTATTCCCAGTTCCCTGTTAAGAAGCTTTATTTCTTCCACAAGCATTTCTGGCTTAAATTTCTCATGTTCTACAGGGTTCTGACTTACATAATTGTATATTTTTTCATATTTTCCGGAATCTGCCAGCTTATTATATTCGAGAATTGTCGGCAAAAGTATTCCATTGGCAACTCCATGGGATACGTTAAAAAATGCACTTACCGGATGGCTCATTGCATGTACATTACCCAGTCTGGCAAATGAAAATGATACTCCTGCAAACAGTGAGCCCACCAGCATAGCCTCTGCTGCCTCCTCGTCACCTCTGTTTGCAACATATCTCCTTATGTTTTTTCCTATCAGCTCCATTGCTTTTTCAGACATTGCATCCGTAAATGGTGAAGCTGCCGTGGATATATATGCCTCCAATGCATGTATCAGTGCATCGATGCCACATGCAGCCGCTACAGAGGAAGGTGCTGTCATAATAAGCTCCGGGTCAAGAATTGCATATTTAGGCAATATATCATAGCTGAATACCGTCAGCTTGTAATTCCTGCAGTGGTCTGTAATTACCGAAAATGCTGTTACCTCCGAACCTGTTCCTGCAGTGGTAGGGATTGCAACCAGTGGAATTATCTCCCCCGGCACCTTACCTCCACCCTCATAATCAATGATTTTTCCGCCATATTTTGCAACTATGCCTACAGCCTTGGCAACATCCAGTGGAGAACCTCCTCCCAATGCCACTATAATATCAGCACCACATTCCTTAAAGCTTTTTGCTGCTTTTTCCACGGTTTCCACGGATGGATTTGCTTCTGTATCAGTATACGAATCCACTTCATATCCTGCAGCTTTCAAATAGCCCTCACATTTACTTACCAGTCCAATTTTTTTAAGAACAGGTCCTGATATGATAAATGCATGCCTGCCACCCATTTTTTTCGCTATTTCCGGAAGCTTTTCAATACTTCCCTTTCCAAAAATTATGTTTTGCGGAATTGAAAATGTAAAATCTTTCATCATCTCACCTCATGTCTATTCCATTGCGCAAACTGTATCTCTGATAATACTTACCGCCTCGTCACATTCTTCCTTTGACACAATAAGTGGTGGAACCATTCTGATTGTATGTGCTCCAATGGCTGTAATGAGAAGCTTTCTATCAAGACATCCGTGTTTCACCTCAACTCCACTTATTGTGTCATCGAATTCCACGCCTACCAACAATCCCTGATGTCTTACTTCTTTTACGTGTGGTAAAGTTTCCAGTACTCCTGCAAAATAATCTCCAACCTCTTTTGCATTTTCTGCAAGATTATTATCAAGAAGTTCATTGACCTCTGCCAATGCAGCCGCACAACTAACAGGATGACCTCCGAATGTTGTTCCATGAGAACCTGCTGTAAATGCCTTTGCCACTTCTGCTGTTGCACATATGGCACCAATTGGCATACCACCGCCAAGACCCTTCGCCATTGAAACAATGTCTGGTTTAATTCCGTAATTCATATATGACATCACTGCTCCGGTTCTGCACCAGCCTGTCTGAACCTCATCAAGCAATAATAACATTCCCTTTTCATCACATAATTTTCTAAGTCCAACCATAAACTCTTTTGTGGCAGGATTTACACCGCCTTCACCCTGAACCGGTTCAACCATAATAGCCACTGTATTTTCTGTACATGCGTTTTTAAATGCCTCAAGGTCATTAAACGGAGCATATGAGAACCCATATGCCATAGGTCCAAAACCAACCTGACATCCGTTACCTGGCTGACCCGTGGCTGACATTGCGCCAAATGTCCTTCCGTGAAAACTCATCTTAGCAGTAACGATATGATAATGATTAGGCCCAAATTTTTCTATTCCATATTTTCTTGCCATTTTTATCATTGCCTCATTAGCTTCTGTACCTGAATTCTGATAAAATATCTTGTCCATACCGATTGTTTCACATACCTTTTCTGCCAATAATGCCTGTGGAATTGTATAAGGATAGTTAAATGTATGCATAACATCATCTACCTGGTTTTTTACAGCTTCCACAACCTTAGGATTTCTGTTACCTGCATTGTTTACCGCTATTCCGGCATAAAAATCAAGATAAGGGTTACCTTCTTCATCGTATATGTACATACCCTCTGCCCTTTCAGCCAAAAAATCAAACCTCTCATAGGTTTCAATCATATACTTGTTTACCTTTTCCTTAATATCCTGTACGCTGAGTCCTGTGTCCTTTAATTTCATAATCCATTCCTCCTAATGCTAAAAGGCATTAACAGTTTTTTACTGTCAACGCCTTCGTTATTTATACGGGGATTTTAGCACAATTATTTTTTTCCATCAAATCTTCTAAAAAATTTATAAATTTATTTTTTTCCTTATTTTGCGATATAGAATATACATTTATGTCAAAAACTTTGGTTTTATCAAGTTTTTTGACATGTGTTTTTTATTTTTCACCATTATTCAGCTGTATTTTTTCACAACTATTATTTTAATCTATGGATTTTTTTACAACGTACGCTTCATTTTCTCTAATTTCTTATTTATCCCTAATGCAAGTTTTATATTGAATATATCATTGTAACATGTATGATCAATTCCAAGTCTTTTCTCAATGTCACTTATCCTGTTTCTTACTGTGTTGCTGTGGCAAAATAATACTTTAGCTGTGTCCTCATAATTACAGTTATGTTTTATGAATTCTTCCAGTGTCCTCAACATCTCAACTCTTTTTATTTCTTCACTTATTTCAAGTATTGGTCCCAGAAAATTATCTCTTATTGATTTCAGCAACTCATAATCCGTACTGCTGTGAATTATGGCATCAATGCCGTAATTCTCGTAATATTTTTCCTCGTTATATTTACATCTGTGTCTTGCAAACACCGCCTGTTCATAACATTTATTTATGTTTTCCACCCCCTTAAAACCGCAGCTTACACCAATCCTGTATAGAATATCCATTCGCCCCAGAGTCTTTTTTATCCTATTCAATATTTTTTGTGTTTTATTATTATCAGCATTCAAAAGAATTGTATGTTTTTCACCGTTTACAATTGTATAATAATTGTCGCTATATTCCTTGATACATTCACTTAGTTTTTCTCTTATGTACTCATTTATATCCTCATCATATATAGTGTATGCAGTACCTTTTATTCCCCTGTATATCTTTTTTTCCTCGCCAAAATCCATACTCTTAATATTTTTGTCAATTTTACATTCCACATCAACAAAATAATAATTAGCCGAAGAGTCAAAGCCATACCTTTCCGCTTTTTTTATCTTGCTTAAGCTGACAGGCATATTACTGTACATTATTTCTAAAAAGAATTTTTCTGCAAGCATCTCCTTCATTCCCTCTTCATAGATTACTGCGGAAATACTGTCCTGAAGATTGGGCATTCTCATCTCAACAGGCATTAAAAATAACGGAAAATCATATTCATTACATATGTTCTTTATTATTTCAATCGTCTCTTTTTCGACCCTTTCTTTATCTATTACAATTCCTGCACTTTCTTTTTCGCACAGTTTATAGATAAATTTCTTCCACTTTTCCTTATCATTCTGCAATACATAACCCAATGTAATTATTAAGTCACCCTTCTTCACAAAATCCATATACTCAATTATCTCCAACACGTGTGTGCATAGTATTATATTATTTAATCCCTCTTCACCTGCCACCAGTTCAAGCATATTTCCATATTGTATTTTTGTTAAATTTCTACACGTTAATGCCATATTATCCCTCATTTCTGAGCGTCTTTACGCGAAGAGACCAAGAGAAATCTGCATATTCAGTTTCTCTTCTGCCATCAGGGCTATTTGCCTTCGCTCAGAAGCAAATAGCTACCATCATATAAAACAAAAAAAATGGTGCCTTTATTCAAAGCACCATTGCTGAGTACATTATAATTTTTCTTAAACAAATAATCAATATGTATTTTCTAATTCCGGCATAATTTAAAATTCATTCCAAACCATCCCGTAATGAGTATTAACGAAAAACTGAATCTTAAATTTACTGGTGCTTATGTCCGACAACCTTTGTATTCTCATCATTGTCATTTGTTAATATAGTATCCATTTCCACCAGCACAGCACCAAGATAATATATCTTCATTAATTTTCCCCTGCTTTTACATAAGCCTGCTCATAAAAATATTCCTGTGAATCAAAAGGAACCTCATTTATCTTCCGGCTATGATATACCCCTTCAGAATCCTGTTCTTTTCCCTTTTCATCATCCTGTAACATCTTATAAAACATATCACGTATCCTTTTCTGTAAAGTTTCATCATAAATTGGAGCGGCAACCTCAACTCTTCTTTCTGTATTTCGTGTCATAAAATCTGCTGACGCAATATATATTATCTGCCTGATTTCAGTTCCAAATATATATATCCTTGAATGTTCCAAAAATCTTCCAACAATACTTATAACATTTATGTTCTCAGTTAATCCTTCAACCTTTGGACGTAAGCAGCATATTCCACGTACTATCAAATCAATGTGAACACCGGCCTGACTTGCTTTAATTAATTTTTCAATCAAAACCTTATCTGTAAGAGAATTTATCTTGATTCCAATATAGGCCTCATTTCCTTCTGCTGCAAACTTAATCTGCTCGTCAATCAAGTCAATTATTTTATTCTGCAAACATTTTGGTGCCACCAGTAAATCCGTGGTTTCTTCAATGGTTTCACCTTTTTGTAATGCCCCAAACACTTTCGCTGCCTCAGCTCCAATCGACTGATTTGCGGTCATAAGGGAAAGATCGGTATATAAACGTGCTGTCTTTTCGTTATAATTTCCCGTTCCAATCTGTGTAATATATGAAAATCCTTTTTCTGAATCCGTCCTGGTGATTAAGCATAATTTTGAATGTACCTTATAGTTACCTAGGCCATACAAAATCTGACATCCTGCTTCCTCTAATCTTTTTGATACTTCTATATTATTACCTTCGTCAAATCTTGCACGTAATTCAACAAGAACAACAACCTCTTTTCCGTTTTCAGCAGCCTCAACTAATGCATCAATAATTTTACTTCTTTCCGCAACACGATAAAGTGTCATCTTTATTGATACAACCTTATCGTCCTGTGCCGCTTCTTCTAACAGTCTGATAAAAGGCTTCATGGATTCAAATGGGTATGATAACAACACATCCTTCTTCTCAATCTGTTCCATAATATTTGTTCTGACATCAATCATTGAAGAATTTCTTGGATTTCTCTTTTCATAAAATAACTCTGCCTTTTCACTCAAATAATTCTGAAGCTGGAATACAAAAGACATATCAAGTGGGGTCTCAATATCAATAAAATGTCCTATATCTATCTCAAGGTAGTTCGAAAGTTCTTTTTTTGCCTTGTCATTTATTCTTCTACTAAGTTCTACCCTTACAGGAGCAAGCTTATTTCTCTTTTTAATAAGGTTCTCCATTACATCTCTGTAATCAAGGTCCTCATCGTATATACCTGATGCATCTATATCTGCATTTCGTGTCACTCTCATAATAGCTTTTTCACGAATCAGATATTTGCCATATAATTTAGAAACGAAATGCAGAATAAGTTCTTCGGAAAGCATAAAAGTTCCAGGCCTTGTCGGAATTTCTATCAGACGCTTGAATACTGTGTTACCACACGGAACAATGCCTATTTTATTTTTTCCTTTCTGGGTCCTTAAAAGCACAATTGCATAGAGCTGTTTATTATTCAAAAAAGGAAAAGGGTGCTGTTTTCCAATAATCATCGGAGATAAAAATGGAGCAATATTATTATCAAAATACTTCTCTAATAATTTTCCCTCATCATTTGAAAGCTTATTAAAATTAATGATCCGTATTCCATTGGGTTCTAATTCTCCCATTAACTGCTCATATATACCAGCTTTCTTTTTTTCCAGTTCCTTTGTACGTTTAAGAATTTCACGAACCTGTTCCTCACTACTCATGCCGGTTTTATTCTCAATATTCTTTTCTTTTAATCTCATCTGGGTCATAAGTGTTCCCACTCTTACCATATAGAACTCATCCAAATTAGTTTGAAAAATTGAAGCAAATGTCATTCTTTCGGCTAATGGTACTCTGTCATTTGCGGCCTCATCTAATACTCTTTCATTAAATGAAAGCCATGACAGCTCCCTGTTCGTATAGCAATTATTATTCTCGTTCGTCATTGTTATCATGTCTCCTTTATATTTTTTTTATCATAGCAATGCCATGTAAAACATACTTAGCTGCAAATGCAAAA
>JBNRML010000154.1:0-72036 GCA_050309585.1 Lachnospiraceae bacterium
TCCAGGCTGAAGAGCTGTCCTTTACATAGCTTCCATCCGGCTGCTGTAAATAATACTCTGTCTTGTATCTTGTGTCTTCTTTTACAAAATATACCTTTAATACTGTTGTTCCGTCCGGTTTAACTTCTGATGCCAAAACGTTCTTTATATTTCCATTATCAAAAGCATAGTCTGACTTTGTAGGTATCTTGTCTGCTTCCGTGACTGCCGCTGTGTTTCCGGCAACCTCTGTCCTGTCCGTGCTCACTGAATCCGGTGTCGAATCAAAACTTCCATCATTCTTCTGATAATAGTACTCCACTTTATATGAAGTATTTAAGTTATAATACACCTTCATAACATTATCATCTCTGTCAAAGGCCAGAGCAGTAATGTTTTCTCTTGATACATCCACACCATTATTTACAGTAACTTTTGTGTATCCAGCAAAGGTCTTTATTGTTGCCGAAGCCGACGTACCAATCGCCCCCACTGTCCAGGTCGATGTTTCCCCTGGTGCTAAAATATATGTACCATCTGTCTGCTGTAAATAATATTCTGTCCTGTATTCTGTATTTTCCTTGACAAAATATAATTTCAATTCATTCTGACTCTCATCTTCCACAAGAACTATATCCTTAATTGTTCCTGTCACTGTGTCACTAAATTCATATAAAGCTTTATCAACGGCTGGTGTCATATCAGCAGTAGTTGCTGAAATGCCATCTCCCACATAACCATTTCCACTTCTTCTCTCTGTAGTATCTTCAACAAAGCTGCCATCTGCCTGCTGATAAAATTTCTTAACTGTATATGTAGTCTCGATAGGGTCATAGTAAAATCTGAGTTTCAGCTTTCCATCCTCAGTAACAATACCGGTATCCTTTGGTTCAGCACCATCAAGACTAGCTGATGGATTGTATTTATAATTTGGATATGTTTTACTTGTTGCTGAAACCTCTTTACCCACTCTATCTGTCAATACCTCAGTATCCGCTGAAACAATTTCATATTTATTTGTATTTCTGTTCCACTTATAGTGTTCAACTGTGTAATCACTCTCCACATAGTTTGCAAAAGAAAAACCATGTACTGTGTGATTTGCCTTTGAAGAACCGACAGCTGAAGTGAAACCTACACGAATATCATTGTTTGTTCCCAAAACCGTTGATAAGTCAACATCATATGAAATAACTGGTGTAGCCGGTTTTACGGCCTCATCATATTTTCCAAGTGTATAATATACACTCATCTTTCCACCGTCATAATCTATCCAGAATGTAAATAATCTGTCATCCACACCTGCGTCCGCAAAACGCCCTGAAGTATGTGTCAAATCAGTCGTATCCGGATTCTCAATATTGTCATACTTATAGTCATTATTAATATGAGTTGGGTCAACATTATTTATGTAATACAATGCCTTATGCTTCTTCTGGTCGCCATTAAGCATAACACCTATATGGTCAAATCTTCTTTCAGATACACATGGCAACTGTCCATATCCCCAAGTATTATACACTGTATTTGAATCCAACGTACCTTCAATTAATTCTCTTTTATCATCAGGTAAAATGACGTTTCCTGTAGCCGGATCACTAGCAAACAGTTCTATTCCCATTGTGTAATATGGCCCTGATGCTTTACCCTTACTATAAACATGATTATCAAATCCCCAGTTTACATATCCATTGGCATCGGCAGCCAACATCGCATAAGAACCATTGAAATATGAGTCAAGCTCGATTATCACACTATTGTTTACGCCGGCATAACCCATTCCTCCACCAGATTGTCCAACAATAGAATCTCCGGTTGTAATAACAAATGCAATTCCATCTCCACCATACTCTCTTGAATATCCACTTGTCTGTGCATCATTTACAACTGCATCCGGCATAGAGATGGTAAATTTAGTAGAAAACCCATTTGATGCCTGTAAGGAAATCGTTTTGTTTAACATTGCTGAACCTGAACGATAAGCATTATAGCTGTCTGCTGCTTCCTTCCCAGGCACAGTACCTTCCTTTACACCCTGTATCAATCTTATAATGTTTTCACCTTCCGCAGAATGGTCATTTGCATAAATACCAGGCTTATGGTTTGTATCAAATGCAATTGAATATCCATTACCATCCTGTGCATCATAATTAAATATCCAGGTAGGATTTGACGAATCACTTCCATTTGAAATAGGATCCGTTGCACTACCTTCATACTGTTCAAACTTAATAAATTCATCCCCCGGCTCTGCCTTGACCTCCATTTTAGTCTGCCAGTTAGTGAAAATAAAAGTCATGAACATTACTGCCGCAAGTAAGAACGCAATTCTTTTCTTACTCACTGTTTTTAATTTTACTCCTAACATTCTCCTCATCCTTTCTAAAATTATTTTCCCCAATACTTCTGTACCCAAATAATTTCATCCCACATTTATATATAACAGCCTGGTCAAATGGATTGATAAATCCATCTAAAATAACCATATCTTTTATGCCTGTTCCATGTTTTTTGGAAGTATCAGGTTAAAGATAATGGCTGTTACAAACACTAAGGCTACACAGTTTTCTGCAAATACAGATTTTATGATACCCGGAAATCTGCCAAATAGTTCTGGACACTGTGTAAATCCAAGACCTATACTCAATGAAAGTGCTGCAATTGTGATGTTGCGCTGTGTATATCCACATTTTCCCAACATCTGAACACCACTGACAACAATTGTACCAAACATCATAATGGTACATCCACCCAAAACTGCACTTGGAAGTGTAGCAAGTAACGCTCCAAATATTGGAAAGAAGCCTGCGAGTACCATAATCAAAGCACCTGTCGCAATGGCAATTCTGTTTACAACCTTTGTCATTGCAACAAGACCAACATTCTGACTAAATGAAGTAATGGGCATACATCCAAAAACAGATGATAATGCACTGATAAAACCGTCACAGGCAATCGAACCAGATGTTTCTTTTTCTGTCACATCTCTTCTTAAGCCTGAAACCGCCAATGCTGATGTATCCCCAATTGTCTCTGTAGCTGAAACCAAAAAGATTAATATAAATGAAAAGATTGCACTGGCATTAAATTCATATCCGAATGGAACAAAATGTGGCAATGACACAATTTTTGCACCTTTAAGAGCTGAAAAATCCACCATATTTAAAGGTATTGCCAATAAATATCCTACAACAAGTCCGAATAAAACCGACAACTGTTTGAGATATCCTTTTACAAAAGCATTAAAAACTATACAGGATACAAGTGTTACTGTTCCAAGAATCCAGTTCTCTTTTGACCCAAAATCTGCTGCACCTGTTCCACCACCAAATGATGATGCACCTACTGACAGCAGCGAAAAACCAATTGCTGTAACTACTGTTGCCGCAACAATCGGTGCTACTAACTTAATCCAATACCTGGCAAAGAGTCCCAGAATACCTTCTACTATACCACCCACAAGTACTGCACCCATCAAAGTTGCATAACCATATTGGGCACCAATTGTACAAGCTAATGATACAAAAGTAAAACTAATTCCCATTACTATCGGCAGACCTGAACCTATCCTCCACATTGGAAATAACTGTATAAATGTACCAATTCCCGCAATTATCATTGCACTTTGAATTATCATTGCAGTGTCTGACGGGCTAAGGTTGCAGGCTGCTGCAACAATAATAATTGGTGTAATATTTGCAACAAACATTGCAAGAATGTGCTGTAATCCAAAAGGAAAAGCTTTTAATAAGCTGATTTTTCCATCCAGCGAATAAATTGCATCAACATTATTTTTCATACTAATCTCCATTCCGCCGCTTCTTAAAATTAATTTGTCCTGTAGCTGCATCCATTGACTCTACAATAGCCAGAGACTCAAGCTGATATCCAAGATTACGTATAATTTGTCCACCAACCTGAAAACCCTTTTCAACTGCTATTCCAATTCCCTCAACAGTTCCACCTGCCTGATTTACAATTGAAATAAGTCCCTGAAGCGCACATCCATTTGCAAGAAAGTCATCGATAATAAGCACATGATCTCCCTCACCTAAAAATCTCTTTGAGACAATCACCTGGTTTTTCACTTTGTGCGTAAAGGATTCTACATCTGCAATATACATCTCACCCTCGATGTTAATACTTTTTGATTTTTTTGCAAACACAACAGGAACTCCAAAATGCATCGCAACAACACAGGCAATTCCTATTCCTGATGCTTCAATTGTCAATATCTTGTTAATTTCTTTTCCTTCAAATCTCCTCTTAAACTCTTCTCCCATCTGATTAAATAAGTTAATATCCATCTGATGATTCAAAAAACTGTCAACCTTAAGGACATTTCCCTCTTTTACAATTCCATCCCTAACGATTCGCTCTTCTAAAAAGTTCATCTCTTTTTTCCTTTCCTCACAGTAATTCCATATATTATACATAAAAGATGAAAGAATCTCTATACTATTCCTTCATCTTTTACAATTTTTATTTATTCATTATTACTGTTCCATGGACTCAAGTTCTATTTCCGTTTCCAAAATGCGTTCCATTAAAGATTCCTGATTTCTATTTTCCTCGTCAATGCTGTTTTGAATCTCCATAAGTTTCTGATAATCAGCTGAAAGCTCTGGGGCAAGCATCTCCATCTGAAGATTTGAGAGCTTTTCCTCACTTTCCAAAAGCTGCTGATTGTATTTTTCCAACTGCTTTTTAAGTCTTGACAGAACCTTTCCGGGATTATAATATTTAGTCTTATCAAATACATCGTCAAGAGTAGGAACATTATTTCTAATTTTGGAAGAATCATTTTTCTTCCCTTCCTGTTCCTGTTTTTGGTTTCTCTTTTCCTTCTCTTCTATATAGCCTTCATAATTCATAGCATAAAATTTCACACCATCTGTTCCAAATTCTAAAATTCCAGTTGCAACCCTGTCAATAAAATAACGGTCATGGGACACAAATAAAACTGTTCCCTCATAATTTATCAACATATTTTCCAAGGCTTCCTTTCCAACCAGATCCATATGATTTGTAGGCTCATCAAGAATAAGAAAATTTGGTTTTGTATAAAAAATATTACATAACTCCAGTCTTACTTTTTCTCCACCAGAGAGCATTCCCATTTTCTTTTCCACATCTTCCCCGGAAAATAAAAATGCTCCTAATGCACTTCTGACATCATTTCTGAGCAGATTCGGATAAAGGCTCCAAAAATAATCCATAACCGTCTGTTCCGGGTCAACCACCTTATTTACAGCCCTGTGCTGATCAAAGTAGGCATAATCCACATTGTTGCCAAATCTGAAAGTTCCGGAAAGTTCCGGAATTTCTCCGACAATTGTTTTTAGAAGAGTAGATTTTCCCTTTCCATTCTCTCCGATAATTGCTATTCTTTCCTTCTTTCTGACTGTTAAGGAAACTTCACTTAACACCTTGTCATATCCTATCTTTAACTTATCAACAGAAAGCACCTCAGTGTAGCTCTCTCTTTCCGGCTGAAAAAGTGCCTTAAATGCTTTCGTGTCAAATCTTCTTGGCTTTTCAACCTTAACCATATGTTCAATTGCCATTCTTTTTGAACGGGTAGCCGAAACCTTGGTAGGCGTGTTTTTCCATTTCTCTATCCATTCTGTAAGTCTCTCTATTTCCTTTTGCTGGGCCTCATAGTCTTTTTCCTGCTTAATTTGCGCCTCTTCCTTCAATTTCACAAACGTGGAATAATTCCCAGGATAACGTTTAATGTCCCCATATTCTATTTCATATGTCACATCGATGACACGGTCCAGAAACATTCGGTCATGGGATACAATTACAACTGCCCTGTCATAATTTTTTAAATAAGTTTCCAGCCATTCAACAGTTTTAATATCCAGATGGTTTGTAGGCTCATCGAGAAGAAGAATGTCAGGACGATTGAGAAGCAATTGAATGAATGCAATTTTTGTCTGCTGTCCTCCCGAAAAATTACCAATAGGCTCCTCCAAATCCTTTAATTCAAACCCAAATTTCTGGAACATTGTTTCCATGTCATTTTTCCAGCTATATCCATGAAGGCTTTCCATCTTTCGCTGCAGAAAATCATACTCAGACAAAAGTTTTTTATCTTCTTTATCCCCCAGCTGTCTTTCAATTTCCTTCATTCTTTTTTCACATTGAAAAACCTCTGTAAATGCCTTCTTTAATTCATCCTTTACAAGAACAGAACCGTCAGTAAAGCTTATCTGTCTCAGGAAACCAATATTTTGATTACCGCTCATTGTAATTCCACAGGTTTCGTCGCTGTCTGGATTGCTCATTTCAATGTCGCCTGCAATAAGCCGCAATAGTGTGGTCTTTCCACATCCATTTCTCCCAATAATTGCAATTTTTTCAGTATCATGGATTTCAAAATTCACACATTTTAGTATTGTATCAGCAGCAAACTGTACAATGGCATTTTTTATCTGATATCTCATATATGTGGCCTCTTTCACTCTTTTTTCCAAAATTTTTCAAACTTTATTCTCTTTATTTAAATTCTCGTTCATGACGGCCTCACACCTAAAAAGCTTTGCCTGTCTGTCATGAATTATTGCCATAACAGGTTCTCTGTTAAAAATGCTCATAACACTTTTACAAAACATCGTGTCCCTGTTCAAAAACAAAATTAAAATATGTATTAAAAATTTTATCAATAACGCCACCGGAATAAATGACAATATTCCAAGTGCAAAGGTCATTAGCATAAGATTTCCATCAAATATGCTTTCTTTTATAATATCAAATATCAAAATAGATATTAAAAATGCAATTCCACCATTTCTCACATTTTTCTTTAGCTTACGTAAATCAGCATTATAATAATCAATATCCATTCGTAATGTTCTTGCCAATTCTGAAATTACAAACATATCATTTTCATTTCTTTCATCATTATACACAAGGTTAAATTCCTTTACCGGTATTTCCTTTATCTCTATTACCTTCCACGGTTTTGACGCAAGAATTAATACAAAAGCACAAAATAGTATGCATATTGCTTCCACAAGTCTGTGTCTTTCCTTCTCAAAATTAACTGGAACAAGGGCAACTCTCTTACAAAACTGAACTTCTTCATTTTGATTTATATACTGAGGCACAATATCCTCAGCATTTCGAATATTACTCATATGTTTGCTGTCAGTCTCCACAACCTTGAAGTCAAATGATGAATTAAAAACATCATATTTATCTGACAATGACAAATACCCGTTTTCATCTATATTTTCATTCAACTCATCAAACTGATTATCCAGAATCATTAAACTTATATACTCATTATTATTCTCATTAAGATTAACCAAATAATAATTATAGGTCAATCCCTCAATAAAGGTATATCCCGTTACACAATAGGAGGTCATTCCTTCCAATACTCCTCCCAACGCATGAACCTTATCAACGCTGACGTACTCACCTTCTTTGAGGTCCGATAGCTCAATATCTCCTTTATGTATTTTTTCCAGATTATCTCTTTTTGTGATTGCATCAGTCAAAAATGAAATACCCCAAATAAGAAATAATACTCCAATTACCAAAAAAGTAGATATATTTACTTCAATTCGTTTCTTATTTTTCATACTAATCTCCATTCCGCAGACGCTTTGCGTCGGAGGAATCGCGAGCTGAATTTCAGATTCAGCTCGCGATAAAACTAATTGGGACGCCCGCGGCTAAATGGCCCCTTCGTTTTTATCACTGCTATTATCGCTGTTTTTTTCGCCTTTCTTTCTTTTCTTCACACATTCTGTGAGCAAATACTCAATCTGTCCATTTACTGAGCGGAAGTCTTCTTCCGCCCAGGCTGAAATATCTGCATATAATTTATCAGAAAGACGCAGTGGAATCTGTTTTTTTCCTGCCATTAATATAAACTTCCTGAATTTACTACCGGCTGTGCATCATGGTTGCCGCATAATACCACGAGCAAATTAGAAACCATAGCTGCTTTTCTTTCTTCATCAAGCTCAACGAGCTGTTTTTCATTGAGACGGTCTAACGCCATTTCCACCATTCCAACGGCACCATCAACAATCATTTTTCTTGCATCAATAATCGCAGATGCCTGCTGACGCTGAAGCATTACTGAAGCAATTTCCGGAGCATATGCAAGGTATGTAATTCTTGCCTCTATTATTTCAAGACCTGCATCATTAACCTTACTCTGAATCTCATTTTTTATTCTCTCAGCAACAACCTCTGCTGAACCTCTTAAGCTTCCTTCATCTGCCTGACCATCACCTGTTGTGTCCACATCATTTGCAACGTCATAAGGATATATTCTTACAATATTTCTGAGAGCAGAATCGCATTGAAGCGAAAGGTATTCCTTGTAATTGTCAACATTGAATACTGCCTTTGCAGTATCATTTACTTTCCATATAACGGCAATGGCAATCTCCACCGGATTTCCGAGGCAGTCATTAATCTTCTGTCTTCCATTATTTAATGTCATTGCCTTTAATGAAATCTTTTTGTTGGCTCCCTCAGCCGAAATCTGGACCTGTGTTCCCTCACTTGAAACCTTAATTCCACTATTTGTGGTAGTTTCGCCACTCTGTGCAAGCTTCGTGGCTGCTGCCGGATTCACCGCGCTGCAAAATGGATTTACAAAATAAAATCCCGGTTCCCTAATGGTACCCTTGTATTCGCCAAACAAAGTCAGAACAAGTGCTTCCTGTGGTTTTAATACCTTAAGTCCACAAAGTGGAATCCATCCCAGAACATCAATTACAATTCCTGGCACCAGCAGGGCTACTCCAATATTGTCAGATGCATCCAAAAGGACAGCTCCATAAATAATCATACCAAAACCTGCAAGTAATGCAACAATTGTTAATAGTAACACTGACATTCCTTTTTTCTTAGTCGTATAAATTTTCTCTTTCATAATAATCTCCTTTTCTGAGCAATTTTTTTTGCGAAGATACGCATCGAGAAATCCGGTAATCCTAATTTCAAAGTGATATCATTATAATATCACTTTGAGTATAAATTGTCAAGATTTTCTCCGTTCGCAGACAATATTTTATCTTCTATTCTTATTGATTATCTTCCCCAACAATAAAATTTACAAGGGTTGACTTACCCACACCGGATGAGCCCAGTATTGCAACAGTTTTTCCTGGTTTAAGATATTCCAAAAGCTCATCAGTTCCAAGTTTTTCCTCATGAAGCCACTGACATTGAAGTTTTAATGGTTTTGGATACTTAAAGGTCTTTGTAAAGGCGGTAACCTCCTCCAAATCTTCACATTTTTCAAAGACTTCATCCTCATAAAATTTGCCGTGAACCTCTGAAAATTTCTCATCATCTAGTGGATATACCATAAAGGCATCAAAATTATTTCCATCAGGTGTTGTAATTCCAAAATTATCACAAGTCTTAAACCCATACTTAGGATAATATCCAGGCTCACCATATATTATTATCCCTGAATATCCCTTCTCCTTTGCTATCTTCAAAGTCTCTTTAAGAAGTTTTCCACCTATACCCAAGTTGTGAAGTGTAGGCTCAACACAAAGCGGTCCAAATGCCAAGACCTCATGCACCTTATCCCCATCCACAACTTTTGCCTTGGAATACATGATTGCACCAACAATTTCGCCGTCGAGCTCAGCAACACGGGTCATATCCTCAAGATACCCTTCGGCTGTCCTAAGCTTATTTACAAGATAATGCTCATTGCATCCCGGACCATGTAAATTCCAAAAAGCCCTGAGTGTCATATATTCTGTCTTCTTATAATCTTCTTTTGTTTCTTTTCTAATAATAATTTCTTTCAATTCCTTATCCTCCAAAAATAATAAAATTATCTCATTTCTAAATTTTTCATACTTTTAATACATAATGGTATTCTTTCTTAACAATATTCTTTACTAACAATATTGGGTTACATTTTTTCGACATGAATATGATATTTGAATATATACTTTTTATATATTTACCACAGTTTTAGAATTCGTTTGCGACCGGTACAATTGTCCCCCGCAAGACGAACACAGAAAAAGCCGCAGCACAACAAGCCACGGCTATTTAGACATATTAATCACATAACTAAAACAACAACTAACACATTGTTTAAAACCATTCAACACATAAACATATGTAAGAACAAACTAATACGCGCAAACCGAGGTAAAAATATCATATCCAATTTTAACATTCTCTCTAATCATTACAATTGCCATACTATTACCTCACTTTCTCTCGTATTTCTAACTTTTTATAGTCTCAGATACTCAGTATACTAACACTCAAATTTCCACGTATCAATAGATTATTAACAAGAATAATTATTTATCCCAACTGTGCCATTTATGCACCTCGCATTTAATTTTTTATCTGACCGCCCTCATTATCACTTCACGTGTACCGTCTTCTTTTTGACATATAATTTCCATATTATGTTCAATATGTGCATCTTCTCCAAATAAAACTTCTCTACAATTCTATGTCCTTATATTCCGCTGGTACAAGGATATTTTCCCGAACATCTACCACACCCTGCTTACCGTTTTTTGTAGTGAAAACTGCAACCAGCCCCATATAATAATCCGAAATATCCGAACATTCTTCTTCCAATTGAAATAAAACATTTACCATTAAGCCCTCATCTAACGGAAGACTCAATCCAGTTGCATGACCGTCAACAATTGCAGTTGTTTCACAAAATACCATAGGTATCGGGTTTATTTTTTCTGCTCCCTTAAATACAACCTCGCCATTTTCATTTATAATGCCATACTTACCATCCTCAAATTGTACTCTTGCATATTGGCCCTGATGTTCAAATTCATAGCCAGACAAAAAATCCTCTGATATTCTTTTGAATGACTTCCGGTCTATATAATACACGCCACCGGTTTTTTCCTTTACAATGGCAGGTCCATCAGCTACTTTAGACGCCTCCGTAAAAATAGCTTCTGTCATGGCATTTCCATCCTGATCCATATATCCTATCAATCCGCTTTCCTTATCAATGTATCTAAAAATAAAATCCTTTTTCTCCATTAGCGACATATCCTCAAGATATATGCTCATAAAAGGTCCTATTTTTTTATCATCCGGACCTGTCAGATATTGTCCATCTTCAGCATATTCCACGGAATAAACATATGTATCCTCATTGTTGTCATCATCACAACTAATCATACCATCTTGTTCTTTATCCGACACTTTTATGCTCTCATTCTTATCTTCTTTCCTATTTTTTTAGCATTTGAGTTTAAGTTTACAAATACTAATATGCCACCTAATAAAACTATCACTAGTGCTAACACTAAATATCGTACATTTTTTTCTTTCATTTTCTCCTACCTCACATTCTCAACCTCTACATCATAACTAACACCAACCAATAATATTTTGTCACAATTTAAAAAATCCAATAAACCAGATTTATCAACATATAACTGACTATTTTTATCTTTATTATAGCTCTCATTACCCGGATTAAAGCATGTTCCCATAAAATCCCTCATTTCATTTCATATATACATTTATTTTAAGTTTTTTTATCAATAAAATCAATATTATAAATCATTCTCATTGACATCATATATCACATTTCTTATAATTAGCTCTGTGTTACAAAAATACATACTAATGTAGAAAAATGAATATTGGGTGACTATAAATCACTCAGAACAGGAGAAAAGTATGAGAAAAAAAATTGTTACCATAAGTGCAATGGCAATTATTAGTGTATGTTTATTAACGGGATGTGACAGTAAAAAAGATTATCAGGATGATGTTGATTCCTTTTCTGAATGTGCAGATGAAGTATTAGAATTAGTAGATGATTTAGAATCCGGGGAGGCATTAGAAGACGAAGACAACTATAATGAAGCAATATCCGCGATAAAATCAATTCAGAAGAAAATTGACAGCATTGACACTTCAACCAAAAAGGGAAAGGAACTTCAGGAACTGGCGTCAGATTTCTGCCATGACTATGGTAAAAACGTAATATTTGGTGGAAATTCAAAAAAAATGAAGAAAAAGGGCGGGGAACTTGAAGATGCATATATTGATTTCATAGATGCCGCAGAGGACAAAGGTGTAGACACTGATGAATTAACAAAATATCACAGTAAATCCTTGCGAACAGCTAAGAAATTTGACTAATCCTTATTGGTGCAGATATTATGAATACAGTTAATCTACAAATAGACAAATTATCAAAAAAATACAAGAAAAACCAGGTGTTTACTGATACATCATTTTCGGCAGCTCCTGGGGACTGTATAGCCCTGGTCGGAGGCAATGGATGTGGAAAATCCACATTTTTAGGAATGATAGCGGGAAATGTACAGCCGGATTCAGGTACAATCCGCGTAACCATTCAGGACGAAATTCTTCCTTCAAAAAAATATGGCGAGCACATTGCCTATGTTCCCCAGAATAATTTCTTTCTTCGTGAATTAAGCGGCTATGACAATCTGCTATTCTGGTATCAATGTGACAGAGAACGGATGGAGCAGGACTTAAAAAACGGCTTTATCGGCAAGCTTGGAATTCAGGATTATCTTGATAAACGTATAGACAAGATGTCTGTGGGCATGCAGAAACGAATTGCCCTTGCCTGTGCTCTGGCCTCGCAACCTGAAATTCTTCTTTTGGACGAGGTCAATGCTCCTCTTGACATTATTTGCAAAATTCAGATTCAGGAGTTTCTTTCAGATTATGCAAAACAGGGAAATATTGTCATTTTAGCAACACATGACGAAGGAGATTTTAACATCTGCAACAGAATCTGCTACATTAACAATCACACAATCAATGAGATGGAGAAAACATCGCTACGTGATGTTTTTATAAAAAACAATGAAAAATAATTATAAGAAACAGTTTTATAAGATGTATTTTAAAAGGGCTTTTCTTGACTTTCCTAAGCTAATTGGACTGTGTCTTGCTGCCGGACTATTTGCTGGTCTGGTACTTTTTATCGCCTCCAAAATCTACTCAGATGATGCCGGGAAAATCAATGCAGCCTATGTAATTGACGAGGAAGATGATTCCTTTCGTTCTGCCATAAAATATCTCACACAATCTGCTAACTGCAAGCTTAAGCCCTCCAGTGAAGACAAGGCAATGTCAGACCTTTACAACAAAAAGGTTGCTGCTGCTCTTTTGATAAACAACCGTGATGAGAATGGAAATACACTAAACACCTACGACAGTGCCATAAAATTCATATATCCTGAGAGTGAGGAATTCATTTCTTCTATATTCGGAGATATGATATATGCAGGATTGTCAGATTATATAGTAATAAGAAACAGCGCAAGAACCGTGAAACAACTTTATCCCGACTGTGATGAAGAATCAGTTGATACTCTGAAGGACGATTTAATGGATATTCTCATTGAAAGAAATCGGAATTATGAGCGCATTACCTATACTGATACCGGTGATGTTCCCCTAACTACCTTTTATGCCGGTTCAGCAATCTGCCTTATCATTCTCCTGAGTTCTGGAGTTTTGATTGGATTACTGAAAAGAAATGACAGACTATTTTTGATGAGTGTAAAAACAAAAAACATCACAAGACTTGATATTTTTATGGCCAGATATATTCCAATTATCGGGCTATATTTGTTGATAAATATAATCTTCAGTATAGTTTATGAAGTATTATTTATAGGCGAATTTTATGTAATAGGACTTCTTTCCGCACAACTGGCGGCACTTTCCTTCATAATGAGCATAGTATTGATTCATGAGCTTATAAGTGATAATACGCTTGGAATGGTTGCCTGCATGGGCTTTACGATTCTTCAGATGTTCCTTGGTGGCTGCATCATTCCTGCCTCATATCTTCCTGATTTTATTAATGAAGCAGGAGATTACCTTGCATCAAAATGGGGTGCAAGAGCATATGGACAGCTTTTGTTTGGAATGGAAAGCAGGCAGACTCTTATATCACTTTCATTGATAAATTTGTTTATCTTATTATTCACAGGCATTCTTCTTGCCTTGAGAAAGGAGAACATCGCTGATGAAAACCTTTAAAACATGGACATTTTTTCTACTAAAATATAAAACAAGAAAAAAATCCTTTTTGGCAATGCTTATCTGTATTCCAATTCTTTGCGTGATAATCGGAAATATCAGTCTTTCCGACACAAATTCAGAGGTTTTTGTGTCTGTTTTTGCTCGCTCAGACGATGAAATGAGTATGGCTGTTATTAACAATCTCACTTCAATGGATGGAAAACATAAATTTATTCTTGCAAAATCAGAAGCCGAAGTTCGTGAAAAAGTAAAGCATGCAAAAGTGCAGTGTGGATACATATTAAAAAGAAATCAAATACAACTGGCACATGAGGGCATCGCAGATGACAATATCATTCTTGTCGAACGCATGGGCAGTGCAAAGACAGACATCGTTAATGAAGTTTTTTACGGTGTATATTTCAAAGAATTCTCGAAGCATTATTCACAGAATTTCATATCCAATGCAAATGGTGATAATAGTGATACTACGACTGAAAAGTTTGAAAAATCCTTCGATGAACAAATAGATACCATGATGTCAAACTTTTCTGTTGAAAAAGTTACCATTGAAAAACCTGTCACAAATGAAGATTATGTGAGAAATATTCTTGCGATTATCATCTGTCTTTTTGGTTTCGCCAGAGTTGGACAATTTGCATCAGACAATGAAAGTGGATTGCTGTTTCCTGTTCCTGCGGAAAAACGTCTGCTATTTCGGATTTTATATTTTGGTGTAGAACTTCTGCTTCTTGCACCGGTATTATTTCTTGGATTATTACTGCAAAAATCTCATAAGTTCTTTATCTATGAAGCAGGTGCCATTATTATGTACCTTCTTTTGATAACCATAATGTGCGTATTCTGTAGCTATATTTTCAAGAAAAAACTGACAGTAATGTGCATACTGCCAGTTCTAACCATTGTTTATATAATTGTTTGCCCTGTGTTTTTCTCCCTGGCAAGCTATTTCCCAATAATTGACAAACTGAGATACCTGTGCGTCCCATATTATTATTTGAGATTATTTTAGAATACTGCCACATCCATTGAATGACTAACCAGAATCACGCATTTTCCCTCATCGGCAAGTTTACGGAAAATACTCATAATTTCATTCTGTGTTTCATGGTCAAGATTTCCGGTAGGCTCATCAGCAAGAATAATATTTGCATCATACGAAAGTGCACGGGCAATTGCCACTCTCTGCTGCTGCCCTCCCGAAAGCTTAAGCACACGGCGATTAGCCTCATCCTCATCAAGGCCTACACTTTTTAAAATCTCCATTGCCTTTTCTTTTTTTCCTTTTCCTTTTACACCTGCAATATCCATGGATAACATAACATTTTCCAGTGCTGTGAATTTTGTAATCAGATTATAGCTCTGAAAAATTACGCCTATATATTTACTGCGAAACTACAGTCATATTCATTGCTGAACTAACTTTGGAAATATATGTTTTTGCAGTCTCATTTTTTTCCATTGGATTAAAGAAGCTTCCTTTATCGTCACTTCCACCATCACTGTCACTTTCTGTATCCGCCAAAAATACATCTTTTGATTTTTCAAAAATATCCTGAGCAGTATCATAATTAATATATACGGCATTAGCCGGGTCACTTGATGTGGAACCAAACATGGAAAAACTGCTCTCATTTGCTCCATCTGTTGAGAAAATCTCACCACTGCTAATTGATGCCGAACCATTAATGAATGATGTCATGGCATTTTCTCCGCTATAAGCAACGACAGAAAAATCACTGTTTTGTCCAAAAATTTTAGAGCCTTTTCCCTGCATGCCTCCCTGAGAATCCGTCCCTCTCATTGGATTATCATTTGGCATCATCTGAGGCTGCTCTGTTGAGTTCGTTTCTTCTTCATCAGCCTCTGTGCTAACAGGCTCAAAATCTTCAGAACCATTCACATAAAATGTGGTTGAAAAATAAAAATCTTTAACAGCTTCTGCCTGTGCATAGGTCTGATATTCCTCCAGTGAAAGTGAAGAAAAACTTCCCATTTTATCCTTAAAAAAGGATTTGTCAAAGTTTTGACCTCCTTCAGACATATTTGACATTGCTGCTGTACGGTCAAAGGAGATTGTTGCCGTTACCGACATTGAAGATAGATTTTTTTCGTTTGCGCTCTCTGCAGCCTGCCTGATTGACAATGCTATACATATAATCTGGTCCTTTCTGTAAACATCTATATAACTCGTAAAATAGATGATACAGAGTGTGGATGACAACAACAACACAAGAACCAAAGTTATGGACGCAACTATTTTAATGCGTGATTTCCTAAACATTTATCCACCTCAATTCATAGCCAAATCCGCGAACTGCTTTAATTTCCACATTAGAACCGATAAATGCCAGTTTCTTTCTTGTAAATGAAAGATATACCTCAACATTGTTATATTCTGCTTCGCTCTCATAACCCCATATTTTCACCGCAAGTTGCTCGCGACTCAATACCTGATTCTGATTTGCCATCATATATTCAACAAGACGGTATTCCTTCTCCCGAAGCCTCACAGATTGACCATTTGCCGTACAATATAAGATAAATGTATTTGTGTCAAGAGACAGGTCACCAAAGCTCAACCTTCCATCATCTATACTAATGCTTCGCCTGGTAAGTGCTCTCAAACGGGCGAGAAGTTCTCTTGTCATAAACGGTTTCGTGAGGTAGTCATCCGCTCCGCTGTCAAGACCGGTCACCTTATCCTCCAACTCGCTTTTTGCCGTCAACATTAGTATTGGCGTTTTTATTCCGAGACTGCGTGCTTCTCTCACAATTTCAAAACCTGATTTTCCCGGCAGCATGACATCTAAAATAATGATATCGTATATCTCCCTCTTAACTGCTTCCATCCCAGTTATTCCATCATTACACAAATCAACTTCATATTTTTCCAAACGAAGAACTTCCGTCAATGCCATTGCCATTCTTTTTTCATCTTCCACAAGAAGTAACTTCAAACCTATCATCTCCTCATATCTCTGCCAAATCCTGTTCTGGTGTTGTGATAGATGAAGCTCATTTTTTTCACAACAATGGAGCAATAAACTTCATCACATTTCCCACCAGCTTTACATACCATTTTTCCTTCCTTATGGTTTCGAATGTAACTGGCTGACACTTACTAAGTGTTTCACGGTAATCCTTTTTTATATCCTGAATGCATGGGGTATCATACAGATATGTAGCACATTCAAAATGATGATATAAACTTCTGTAATCCAAATTTATGGTGCCTACAACAGCCCTTAAATCATCACTTACAAACACCTTCGCATGTACAAATCCCGGTGTGTATTCGTATATCTTCACACCTGCCTTAAGAAGTGATTTGTAATGGGTTTTTGCCAGTGCATTCGCAACAAAATTGTCAGCAATATGCGGCAAAATCAGTCTGACGTCCACACTCCTTTGCGCAGCAAAGGTTAAGGTTTTCTCGAGCTCACCATCTAAAATCAGATATGGTGTCATAATGTACACATAATCATGTGCTCTGTTCAAAATATCCATATAAACAGATTCTCCAACATTATCTCCATCCAAAGGACAATCTGCATACGGAATGACAAAACCCTTATTTTGTATAGGCAAATCAGAATTACTATTATCTATTTTTAAATAATGCGAAAAATCACAGAGTTTTTCGTCAACATACCACATTTGTAAAAACATCAGTTTAAAGCTTTTCACCGCTTCTCCCTTCAGCATGACACCTGTATCTTTCCAATGACCATATTTCTCGATATGGTTAATGTATTCGTCTGCCAGGTTGATTCCACCGTTAAAAGCCGTTTTTCCATCTATGACCATTATTTTCCTGTGATCCCTGTAATTATAGTGAGTCGATATGAAGGGTGTAATAGGTGCAAATACCTTGCAATGAATTCCCAACTTTTCTAATTTTCTGGGATATATCCGCGGAAGCAATGCGAATTCACAGGTTCCATCATACATAACCCTGACATCAACTCCTTCTTTTGCCTTTCTTGACAATACCTCCAAAAGCTTACCCCACATATAACCCTCATCCAGAATAAAGTATTCCATGAAAATAAATTCTTTTGCTTTTTCAAGTTCTGTCAGCATGGCTTCAAACATTTTTTCACCTATTGGAAAATATGTAACCTGTGTGTTTTCATATATAGGAAAACATCCTGTACGATTCAGGTAATATGCTAAATCTGTAAGTTCCGGACATATTTCTTCAGTTTTTCCCAGAACTTCCTTATTTTGTGGAATAGCCTCATGACTGTTTCCTATAATATCCGTAACTCTTTTTTTCAATGCCCTGTGTCCAATATCTATGCTGGAGTACAGGTATAATAACCCTCCAAATATAGGAAAAATTACCATTACAATCAGCCATGTGATTTTTGATGTTGCATCGTGGTCACTATTGACCAATACCACAATCATAATTACATAAAAAAGTGTGGCTAGCCACAAATAATGAGGTGCCAGCTGCCTGAATTTGATAAATAACCCAAATAAAAAAAGCACCTGTATTACAAGAAGAAGCAGGACAACTCCAAATCTACTGAAAATCATCCGAATTACGCCCTTTTTTCCTTTTTCAAAAAGAGTTACATCATTTTTATTGCATTCTTCGTTATTATTACATTCTTCGTTTTTGTAACTATATTCTTTCATACCTGCCACTCTTTCAAATCTAAAATCCACCATTCTGATAAGCTCTTGCTATCACATACGATGGCTCATAAAATGCACTGCTATTATAATTATCAATCACTTCACATATGTCATCATTGTAGACACGAATAATTCCATCCACATAGTCTTCTCCCGGCTTCAATGTATCAGAAATAAGTCTCTGATAAACTTTACCCATTTCTAAGGGTGTAGGAATTATCCCTGCCAATTCTCTGTCAACATTCGTTACATCATAATCTCCTTTATTAAGCTCATATTCATTAATCCAGTCATCTTCCACCTGCAAAGGATTCTCACAATGGAGCACATTTGCAACGCTAATCAAATGTTCCAATTCAGCCTTTCCAATGGCATTTACTACATAACAGTTTTTCTGATGAAGTTTTCGTGCAACACGCTCAATCATATAACATACAAAATACAAGTCATTGGTTGTAATCTCTTCATCTTGAAAGTAAATGTTTGTCATAGTGTCACACTCCCTTCAAATGTTAATGTGCTTAAAGCTGCCTCTGTACAAAATACAATTTGATGTGTCGGATATTTAAATTTAACAAGTTCCCAGAAAGCAGCTTTACTTATCTTACCTGCGATATAGTCTTCTACATAATCCCAAATTTGATCATCTGCCATAGGTCCTTCTACAATATCATAATCATGTTCTTTGCCTCTGCGACAAAAGACCACAAATTCCAGCCATTCTTCTGTCATTTCATCAAAACAAAGGGACTTGAGATTCTTATTCTCTATATAAGAGTAATTGTTTACTATAGACGCACCCTTTTTCGTCAATGCCCAGCGTTTTGTCTGTTTTTCGAGATTAGTACAGTAAAATCCATATCCGAAATCCTTGTAATATCCATTGATAAGAATTTTTGGATTTGGTACTGCTACATTGCTGCCATGATATATAATTGTTTTACTCATAAACACATCCTCCTCGTATAATATTCTTCATCATGTCTTTCTATAATTTCACTCGCTTTAGCTTCCAATTGTGAAGGGGATAGTTCATAATAAATCACTTTTTTGCTTCCTTTTCTTTTTCTTCAAGCATCTTTATTACATCCATCCAATCCTCATCGTCCATTCCAAGATTCCTAGCCTTTCTTAAGGCCACACGAACATTGTTTGTTTCCATAATATACTGAGGTAACTCCGGTGATACGGAATTATCTTTCGCCAAAGCAGCATAATCATACATTGTATTACTTTCTTCTTCTGTCAGTTCCAACACTTCAGCTATTTTTGCCAGTTTTTCTTTATCCGGCGGATATCTCCTAGCCTTTTCCATATCACTCATATAGGCTGGTGCTATATCCAGAATTTCAGCCAACTTTCTCAGATTAATTTTTTTTCTTCTCGCTTGTTTCTCACAAACTGACCAAACTTTTCATTCATAATCGTTCTCCGTTTCACTATATGCTCGTTCGCTAAATTCTAACATCATTTTAGCACCTGACTTCACAAATATCAATCACTTAAAGTGCTTTGCATCGGCTCAACTTCTTCTTGCAGATTTTTCCCCAATTCAACAAAAATTCGGTATCTGCCCTTTCGTATAGACCTCCCATTCCTTTACATAAACTCCTCTGCTCTATACATTTATAAAAGAGAGTTCCGTAATATATATTTTTCCTTCAAGATAATAGCCTATTTCCCTTTTCACATATCTCATAAATCTCGTCATATTTGTCTTCTATTAGTGGTGTTACCTTTTCTATCTGCTTTCCCATCAATTTTCGATAAACAAAATAGGGAAGTATCCATCCAATAAATCCCGGTATAGCAAGTAATATACATAAGACTATTAAAGGCGGCTGTGCTGTCACTGCAAAAGTTGCTCCAGCCATAAATGCAGTACCAACAACCGCAATGATAAGTGCGTATACAGTAGCTGTTGATTTTTTTGACCTTTCCAGCATTTCAATTTCTCTGACACAGCTTTCATAATTTCTCTGAATCCTTGTAAGTTCCATTTTATTTATGATTTCTCCATTTCTCTTGAGCCGCAGGATTACTTTATCTTGTTTCATAGGATTTGCATTTTCACCTAAGTCCTTTATTATATTGCCATCCAACAAAAGTTTTTGTCTTATTTATTACAAAACTCGTACACATAACATTCTCCTTTGTCACACATCTTTATCCATTTATCAGCAGATTTACTTATATCAAGATACATACAACCTGCGAACTGATCATAATTATAACATAATATTAATGGAGTGTGTGAACTGATTGTGATGCAAAATTTATCGTCGCGTAAGCTCAATTGAAAGAAACTGTCGCACTAACAATTTTCATCAATTTCAGAGTATCATTGTTAAGGCGACAGCTGTCTCTCTTCCCAAATTCTATTTTTGTTCTTTTTGGATAGACCAATTTCCTTGTTTTTTCTCTTTTTCATCAGACTTTTGGGCATTTTCTCTGTCCAAACTTGAAAATCAATCTCATTTGGGTAGAACTAATTTCTTATTTTTCTTTATTTTTTCTTATCTTTAACTATTTTTAATCTATTTTCTCTACCCAATGTCAGTATTTTATATATTTTGGATAGACACCTTCACAAAAATAGTCTTTATTTAACGTATTTCTCCCTTATTTTATCTCCCCAAATCTTATCTTTTCACCAATTGGGTAGAAATCTTAGATTGCATCCTCGTATCATCTCCACAAAACACTTATGAATACTTATATCCTCTGTTAACTCCGGATGGAATGCCAGCCCAATCTGATTTTTGTATCTGACTCCTACTATTTTATCATCAACTGTTGCCAAAACCTCTACACCATCACAAACCTCTTTAACATACGGTGCTCTGATGAATACCATCGGATAGCCTCCAATGTTCTTAATTGGTGCCGTGGTAATAAAGCTTGCAAGCTGCCTTCCGTAAGCATTTCTCTTTACTGTGACCGGAAGTGTCCCTATGTGAACCACTGGATCATTATCTATGTGCTCTGCAAGCAAAATGAGGCCTGCACAGGTTGCCAGAGTAGGTAAACCATCAGATATCATTATTTACCTCTTTCTTCCATGATTATCTCAATCTCATTTGCGTTAATTCCAACCATTGCTTCTCCAAGGTCCTCAGAAAGCTTTGCGATTAAAGCTGCATCTGTGTAATTTGTAACAGCCTGTACGATATCGCCTGTTCCAGGTTCACCTTTTGTTCTTATCATGGATGCACCTTCGTTTATTCTCCTGAGAGCTTCTCCCAAATCTCTTGCTCCACACACAAATGGTACTTTGAATTGTGTCTTGTAAATGTGATATACATCATCAGCAGGAGAGAGAACCTCAGACTCATCTATGTAATCAATCTCAATTGCCTCAAGAATCTGTGCCTCAACAAAATGTCCGATACGGCATTTAGCCATAACAGGTATACTTACTGCCTCCTGTATGCCTTTTATCATCTTAGGGTCACTCATACGTGATACACCACCTGCTGCTCTGATATCTGCCGGTATACGCTCAAGAGCCATAACTGCACATGCACCTGCTGCTTCTGCAATCTTAGCCTGCTCTGGAGTTGTAACATCCATAATTACTCCACCCTTTAACATCTGTGCCAAACCCTTGTTTAATTCATACTGTGATTTTTCCATTTTTATTAATCCTCCTAGACTTGATTTTATCTATTAACCATAATATAATAAAACTGGTTATATAAAAATATTCAAAACAAGACAAATAAAGATGTCAGTTGTGAGGTGACTCTTATGCTAACATATATTTTTGAAAATACGGACATTCCCCTATATGAACAGGTATACAAATGTATAAAGAACGACATTATTACAGGAATTCTAAAGCCGGGTGAAAAGTTACCTTCCAAGAGAACATTTGCAAATAATAATGGAATTAGTACCATTACGATTCAAAATGCATATGACCAGCTGATAAGTGAAGGTTATATTTTCACTATTCCGAAAAAAGGATATTATGTAACGGATATGGAGAGAATGATTACCATTCCTAAGGAATCCAAAATTTCACTGGATATAAAAATGCCAAAGGCTTCCGCAAAATATGACGTGGATTTGTCGAGCAATAAAGTTAATCCCGATAATTTTCCATTTTCAGTATGGGCAAAGCTTCTCAGGGAAACCATCTCTAACAGATGCAGAGAGTTAATGGAGGTACCACCTACTGGTGGAATATTTGAACTGAGGCAGGCTATATCCGAATACTTAAAATCCTTCCGTGGAATGTTGGTGGATCCAAACCAGATTATTATAGGTGCCGGAACCGAGTATCTGTACGGATTATTAGTTCAGCTTCTTGGCAGTGATAAGGTGTATTGTATAGAGAATCCGGGATATAAAAAGTTGGAGCAGATATATGGAAGATACAACATTAAATGTACATATTCTGATATGGATGACAATGGCATTACTGTAGAGGGACTTCGCAAATGCGGTGCTGATATTGCACATATAAGTCCCACACATCATTTTCCTACCGGAAAAACCATGCCGGCAAACAGAAGATACGAGGTGCTTGCATGGGCAAATGAGAAAAAGGGACGCTACATTATAGAAGATGATTACGACAGTGAATTCAGGGCAAATGGAAAGCCTATTCCTACCATGTCCAGTATAGATGCCTGTGAAAAAGTAATCTATATGAATACATTTTCCAAATCACTGACACCTACAATACGAATCAGTTACATGATACTTCCCGTACACCTTGTAAACAGATTCTATGAACAGTTATCTTTCTATTCGTGTACAGTGTCAAATTTTGAGCAGTACACTCTGGCCGCATTTATTAACAAGGGATATTTTGAAAAGCATATTAACAGAATGAGGCTGTACTACATAAGACAGCGAAAACAGCTTATAGACTATATAGAGAAAAGCAAACTTAATGATTACTGTGAAATTATTGAAAATGAGTCAGGGCTTCATTTTCTCATAAAGCTTAATACAAAACTCAATGATAGGGAAGTAAGGAAGAGACTAAAGAAAGAGGGCATACTGATGCGGGCATTGTCAGAATATTATCTGACAACTGATATATGTAAGGAACATTATTTTATCATTAACTATTCCTGCATTGATATGGAAAAAATCGCTGATGCCTGCGAAGCCATATACCGCTGTATTGCACCACCGGAAACAGATGACGAAAATGAAAAAATGTGACAGCCCACCTGCCGTAGCTCTTCTGCCCTGTTTTTGAACAATAGCTGTTTGTCAAATGAAAGTGTACAAAGCCTGGCTCTTCTCCATCAGAAACACCTGAATTATCTGATTTCCGAGCTTAAGCCTGCGTTGTCCGAGATTATCTCCCAGGGAATTTCCCGGGGTGAGATTGTTTTTGAATATCCTGATTCCCTTGCTGAAATCGTACTGATAGTAATTGCCGTGAAGTTCGATAATTACATCGTACCATCCAGCACCGAGGATATAGAGAATACATTAAGTGGGCTTATTTCGCTTTTAGAGAAAGGTACATGACTTCCTAAGGGCACTCTTGAGTATTTAACGATTAGAAATGAGTAAAATTCATAATCAATTTCATTTGTAGTCCAAGTAGCCCAATCTACCTTTCCTACAGACATTTTTCGCACTTTCCTGTATTTGTCCGTAGCCAATCACTCTCCCCTACGGACATATTTTACACTTTCCTGTATTTGTCCGTAGCCAACTGCTCTTTCCTACGGACATTTTTGTATATGAGTTTATAACCCTTAATAGCAGTATGTTTCACGCAGGATAAATTTTCAGACTGCAAGACGGAGGAAGAAGGCGTAGCGGTGGCTACGTCGACTGACGAGAACGCCGCAGATGGAAATTTAGACAAGTGAAACATGCTGTTAATTAAGGTGAGTTATACTAGGTGTTCCATAACCTTTATGGATGCTTTATTGTCCGCAAGGCAGGTGCCTGTCATTTCTGTAATTCCAATTTGATTCATAATCATTGGCATGAAAGCTGTGACCGCTTCTGTGGCGTAACCCTGCCCGGTGTAGTTTTCACCAATGTGATAACCCACCTCCCATGAACCATCACCAACTGGAACAGCCTCCGCCATATCCATAGTAAATTCAGTAATAATCAGTCTGTTAGTTTCTATTTTCACTTTTTTCATTCCCTTCATTGTGTTCAAAATACAGTTATCCTTAACTTTCCATTCTCTTTCGGTTAATATGCCAAATCAATGCAGCTGCAAGAGCTAACACAACAGTGGTAATCAAACTTGCTTCGATGCCATACTCGCCACCATTTAATATATTTTTGCCTACTGATTGCATTTTAAAGACAGCTGTAACAGTTTCATCGTTACCACTTAAATTCAATCCAAGAATGCAATACAGAATGGCATTCCAAAATGAATGCAGTCCGCAGGCTGCCCAAATACTATTAAAACTAATCGTCAGAAGCGAAAAGATTATTGATATCAGCACAAGGTTTGCGACACCAGTAATCCCATATACTGTGCCTCCATCAAATAGAGATGACATGTGTGGCACAATGAACAGAACTGTGCTGACTGCAATCGCAATCCGGACCGATGTCTTTTCTTTAAGAGAATGTAACACAATTCCACGGCAAAGAATTTCTTCATTTGCTCCCTGAATGATAAAACCTCCGACTAAAAGAACAATCATAAGAATATCCACATTTTCAAAAATCCCCTGATATTCAATGCTGCCCGTCAAAATAATAGCTGCCACACACAATACCAGAAGAATAACACCAGCAATAACTCCTATAAAATAATTTCCAAAGTGCTTTGTCAATCCCATTTCTGCTAAAGATTTTTTCTCAATCAGTTTCCAATAAAGTAATGCCACACACGTCATGATGAAATAACCATAGTAAATAATAAGCGTTATTGTCTGCGCATCAAATACGTCCCCTACCAGCATATTTTTACCACATGCAAAATGTAAAAGTATCACAACTCCCTCGGCAATAAACAATCCTGCTATGTAACACAGCCAAAAGGCAAGAATTTTCTTTATGATGAATAATGCTGTAGGCATTTCTGTTCTATTATTAAAAGGGCTTATATTTTTCAGCAACTGTTTCATTGTGTATTTCCTCCTTGCAAATCACGAATACCATTAAGTATTGTTTTTAACGCAAAATCAAATGTGTCATCCAGCGGTGTGGGATTTCCATATCCTCCATGACTTTCAATGGATGAAAATCCTTGTAGAAAACCTCTGAGCATACGGACAACATGTACTTTTTGCACTTCAGTTAACCCATAGGCTTCAAGCACCTGAAACAATATGGACACCGTTCCTTTGGTTGCCTCAAGATGTTCCTCCGACTGATACATATTGTACCATTGCATAGCTTCAAACAAGCCTTTATGTTCGGCAACAAAATTTCGATAAGTATAACAAATTGCCATAATTGCATCGTCTTTTGCTTTACCAATGGCCGCTCTTGTAATCTCATTCTCCAAAGAACGCCATCCATACAACATCAGTTCTTTATTTAATTCCTCGAGTCCACCGCTAAAATGTTTGTATAAGGATGGAGATTTTATTCCAAGTTCTGTCGCCAATACTTTCAAAGTTACGTTTGCAATGCCTTTTTCATCTGCCATCTTAGCTGCTGCTTCAACAATTGTATTTTTATCTAATCCTACTTTCATTAAGCTACACTCCTTTTCTTTTCAGCTAATCATATTAGCTAGTATAGCTTATTAATTAGTTTTAGTCAACCGTCAACACTTCCATAGCCTTAACTTTTCTTTCCTACGCATGTGATAACTCCGGAAAATACAATTTTTCATTTTGAACAGCCTCCAGTTCCTGACCCATATAGAAAAAACGGTAATCCACTCCTCCATCATATTTTTCTGATACGCACATTTTCATATCCTCCATCGAAGGTGTGAAACCAAGTCTGCACTTATCATAACGCTGTTCCACCCGCTGCAAAATGTCCTTAATTGAAATCCTGTCTTTACATAACACACTTTGTAAACAAATATCATTTTCTTCCACACTTAAAACTATATAGCAGTCTATATCTTTTGAATAATAAACATTATCCATATCCGCTGTATAAAACATCTGCAAGCCATATTTGTTTATTTGTTCAAATGATGAATTCACCTCACTATTCCGAACAAATTCCAAGTAATTTTTCCTTATATCTGAATCCAGTTCTTTCACACACACAAATGCTCCGCCTTCAGTTTCTTTTCTACAGAATTCATTTTTCACATAATATCTATATTGCATTCCCGTTTTAAACATCATCTTCCGATAAAACTCCAATGCATTTAAATCACCGAACAAATAAATACCATCACATTCGTCTATATATTGATTAATAACATGCCTCATCAATTTTCCTGCCAGTCCCTGACCCCGATATTCCTCATCAGTCATTACTGTTCCAATTTGAATATAATTCTTTACCACACCATTTTGAATAAATTTCATTTTATTCGCTGACACATTGGACACTATTCTTCCATTTTCAATAAAAGAATATGGTATGTAATCCCCTTCGAAATATCCTTCGGTAACCCATTTCTCAAAATCGAAACAAAATGTTTTTAATGTCAGCTCATTAAGTGCGTGACGCAGTATATCATCATTCATGTATCCGTATATTAATTCCATAATCAGTTTCCTCCTTATATTCTGTAACACTTTTTCCCGTCCAAACCGTAAATGCTCTGTGAAACGAATTAAGCTCCGTTTCAAAATAATTCCACATATTATCATCAAAGCTGATAAATGGAATATCCATATCTGAAGAACGAAATACCATCTTATTTACATTATCCTTATCAACCTTTATTCCGACATATTCACATAGAGAATCATCTTTAAGCTCCATCGCTGTGCTAACTGATATTGGTGTTATCTGCTCTTTGGTTGCCCTCCGGATTATATTCAGAAGAATGCATTAGACCAGCTTGTTACATATGACTTTGTGGCATAATAAACTGCCTGAAGTGGTCCAGGCATAGTTGTTGCTGTTGAACTGACATTTAAGACCTTTCCACTACCTCTTTTGATCATTTCCGGAAGAAAAAGTTTAAGAATTCTCCTGCTGCATGGGATTTACCAAAACGTCTGGCATGACTTAACGCAATACAATTTTTTGGGGTTCCAACGGATTCATTCAAGTACTCCAACAATCCTGTTTTATCTATATATATTTTATAATTTCTATCTTTTGTAAAGCTTTCATTACCTGGATTAAAATATACACCCATACCTCTACCTCCGTTTTATACAAAATCCGCTATACAAATGAATTAGCATATCAAAATAAACTATCATTAGTATAGCGGATTCATAATTAATTTTCAACTGTTCAGAGCCAAGCAGATTTTTACAGTTAAACGTGATGAATGCCTGCATTCTTGGACGTTTAGCTGTAAAAATATATTTGGCGGATACGCCACACCGAAAAAACGTCAGTTTTTGAGGTTGGCTCTGAACAGTTACATTAATATACAACATAGAGTTTGCATCTTGCATCTTTCATTTTCATCTACAAATTGATACTTTTACCAACTCTGCAATAGTAGCATCTCCTTAAAAATGTATCTCCCTGTCACACACCGACAAAGCCGCCGATCTCCCAGCACTGTATCTGCCCTTACGGACGGTAAGAGAATAATCCTTTAGCACTTCATTATCTTCCTCATAGGAAAAATCCACATGTTCCATACAAAGCGCCTCAAATCGGTTTTCATAGTAGTCTTTTACCTGAGATACCGTCAGGGACTTCTTTTTCCCCGGCATAAATTCTTCCACTTCCATAAGCCGTTCTGCACTGGCTGTCATGGCAAAATACTTAGGCAGATACCCGGTGATATTGGCAAAGGGATTTTGTATCTGGCTGATCAGCTGCAGCATCGCCATAAAGGTTCCGTAGGTCATGTATTTCTCCTTTATAACATCAAATCAATTTCAGAAATTCCTTAGGATTCACTGCCGGAACTTCCGACTCTTCAAAATCCTTTGTATTACAGGTAATAATATAATCAGCTCCAACTTCTTTGGCACATTTATCTTGAAGACAATCTTCAAAATCAGAGAAAGAGTTCTTATCTATTGCGTCTAAAATCTCATTCTGCGATGCACATGCCACAGTAAATATTTCACATATATCCCGTAAATTCTCTCTTCTTTCTTTATCACTACGCCTGCGAAGTACATACCATAACGTAGAAAGAGTATGAAATGCTATATATCCAATGCATTTCCCCATGGCACACATCTCTACAATCTTGATGGATTGCTCCAGATAATCATCTTCTCTGTTCGTAAGATAATTAAGGAGAATATTCGTATCAATTAATACTACCATATTTTGCATTAACTGCTTCCTCCCTCTCCTTATCATAATCAAATACCTCTGTACATTGCTGTCTTGAGGATTCCAGTCTTTTAAAGGCTTCCATCTTTCTATCATTGGCTGTATCCTTTTTTGTTAATGGTGCAGCAATGATGAACGGAATACTCCTTTCTCTTAATGCCGTTCTTGTAAATGTCTCATAGAAAGTCTGTTTTGTCTGTCCCATTGCATCCAACATCTCATCAAGTTCTTCATAAATGGAATCTTCCAATCTTATACTAATTGTTTTCATAAAAATCAGCTCCTTTAATCATATTCTTTCTAATTACATTAATTATATTCAAATTTGACGCAAATAGCAATCAATAGATTTCATTTTATCAAAATATGCACCCCTGCATCCCTTCATAAGCCACCTTTGCAGCCGACCGTTCCATGTTGCTGGAAAGCCGGTAGATTGGCACATCTTCCATCAGTCTGTCTATCAGTTCCATTGTCTTTCGGGCATTTGCGGGATTCCCGCTCTTGTGTGTCTGCTGGACAATCATAGGGTAGGCACTTCTAATCTGCTCCTTTGTATCAAGCCTTATGATGTGATTCTTTGCCGACCTCTCTAAGATGCAGATACCTTTTAATGGTACGGATGTATTGGTACGGATGTATTGGTACTGAGTCTGTGCTTGCCGTCCCAAGGTGTCCCGTAGGCAATAACACCATCTTTCGTTATCCATAACAGGGGGCTTATCATCATTGACCATGACGGCTCTGTCACCAAAGTTTTCACGCCAGAGTCTTGCGTGGGTGGACTTGCCTGTACCAGACTTGGCTGTAAAAAGATACCCTTCCCCATCCACCGCAATGACCGATCCATGAAACAAAATCGTATCGTAGGATAACATCTGCTGGGCAATACGCCACACCGAAAAAACGCCAGTTTTTGAGGTTGGCTCTGAACAGTTTCTTTGGTGTTATAAATTCAATCGATTCATTTAATTTCTTTTTTCTTCCCTGCTGCTTGACAAGTAGATTCTCGTAATCTCAAGGCTGGAATGTCCTAGTATATCCGCCAATTCACCGATGTTATTATAGGTGTCAATATACGTTAGTGCAAACAGGTGTCTGAGTGAATGAGGATGTGCCTTTTCTAATGGTACTCCTGTCATATCAGCTATCTTCTGCATCCCGTTAATGCCAGTGTTCTCATAATTAAGTAGTGTTTTTTCCTGCCACTCTCCAATGCATATTCCGGCTTGACTTTGAACCCGATATGATACTCTGAGTGCGCCGAACCTTAACAGATTTGTTATATTTATCTGTGACATAATTGAGATATTGATAATTCAGAAAAAAAATCTACCCAAATGAAATTATTTTCAGGTTTGGGTAGAGAAAATTCTTTAGTGCCAGGTATTCATGTATTTTATTTTCTTTGATGACAAAAGCATCAGAATATCTTCTTTGTTAATCCATTCCTCTGTATAACCACAGTCACAACAAATATATCGATTTACATAAACCATTCCTGATAATATTGTCATCTTTGTTTGAATATTATTTCCATAGCCACCATCCGGATGACCATCATTTTGAATCAAAACAATATTATTACCACCACATTTAAGGCATGTATTACTATTTTTCATTTTAATCACCTATTTTTAATCAATCCATCCCAAGAATCTTACGAAGCTCCTTAAGAGTTGGAGCCTTGGAATCCTTCTCAGAAATCTGATTAAGATCATTTATATCGATATTGATCGGCCACTTGATACCAAGTTCAGGATCCAACGGGCAAAGTGCTGTACCAGGCATCCCAGGAACCCATTCGTTGTCAAAGAAATATAGATATTCTGTATCTTCCAGTGCCTGAAAACCATTACACACACCCTGAGGAACAAATATCTGAACACCAGGTGTTATATGTACAGTCTGAACAGCACCGAAAGTCTTACTGTCCGGTCTTGTATCAACATAAGCACCGAAAACAGAGCCATAGGCCACAGTAACCAGCTTGGACATTGCCTCGCCATGAAGTCCACGAACAGCTCCCTTCTTGGTTCTGGTTAAGTTAATCTGCTTCCATCCTGTTACTGTCTCTGGAAGTACATCAGAATATACGCTGCCACGAAACAATTCGCGAACGGTTCCGCGATCATCGGTTACCATTTTGGCACCAATTATTTTAAGTCCTTCAATGTTAGAATCTTTAGCCTCAAAAGGCTCAATATGTAAACTCATTTTCTTCTTCTCCTTCAAAAATATTTTTCATAAACATTCTACCACAATATTCTTACTACAACAACTATCCCGACACAACTCTTAACACAAAATAATGAACTTCCAATACATTCTACAATTCACGATAATATGGACATATATCTTCATAATGTCCATCCTTCATCCTAAATCCTTTTGGAATTATTCCCAACTGCTTAAAGCCAAGACGCTCATACAAATGACGGGCATGAATATTCGTAGCTACAACCGCATTAAATTGAAGAATTCCAAATCCTTTTTCTCTACCTTGTATGAGACAATCCTTAACAAGCTTTTCCCCTATATGCATCCCTCTAGAATCTGAACTAACGGCATAACTTGCATTACATATATGACCACATCTACCAACATTATTGGGGTGAAGAATATACAATCCGTATATTTTGCCTTCCGTCACATCCTCAGCCACACCACAGTATGTCTGCGCATCAAAAAATGTCTTTCCAGAAGTCTCATTAAGCAATTCCTCCTGTGGGAAAGCAATGCCTTCGCGAACAACTTCGTTCCAAATTCGAACCATATCCTTAATGTCATCTTGTTTATATTTTCTTATAGAAACATCCATTAATGTATACCCTCGCCTATAAGCTCATCTCTTATCATTTCCATCAAACTTGATTTTACGCAACTCCTAACACCCGTGATAACTTTTATAATGTCGGTATCATGATAAAATCCTCTAATCTTTAAAAGATACTGTTCTCTACGAAATAATTCCATAATGTGCACCTCTTACTAACAATCAATATATTAAGTTTATCTCAAAAATACATATTTAACAACACACTTTTTTTAATTTTATAAAATATGTGTCGTTAAAATTGTGGTTTCTGCTTAGCTAATACAACTCGTCGAATATGCTCTTTTATCTTTTTATAATCCATTCTGCATACCTCCTCTTTTTTGCATCTTCCGCATAACTTTTGCCAATTGGAATTCGCTCATCATTATTTAACACGATTTCTTCTTTTCCCAGTATTTTAACTGCTACTTGATTTATAAGATAACCTTTGTGAACCCTAACAAATCCATACTCTGCCAATTTTTCTTCAACTGCATACATAGTATTTCTATATTTAAACTGTTCGTTTTTTGTATTAATTATGAGATAATTTCCTTCCGCCTCGAAATAAAGAATATCGTCCAACAAAAGTCTCATATTGCCTTCCTTGCATACAAAGGAAAACTCTTTTATTTTTTCCTTCATATTTTTCTTCAGATCCTCTAGTATAATCTCCATTTCTTTCTGAAGATAATTTTTTCTTACAAAACCAAAAGGATGAAATTTCAGACTATCATACACTAGTTCATCGTGGCTCGTAACAAATATCAAATTAGGTTTATATGTTATTTCTTTCATCTTTGCTGCAATATCAAGTCCACTTATATCTGGCATATCAATATCAAGGAATACTGCATCGCATACGTCAGTATTTAACGCCTCCCATACATCATGTCCCTTATAAAAAACCTGCACTTCTACATTCTCAATATATTTATGCAAAATATTCTCTATAGAATCTGCCATTTTCATTTCATCGTCACAAACAAATATTCTCATTATAATACCTCTCTTTTGCTCCATCCCAAACATTATACCATCTTTTTTAGAACTGAGGCAAAAAAAGGAACATCCGATTAAAATCTCGCTATGTCCTTTGTTGTTACTCTGTTTGAAAGAAGGTAATCGAATGGTAGTCGCTATTATTATAAATTTTCTTTAATTTTGCAAACTTCGCTTCAAAGGTCGCATTACAAATTGGGAAAATTAATTTTCGAGGTTTCGTTCCCAACTTTTTCGGGGCTTTCCCAAAATGATATGATATTTTATATATAATCTCAGTGCCATCTCGAAGCAAAGCTTCTCGATGTGGCGTATCCGCCACATACTGCCAAGAATGAGCAGTTTTATTTATGCAAGCATATAAAACTGCTCATTCTTGGCAGTGCATGGCTCTGAACGAGTACAAAAAAACCACTAAATATACGGTTTCCCATATATTTAGTGGTTATAATTTTCAAACTATGTCCTAGAGTTTGCTATATCAGATTAGTTTCCCATCTGTTTTGCAACTTCTGCTGCAAAATCTTCCTGTTTCTTTTCGATACCTTCACCTGTCTCGTAGCGAACGAAACCTTTGATCTGGATATCAGAACCTGTAGCTTTAGCTACTGATTCAACATATTTTTCAACTGACTGTTTTCCATCTTCAGCCTTTACATAAACCTGATCTAAGAGGCAGATTTCTTTAAGCTGTTTAGAAACACGTCCTTCAACAAGACCATTGAAAATCTTATCTGCAGCAATTGATTCTTTCTCTCCTAAAGCGATTTCAGCTAACTGAGCTTTTGCTTCGTTTGAAAGGAAGTTTGGTAAATACTGCATATTGCTCTTCTTTTCTTCGTAAATAGCAATGTCCTCATCGCTCCAAACTTTTTCGCTAACTGCCTTTTCAATTAACTTGTTCAAGATTGGCTTTGGAAGTGTAAATGTGTCATTTAATGCACTTTCAACTGTGATTTCTCTCATCTTGGCAAGTTCATCTGCAGAGATTTCATTTCTGCTTGTGTACTTAGGATTAAGAGCTGCAATCTGCATAGCGATATTCTTAAGAGCATCTTTAACCTCATCATTTACAACTGATGCTGTAGCTTCAACTAAAACACCAATCTTTCCACCAGCGTGGATATATGGAACAACGATTCCGTCTGAATTAATTTTTGTGAATCTTCTGATTGTAAGGTTTTCTCCGATTACTGCAATCTGGCTAACTAATTCTTCCCTAACTGTCTTAGATTCATCTTTGATGAATTTTTCTTCTAATAAGCCTTCGACGTCAGCCGCACCTGTTGCGATAACCTGGTCAGCGATGTCTGCAACGAATGTTCTGAACTTGTCATTCTTTGCAACGAAGTCTGTTTCTGAGTTAACTTCAACGATTGCTGCTGTTTTATCTTCTTCTACAATAGCTAATACAGTACCTTCTGCTGCAATTCTGCCAGCTTTTTTAACTGCTGTAGCTTCACCTTTTTTTCTTAATAATTCGATAGCACCATCGAAATCACCGTCTGTCTCTACAAGAGCATTTTTACAAGCCATAACACCTGCGCCAGTCATTTCTCTGAGCTCTTTTACCATAGCTGCTGTAATTTGCATTACGACGTCCTCCTATATAATATTTTATCTGCTATTTTAATATTTCAAAAATTATGCTTCAACTGGAGCTTCTTCAGCTTCTACTGTATCAGCTGTTTCTGCAACTGCTTCTTCACCCTGATTTGCTTCGATAACAGCATCTGCCATCTTAGAAACGATTAATTTTACCGCTCTGATAGCATCATCGTTACCTGGGATAACATAATCAAGTTCTTCCGGATCACAGTTTGTATCAGCGATACCGATAAGTGGAATACCAAGTGCATGAGCTTCCTGTACACAGATTCTTTCCTTCTTTGGATCTACGATGAAGATAGCATCTGGAATCTTCTTCATGTCTTTGATACCGCCGAGGTTCTTCTCAAGTTTTTCCCACTCTTTTTTGATTTCGATAACTTCTTTCTTTGGAAGAACATCAAATGTTCCATCTTCAGACATAGCTTCGATTTCTTTTAATCTCTTAATTCTGCTCTGGATTGTCTTGAAGTTTGTGAGCATACCACCTAACCATCTTTCGTTTACGTAGTACATACCACATCTTTCAGCTTCAGTCTTAATAGCATCCTGAGCCTGTTTCTTTGTACCTACAAAAAGAATTGTACCGCCTTCTGCAGCGATGTCAGAAATTGCCTTGTAAGCTTCATCAACTTTTCCTACAGATTTCTGTAAGTCGATGATGTAAATACCATTTCTTTCTGTGTAGATGTATGGAGCCATCTTAGGGTTCCATCTTCTTGTCTGGTGTCCAAAATGTACACCTGCTTCGAGTAACTGTTTCATTGAAATAACGCTCATTTTTTCTACCTCCATTGGTTATAATCTTTCATATGTCTCATCTTTCTGCATTACCCCGAGCATGGGCACCAATCCAGAAATCAACATATGTGCTATTTGTGTATCTAAACACAGCCTTGTTATTTTACCATATAGTTTTTCATATTTCAAGAGGTTCAGTAAAATTCTTTTACCGAACAATTTCTGACTATCTGGTGATAATATTCACTATTTCCTGGTAACTTGCTCCCTTAGGTATTTCAAACTGTCCCACCCTTAGCCTGCTTTCATAGCCATTATTGTATAGGAACATATTTAAATCATAGCCGCTTTCCACAACACCAAGTCTCTCAAGCTCTTCTGAAGCCTGATTAGAGGTCATTCCTGAATGAATGGTCAAAATAACGGTCTCTCCACTAACATTGCCCGTGTCCGGCTCCTGCTGAACTGCAGTTGTGTTCTCTTCAGGGGTAGTGGTTTCCTCTGGCGTCGTTATTTCCTCCGTTGTTGTTTCTTCCGGAGTTGTCACCTCTGAGTTAGTTGTCTCCTCCGGAGTTTTAGTCTCCTCCAGGGTTTTAGTTTCCTCCAGGTTTTTAGTCTCCTCCGGGATTTTTGACTCTCCTTCGGTAGTATTTTCTTCCTTCTTTGTTGTTTCTTTAGCTTCTTTTTCAGTAGTTTCATTATTATTTAAAACTATATTTCCTGAAGTATTTGTCTTTTTTTTCTGGTTAGATGCCAGGTTATTTGACACCGCTAATGCAATCATTATAATTATGGTTGCAAAAATGACACCCGAGCCAAATCCTCTGATATAATATTTAAGTTTCATTTGTATCTCCATTCCAAACAGTTATCTTATTTCTTATATAAATCAATAACAAGTCTGACTTCGCCCATACCCAGATTCAATTCTTTTGCAATTTCCATAACCGATTTTCCCTGGTCATATAAACCGAGAATTTCTTTATTGTTATTCCCTGAGTTTGAATTTAGGTCTTCATCTGTATTTTCTTCACTACCCTGAGAAATCTTCATTTGTGTAGACTGAAGCATTCTGTCGAAAGCCTCCTCCTCACTTCGAACCAGGTTAACCGTATTATTTGTTTCTGGCACCTTACCTACATTATTAGTATCATTATTAGTATCATTATTGGTATTTTTATTAATATCTTTTTTGAAATTATCATTCCGTTCATCAACAACAGCCTTTGTATTTTCTTCCTGTATTGTTGAAATGCTCTTTTTAACATTCTCAATGTCCCTTACGGCATTTTTAATGTCTTTTTCCTTGTCATTAAGCATACCATATAAAAACATTACCTCGTCATGATTTTTTGAAATTTCATCTGAAACTGTTTTATAATAATCTCCCATTTCAAGAAGTCTTTCATTTGAAATTTTATTAATCTCAGCCTCCGTGTTCTCAATTTTGTCATCAAGTATATGATCAACAGCTTTGTCCACCTGGCTCCTGACCCTCTCTTCTGTAGCCTTTTCAATTTCTTCATTTAACTTCTTATCATTTATAAGAAGTTTATCTGAAAAAATAAAACTTGATGCAATGGCTACCATTCCTGCTAAAATAAGAAAAATCTCTACTGCTGCCACTTTGCTTCCTCATTTCTCATAATTATTACCACATTATGCTTTAATATCAAAAGATGACGTCGATATTTTCCTTACAGTTCCATCTGACTTTTCATTGTTTTCTTTACTTTTCTTCCTTTCCTGACTTTTGTAATACAGACCATTTCCCTTTTCCTTGGCATCATATTTTGTATTTTCACGGTCAGCATTGTCTTTTGCATTAACGTTGGTGTGCTTTTCCTCAGCCTTCTGCTGTTGCCTCACCTGCACTGCCATATGTTCAAACTGCGGTTTTATATCTTCGTTCTGTTTCATAACAGATATATCCTGTGTCCGCTGTATCATACCATTAAATTCAATAGGACTCAACATTTTTTTACAACACTCCTACCTTAACTTCTCCATTTACGCGATAAAACTTACAATAACTCAAATCTTCATTTACATTATAATAATCCCCACAAATGCGCAACTGGACGCCCATATAAATATTTCCCTTAACTTTTACGCAGGAATCCTTGTTGCCGGTCACCTTAGTTGTTGCATCATCAATCTCTTCCTGAAGTTTAAACAACTCTTCCTTTAATTTATTTATCAACACAAGGGTATCCTTCAAAGTGACTCTCTGTTCCTTTGTAATCATACCTGAATTTAATCTCTTGTTAAGAACCTCGACTACCTGAACGTTCTTCTTGTATTCTGCATTCTTTTCTGCAATCTCTTCTTTTAATTTCTTTATCTTATCCTGAGTATCCGGGTCGTATCCCACCTCAACAAGTGTGGTAATTCCCATTCCTGAGCCAATTGTCTTCGCAATAACGTTTGATGATGACCTTATGTATCCACCTATAATGTGACCGCGCTGGCCATTTACTGTGACATCACCCTTGGCAGCCACCTGGCTTTGAATAATCTCTTCTGCCTCAATAAATCCCTCAGTAAATACTCTTGAACTCTCTATGAATTTTGAAACAATATTTCCCTTGGCAACAATTTTGCCCCTTGTCATTCCCTGCATGCCATGGTGCAAAATCACCTGTCCTCCTGCAATAAGCTCTGCACCCTCAACAGTACCAAAAACTTCAATATCCCCTGCGGCCTTTATTTTAAATCCGGTTCTTACATTTCCATGAACAACTACATTTCCCTCATAATCAATGTCACCAGTTGAATTATCCACATCTGCCGGGACATCATAGCAATCTGATACAAATACTCTATCTCCCTCTAATGTAGCATGTCCATTAACCTTTGACATCATTTTCAGCTTGTCTTCTGACAGTTCAATATTCTTACCAAACTTCAATGCTTTGTTTGAAACCATTCTTGGTTTAACATCTTCTCCGCATACATTTATTCCTTTTTCTCCCAAATCCGCTGGATGAAGCTCAGCCAGCACATCCCCTGCCTGTATATGGCTGATGTTATTTAATTGATGAAAATCAACAGAACCGTCCTCATTTCTTTTAGGCTTAATTCTTCTGTCAGTATTAAAGAAATACTCCACATAAGCATCTTTGCCCTCTCTGACCGGCTTTCCCTTGGCTATAATAAAATCAGTGCAGTATAATGGGGTTTTCTGCTGAAATAAAAATACTCTTTCATCAACACCATATACAACACCTGCATTTTTGAGATCGCTGTGCATCTCATCTATCGACAATCTTTCCCCATCATTACTTGGTGGGTAAAATCTAACCTTCGCCATCATTTTATTTTCTGAAAGTGTTACTTTCATGTATTCATTTATTTTGTAACCGACATAATTCGAAACCTGTACGATTTCTTCCTTCTCAAGATTCTTTAATTTTTTTCCAAGCTCAACAAAATTACAGTCCTCTATTTTGTTACTTTCAAGATATTCCCTAATCTCGTCAAATTCAATCTTTTTACCTTTTCCAACCTCTGGAAAAAGCTTTACATAAGTCCCATTTTCCTGTTTAATTATTTGAAAATATCCATTTCTGTTTTCCATAAACTCTCCTATCCAAAAAGTACGTCCGAATGTTCTCCAAGCCTACTTTTCATCTTCTGCAATCCCTTTGTATGAAGCTGTGATACCCTTGACTCCGACACCTCTAAAACCTTACTGATTTCCTTCAATGTAAGTTCCTCATAATAATATAACAATATTACCTTTCTCTCCTTGTCTGTCAAAGAATCCAAAGCCTCCATAAGCATCTGTTTCAATTCATTTCTCATAATGACATTCTCAGGCTGTTCAAAGCTATTAAGTTTAATGCTTCCCACTTCTTTTTCGCCCTGATTTTCTATAAATTCATCAAGTGAGACAATGTTGGAAACCTTAGCCTGTCCCTGCCAGTTAAGCAGTTCATCCATCTCTATTCCCAGTTCAGCCGCAATCTCTTCATCTGTGGCAGCCCTTCCAAACTGGCTTTCTATTTTTGAAATCGCAGCATCCATCTTTTTCTGCTTTTGTCTCAATGACCTTGGAATCCAGTCCATCTTTCTTATCTGGTCTAAAATCGAGCCTCTAATTCTTAGACTGGCGTAGGTTTCAAACTTTACGCCTTTTCCATAGTCAAACTTATCAATGGCGTCTATCAATCCAAAAATACCATATCCCACAAGATCATCGTATTCAACATTATATCCCAAATATATGCTAAGCCTTCCTGCCACAATTTTCACAAGTGGAGCATATGTAAGAATGAGCTTATCTCTGGTTTCACTATCTTTAGTTTTTACATATTCTTCCCATAAAAGATTCTTATCGTCCATAATCTCCTCCACACAGAATCAGCTTTCACATTTATATCTATGATTTTTTCTCTACATTTTCCTCTGCTTCCTTGCTCTCATCTTCCCTGCCCTCAGAATCTTCTTTTCCCTCTTCAGATTCCTCTGTCTCTTCTATTGTTTCAATAATAAGATATTTTTCAGCAATTCTTCTGATTACAGAACCTATAATCAAGAAAATGATGCTTGTCAACAATACAATTATTAGTATCTCTTTTGTACTATATTGAAAATAAATTGTGGTAATACAAGCAACAAATGCAGCAGCAAGCATTACAATGGATGGTATATATTTTGTTCTGTCCATATTTTCTCCATTCCCAGTTATATTACTTTTTCCTCTTTTCCAACAGCACGGATAATAAGCCTGCCATCATCAGGGTCAAAAATAATTGTTCTTCCATAATTAAGTCCTGTATCTTCAGCAACAATTTCTATTTTCAATTTATCTAACATAAGCTTTACTGCTTCAACATTCTTTTCTCCAACCTTCATAATGTCACCGCTAGCCGCACCATAAGCGAACATCTGGGCTCCACCTGCAATCTTGGCCACCATATGTTCCTTACTTGCCCCGGCTTTTATCAGACTGTCATACATATCCTGTATGCCTGTATCTGCAAACTTATTTCTGTTAGTATTATTTCTGATTTTTGTACTGTCCGGCAGCATAACGTGAATCATACCACTGACCTTCGTCTTTACATCATATATTACTACGCCGACACAAGAACCTAACCCAAGAGTCGTTAAACCCTTGGGTGGTTCACACATTTTCATGTCGGCCATTCCAACCTTTAATATTTCATCCATGACCCGAACCTCTCAAATACATTATACACCAAGTGAATTCAATATTTTTTCGTAAGATTCGAGTTCCGGAACAAGAATATAATATCCCTGTATTGGATTTCCCTTTTCTTTTTCATCATCAAATTCAGTCTCAATAAGTAACACCTTGTCACCAATTTTACCAAACTCTATGGCTGGCACACTAAGAATTGTACAGGCCATATCTATCTGTAATAAAGGTACAGAAACATCTATCACTAAATTTGTCATCTCTGACAATGACCTCAAATATGCCCCTGCAATAATGTTTCCTATCTCCATTACTGCTGACATTTCAACATCATCAAATCCGCCACTTCCATCATCATCCTTGGACATCAGGATATTGACAAGATTTCTGGCAATATCTTCCTTCATCAAAAACATCATCATTCCGTTTATGTCGCCTTTGAGCATAATAAGTATTCCTACCATTACCTCTTCTTCAAGGCCAAGGATAGTTGAAATTTCATCAAACTCCACAAGTCTGACATGAGGCACACCTATGTCAACACGTTTATTAATCATTTGCGCAAGGGCCGTAGTGGCATTTCCTGCCCCGATGTTACCTAATTCCCTAAGAACATCATACTGCATTGAGCTGAGCTCATTTAAATCAATCTTTGACATTCAATCACACTTTCTACTGTTGAGGTGCCTGATTCTGTACCTCTCCGATTACATTATTAATGTTTAATAATGATATTAATGTGTTATTTGCTTCATTTTTTCCGATTCCGGCAAGATATTTTGAATGTTCGTCCTTTGTGTCAATTACCATCTTGTCAATTTTTGAATTATCAAGATTTACAACTTCTTTAACCATATCAACAATGATACCGATGGTTTCCTGCTGTTCTGGTTTTAAAATAATAATTCTTGTCTTGTCTGTAAATGTATCTGCCTCAAGCTCAAATCTCTTTCTGAGGCTCATAACAGGGACAATTTCACCACGAAGATTAATTACTCCGTTAAAATATGGCAATGACTTTGGAACTCTTGTTATTTTCTGCATTCTTACAATGTTATCCACATAACTGATGTCAATACCATACTGCTCTACTCCAATATTTACTACTATGTACTGTTTTGATTCTAATTCTGTTTCAATTTTGTTGATATCCATATCTTTCGCCACCCCCATTATAATAATGTGTTTACATCAAGGATCAATGCTACTTCACCATCACCGAGTATTGTGGCACCGCCTATAATTTTGCTTACATTGCTTAAATATTTTCCTAATGACTTGATAACGATTTCCTGCTGTCCGATTAATCTGTCAACAACCAGACCGGCAAGCTTTTCTCCCTTTTTAACAACAACCACTGTGAGACTTTCGTCATCCTCTGTCTGTTCAATATCAAGAACATGATCAAGTCTTATTAACGGAATAACTGTTCCTCTTAAGTTTACAACCTCTTTAGACTGAACATATTTAATTTCTGAAACCGGAATATCTTCAATAATATGAATGTTTCCAAGTGAAATGGCATATTTTTCATCACCAAGCTCAACCATAAGTGCCTGGATAATAGCAAGTGTAAGCGGAAGTCTGATAACAAATGTACTTCCCTTTCCAAGCTCTGTCTTAACTTCAATATCACCACCAAGTGATTCAATTTTTGTCTTTACAACGTCAAGGCCAACACCTCTTCCCGATATATCTGATACAACCTTGGCTGTTGAGAAGCTCGGTTTAAATAAGAGGTCAATAACCTCCTTCTCTGACATCATTGCTGCCTGTTCCGGAGTAATGCTTCCCTTGTCAATGGCTTTATTTCTAACTGCTTCAACGTCAATACCATTACCGTCATCCCCAACCTCAATGACAACGTTGTTACCATCCTGATAAGCATCAAGTCTGATTGTTCCTTTCTCGGGCTTATTCTTCTTAATTCTTTCCTCAGGAGACTCAAGGCCGTGGTCAGCGGAGTTACGTAACAGATGCATCAATGGATCACCGATTTCATCAATAACAGTACGGTCCAACTCTGTATCCTCACCAGTCATAACAAGCTCCATATTCTTGTTGAGCTTCTTACAAAGGTCTCTGATCATACGAGGGAATTTCTGTGTAACTGTTTCAATAGGCATCATTCGAACCTTCATAACCGATTCATGAAGATTTGTAGTTACGCGCTCAAGGTACTCTATCTGTTCGTTGAAGGCCTGGGAATTTGTTGCCTGTGTCGCAACACTCTGGGAAACAAGACCGTTCTTTGCGATAATAAGCTCACTTACAAGATTCATAAGTACATCGAGCTTTTCAATATCAACTCTGACTGAACGGTTTACAACCGGTTTTCCTGCCGTCTTAGCCTTTGCAGGTGCCTGTTCTGTCTTTTCCTCTGCCTTAATAGTTTTCTTCTCCTCAACCTTGGCAACCTCTTCCTTCTTTTCTTCTCCCGGAATACTTTCAAGTTTCTCACCGATTGCATCCTTAATCTCTGATACATTCTTTATAATGCCAATAACCTTATCCAGGGATTCATCTGATATAATGCAAATGCTGAAATCAAAATCAAATCTCTCATCTTCTATATCCTGTGCAGGCGGATTTGATTTAATAATCTCACCTACCGCCTCTAAGTTCTTAAATACCAAAAATGCCCTTGCGGCTTTCAAAAGACATGACTCGTCAACATACACAGTAATTGTATACACGTTCAATTTCTTTTCGAATGCCTCTGTAATGGCGTGTTTTTCAAAATCAGCAAAAACAAAATTCTTATACTTTCTCTTGTCATCAGCACCCTGTGACGCTTCTGGTGACGCTTCTGGTGCCGCCTGAGCTGCTGCTGGTGCTTCTGCCGGTGCTGCTGATCCACCATTTAAAATGGCTTCAAGCTGTTTTAAGATAGGCTCATTGTCATTGTCACCCTCATCAGAAGTTTCCTGAATATTGTCAAGATAGCTTTCCAAAGCATCAAGGCACTGAAACAAAATATCCACAAGATTTGGACTTACTTTCATCTTATCATTTCTAATCTCTGAGAATACATTTTCCATCTGGTGGGTAAGCTTCTGCATACGCTTATATCCCATTGTTCCTGCCATACCCTTTAATGAATGGGCAGCACGGAAAATTTCATTAATTGTATCCTTGTTTTCCGGCTCCTGTTCGATAATGAGCAACTGCTCATTAAGACTCTGTAAATGTTCTTTTGTTTCATCAATAAAAATCTCTAAATACTGGCTAACGTCCATCGTTTTGCACCCCCACGTTCTTTATAATTGCTTCGGAAATCTTGTCTAAAGGCTGTACCTCATCTGCAAGTCCCGCGTTTATGACCGCCCTTGGCATCCCGTAAACCACACAGGATTTCGCATCCTGGCTAATCACATATACATCTTTTGTCTTTGATAAGGTTCCTATTCCAATGGTGCCATCAGCTCCCATTCCTGTCAGAACCACACAGGTTATCTCATCATATTTAGAATCTGCCAGGGATTCATACATAATGTTTGCACATGGTCTCAATCCCTCTCTCGGTTCCTCATCTGATAACGCAATAACATGTCCTTTTCCTGATTCATAAGCCACACGCATCTGTTTTCCACCCGGTGCTATGTAAACCTTTCCCTTTTCAAGGACATCCCCTTGCTCTGCCTCTTTTACTTCCACATCACTTAATTCATTAAGTCTCTCTGACAGGGATTTTGTAAATCCTGCAGGCATATGCTGCACCAATATCATTGGCGCATCCATATTATTAGGAAGCTTCGGTATCACCTCTTTCAATGATTTTGGTCCACCTGTCGAGCAGGCCAGGGCAATTAGTTTTTCTCCATTTTTTTTCTTTGCCGGAGTATTTTTCAAATCACCGATAACTTCTTTTTCCTCTTCATCGGCACCATTCATGCCAGCCGCTACCCTTACTGATTCTAATAGTCTTTCCCTAAAATCATCAATATTTTCACCACTGGTATTTGATGGCTTCAACACTAAATCAATGGCACCGTTTTCCAGTGCAAGAATGGCCTCCATCGCCCCCTCCTTAACAAGGGTACTCACCATAATGACCTTACATTTCAGTTTGTATTTTTTTACCTTTTTAAGTACTTCCAAACCGTTCATCTTAGGCATATTGACATCAAGTAATACTATGTCATATTTACCATTGTTTCGTATAAGCAGGTCTAATCCCTGTATGCCATCTCCTGCCGTATCAACTACTTCAAGAAAATCATCTGTTGCTATTATATCAGAAACCACCCTTCTCATGAGTGCAGAATCATCAATTATCAAAATTTTACATTTATCCATTTCTTCTCCATTCCGCAGGCGCAAGTATCTATTCAGAACAAATTACAGATACAATTAATTTCTCTGCCTCATACGTCTCTCTGTTTCAAAAATATGTTTAATGATTATTTCTCTTGCATTATTTGGAATTTCCAGATATTCCACTCTCTGTTCAAATATCCTGTCATTACTTATCATTTTCTCTGAACGCAGCACCTCTGCCTTCACGCCATAAATACTTTTACCATCATTATTTGATAAATCCAGCTTAATAAGTATTGTTGTTCCCGGCTCAAGTTTTTCGCTTGATGAAAACCTCACTCCTCCACCACTTATATCCACGATAATTCCTTTTTTCAATCCATTGTGGTCAAGCATTTCCCTAATGAGCCCGTCATCCTCTGAAAGCTCCTCTGCCTGTTCCTTGTCAACCACCAAATATTCCACTTCTCTGGTATATTCCAACCGATAATACTGTCTTCTCTGATATTTTCTAAGCTCCTGCACAAGCTCAATGACTAAAATAAATAAGCCATTTTCCTTATATCTGTTGGTAACAACAAATTTGCTTTTGTACAAGCCCCCTGTAGCAAAAAAACATACATCAAACCTTGCATTTTCAGGCAGCGGAATTACTCTTCCTTCTACTATAGGCATAGCAATTCTCAACTGGGTATCATCAATTATGTCATAAATCTGACTAACCAGCGGCTTTGCATAAATAGAATTCTGCTCTATAAGCTCCTTCTTCTTTTCTCCACTGACAGGCTTGGTTATTTCAAGTCTGTCCCCCAAAGACAATACCTTGCTGATCATTGTTATGCACCTCCTCCCTTATTTTTTCTGAATTTCTTCAAAAACATATACATAAGACCTTTTTCTTCATCCTGCTCTGGTGTCTTAATATCCAAAAGATTCCCGGCTATTTTTTGGAACGATTTTGCTCCCTTTGAATTTGGGAATACAATAGATATTGGTTTCTGCTGAATAATTGCTTTTGACATATATTCGTCCTCCTCAACAATTCCCAAGAATTCTATATTCATATTCAAGAATTTGCTAACTACTACATTAATCTTGTTGTAAAGATTCACACCCTCTTCATAAGACGAAACCTTATTTGTCATAATCTTAACATTTGTGGCATCATTTTTAAAATCACCATGCCTGCTAAGGGCTTTTAAAAGTGAATAAGAATCTGTCATCGATGTGGGCTCTGGTGTCATCACAAGAACCACCTCATTGCTGATAACCACAAAGTCCAATACCGAATCTGATATTCCCGCTCCTGTATCAATAATTAGAATATCCGTCATACTCTCAAGCTCTTTTATTTTGTACACAAGATACATAATTTGATCCTTTGACAGATTGCTAAAACTGGTAATTCCCGATCCTCCAGAAACAAAACCTATATCCATTGGCCCCTTCACAATTATGTCTTTGAGATTTTTTCCCCTGAATACCAAATCTGAAAGGTTGTACTTCGGAATTGCTCCAAACATTACTTCTATATTTGCTAATCCAAAATCCGCATCAAAAATAATTACGCTCTTTCCCTGAAGCCTGAACTGGATAGCCAGGTTTATGGCAGTACTTGTCTTTCCGACGCCCCCTTTACCACTTGTAACAGTGATAACCCTGGCCTTCTTTTCCTCTTCCTTCTGTGGTGCCATCTTAACGATATTTCTTAAGTTTTGTGCCTGATCCATTATTTACCACCTCCCAAAAGATTCTTTGCAAGTTTCTGGGTGTCAATAATGTTTATATCATCAGGTACCATCTGTCCACTTGTTATGTATGACAGATCCGCACCTGTTCTCAGCTTAATATTTAAAATATTACCCAATTCAGATGTTTCATCTAATTTTGTGAAAATTATATTGTACTTTCCAATTTCATTATATACATCAACAATGCTTATCAAATCCTTGTATTTTGTGGCCGCACTTACAACAAGAAAAACATTTTTTGTAAATCTCTCCGGAATGACAGAGTCATTAACAAAATGCATCATCTCCATGCACTGCTCTTTGTTTTTATGTGATCTACCTGCAGTATCTACCAAAACAAGGTCATAATCCTTAAAGGATTCCATTGCATCATTTAATTCATCTATTGTATACACCACCTTAAGTGGTATATCAAGGATATTAGCATATGTCCTAAGCTGCTCAACTGCTGCAATTCTGTATGTATCAGAAGTAATCATGGCAACCTTTGCGCCCCTGTCGAGTTTAAATTCTGATGCAATTTTGGCAATCGTTGTAGTTTTTCCAACACCTGTGGGACCTACAAAGAAGTTTATCTCAGGATTTTTTTCACTTGCCTCAACCACCTTTGGACTACCAATTTTAAGAATAATCTTCTGGTAAACTGAAGCTAAAATCGAATCCAGATTGCTCTCTTTTTTCAGTGATGACTCAATCTCTGAAACTATCTGGTTTATGTATTTTTCTTCAACCTCACTATCCAGTAACTGATTATAAATAAGCTGAATGAAAGTAAAATTTGCATTTTTTTCCTTCTGCGGTATCTCTTTTTCCTCTGTCGCCACCTGCTTTTCAGCTATTCTTGACTCAAGTATTGACTGCAAATTGTCAAGTTTCTCCTCAATTGCAGTAGGCTTTTTCTCCTCCTGCAAAATATTTCCACCGGTATTCTCACTTACAGCCACATTTATCTTATTTACAGGAATTGATGAGGTTGTCTTTTCCTCCAATGCCGCGGTAACTTCAACTATGTCTTTTTTAAATAATCTTTTAAAGCCTCTCTGCTTTGTAGTTTTTATATTTAATACTACCGCATTGCTTCCCATTTCTTCCTTTGCCATCATAACCGCTTCCTGCTCTGTCCCGGCGGTAAATTTTTTGATTATCATTTATATGCTCACCATCCCTACTGACTGTAATTCTATGTTTGATTCAATTTCGTTATACGAAACCACAACCAAATCCTTAAAGTAATCCTGAGTAATTCTCTTATAATACATTCTCACAATCGGAGATGTGACAACAATTCCAGGCTTACCCATTTTCTCAAGCTTATCAATTTCTTCCTCTGTTGCCTTAATTAACCTTCTGGTCTTTTCAGGCTCCAAAGTAATGTATGCCCCCTGTTCTGACTGCTTAATTGAAGCCATTATTTCCTGTTCAACTTCCGGGTCAAGAGTCACTACGGTAGTCGCCTCATTTGGTGCAAAAAACTTATTTGAAATGGCTCGTTTTAAGCTCTGTCTTACATATTCCGTCAATACATCTGTATCCCTTGTAACCGCCGCATGGTCTGCCAGCGTTTCAAGTATTGTAAGCAGGTCTCTTATGGAAACTCCTTCCTTCAAAAGATTCTGAAGCACCTTCTGAATCTCGCCGATATTTAAAAGCTTTGGAACAAGCTCTTCCACCAAAGTCTGATTTGTATCCTTAATATTGTTAATAAGATTCTGAACATCCTGTCTTGTAAGCAATTCATCAATGTGGGTTCTCACAACCTCTGTAAGATGTGTCGCTATAATGGATGGAGGATCTACAACAGTATATCCCAAAGTTTCCGCTCTTTCTCTCTGTCTCTCAGTAATCCACAATGCCGGCAAATGGAATGAAGGTTCAAAGGTAGGAATACCGCTGATTTCCTCTTCTACATACCCCGGGTTCATCGCCATGTAGTGGTCAAATAATATTTCACCTTCACTTACCTGAATACCCTTTATTTTAATAATATACTGATTTGGATTTAATTGAATATTATCTCTCAGACGAATGATAGGCACCACTGCTCCCAGCTCAAGGGCTATCTGCCTTCTAATCATTACAACTCGGTCAATAAGATCCCCTCCCTGGTTTACATCTGCCAGTGGAATAATACCATAACCAAATTCCAACTCTATCGGATCAACCTGTAAAAGCGAATTAACATTTTCCGGCCGTCTGATTTCCTCAGCCTCAGCTTCTGCTTCATCCACCTGACTCTCTACCTCGGCAAGCTTTGTTTCCTCCTTCATCCTGTTTCCAAGAAGAATTGCCGCAATACCAAATGGAACAAAAATAAACCATGGAAGCGGTGTAAACACACCTAGAAATGCCAACGCACCACCAACATAATATAATACCTTTGAGGTGGTAAAGAGCTGGCTGAAAATTGTCCCACCCAAGTCTTCCGTGCTTCCTGTTTTAGTTACAAGAATACCTGTTGCCAGTGAAATCATAAGCGACGGAATGGAGCTTACAAGGCCATCACCAATGGTAATGATTGTATAATAATCAAAGGCCTCGCCTGCTGCCATGCCTCCCCTTAACATACCCATGATGATACCTCCAACTATATTTATACAGGTAATTACGAGTCCGGCTGTGGCATCTCCCTTTACGTACTTAACAGCACCATCCATGGAACCAAAGAAAGCAGATTCCTGTGCAATCTTTTCACGTCTTTCCTTAGCTTCCTTATCAGTAATTGCCCCGGTATTTAAGTCGGCATCAATAGCCATCTGTTTACCCGGCATAGCATCAAGCGTGAATCTGGCCGTTACCTCAGCCACACGCTCAGAACCCTTATTGATAACCATAAACTGCACAATCAGCAAAATAATGAATATAATGATACCTATAATAGGATCCCCTCTTCCCACAAACTGACCAAAGGTTGTTACCACCTTTCCGGGATTTCCGGTTTTTAAAATCAGTTTTGTGGAAGAAATATTAAGTGATATTCTGAAAACTGTTGTGAGCAAAAGTATTGTTGGAAACGATGACATATCCAAGGGTTCTTTTGCAAAAAATGAATTAAAAAGGATTACCATCGAAACAAACATATTAACAGCCAGAAGCACATCCAATAAATCTGAAGGTATTGAAATAATCATAAATACAATTGCTGCCAGAAGATATAATCCAACACCTAAATCTGTTTTTTTCATGTCTGTTTCGCCTCCTTTTCTATCTGAATTTATTTATATCATCAATCAGTTTATTGAAACATTTTCTATCTTACTAATTTATCTTACTTATTTATCTTACTTATTTATCTTACTTATTTTTTTCTCTATGTTTCGGCCTTCAGATTGTATACATACGCAAGTACCTCTGCCACCGCCTGATAAAGCTCCTCCGGTATTTCCTGTCCAATGTCCACACTGGAATACAAAGCCCTCGCTAATGGCTTATTTTCCACAATCTCTATCTCATTTTCTCTTGCTTTTTCCTTGATTTTCTGTGCGAGATAATCTGCACCCTTCGCAATTACAATGGGGGCAGCGGTAACTCCAGCTTCATACTTTAGAGCCACTGCAAAATGTGTCGGGTTCGTGATAACCACATCTGCCTCAGGCAGCTGCTGCATCATACGCCGCATGGATGCCTCCTGCATTCTTCTTCTGATCTGGCCTTTTATCTTCGGGTCACCCTCACTCTGCTTAAACTCATCCTTAACCTCTTGCTTTGTCATCTTCATATCTTCTTTAAACTTATGTTTTTGAAACATATAATCAAGAACACCGATTATAACATAAATGACACTTATTTTAATCGCCAGGTCAAAAACAATATCTCCGATGATTCCAAGTGCTCCATCTAATGAAACATTGTATAGGTTTAACAGAACTCCTTTTTTGTCTTTTACTTCCTGAAAAACCATAAATAGTATTATAACAACTAATAAAATGGATTTTAACAAATTAACAAGGGATTGCATCGAGAATATCTTCTTGAATCCCTTCAAAGGATTTAGCTTGCTGAGCTTTGGCATCATGGGTTTTCCTGTTATTTTCCATTTTACCTGTACCAAATCACCGACAAATGCAATGATAAGAGCTGCCGCAAATATTGGCAGTGCCCCAATCCATCCATCAATTATCATATCTCTTAAAAGTAATGTACAAGTATTATAATTTATTTCCCCTGACCGTCCCAAAGTCGATATCATAGTATACGTGGAACGATAGACGCCCTGGATTCTTTCACCGATACCACCTATTGTTACTTTAAGTGTAACAAAACACACAATCAGCATAGCCGCCGATACAATATCCTTGCTTTTTGCAACGTTACCTTCTTTTCTGGCATCACTGAGTTTTTTGGCTGTGGCAGGCTCTGTTTTTTCACCACCCGGACCATCCTTTGCAAAGAACTGCAAATTATATTTTAAGAAATATTTCTGTTTTTCCAACTACATCATTCCTCTCATAATCTGTTCAACCATTCCCTGCATATGTTCAAATAAGAAATTTGCCAATATCGGAATGGCCGATACAGTTATGAACATAACAAACAATCCCACTGTAATCTTTAGCTGAATACCTACCGCAAACATATTCATCTGCGGAGCAACTTTCGCCATTACTCCCAACACACAGTTTAACATCAATATGCATGCAAATATCGGAAGGGCAATCCTGAAACCAACCAAAAAGTAGTCTGTTATAAAACCTATTACTGTAGGATACATTGAAAAATTAATTTTCATCCCGTTAATCGGTATAACTGAATATGAATCAACTAATGCATTCAAAAGAAATATCTGCATATTGCTTACAACCAATAAAAGCATTATGAGATATGAATACAGGCTTCCTGTCAAACCCGATTGGGTATTTGTTGACGGATCAAATATCTGAGCCATCGAAAGACCTATCTCCATATCCATGATTTTACCTGAAAACGCTACTATCGTACTGCATATGTAAGCTGAAAAACCTATCATTAAGCCGACAATCGATTCCTTGATAATTATGGCCGCGTAATCTATTACTGTGGCATATTCTACGTTTGCTTCAGGCATCGAGTAAAACAAAACGACTGTCAGCCACAAACTAAACGCCATTTTCACTCTGGCCGGAAAGGATCTATGACTAAAAAAGGGAGCAGCATAAACAAAGGATGCCACCCTGACCAATATAAGCAGCAGATATTCAATTGTATTCTGACTAAAAGTTATTTCCATCATAAAACAAAATCTCCAAAGCTGGACCACAGATTAGTCATAAATGTAACAATATTGTTCAAAATAAATGAACCCAGCAGCATTATTGTCAAAAATATCCCTAAAAGCTTTGGAATAAAGGTAAGGGTCTGCTCCTGAATGGATGTAACTGTCTGGAATATACTTACCAAAAGACCAATTACTAACGACACCAATAGCAGTGGACCTGCTGATATAATAATTGTCCAAATCGCATCGCTGGCAATATTCATTACTTCGCTTTCTGTCATTTATATCACACTCCATCTACCCTAAGTCACAAAAGTTTTCACAAGATTTACTATAATTAGATTCCAACCGTCTGCCAATACAAATAATAATATTTTGAACGGCATGGATATGGTTGTCGGAGGAAGCATCATCATACCCATTGACATAAGGGTAGACGCAACCACCATATCAATTACCAAAAATGGAATATATATCAAAAATCCAATCCAGAAAGCAATCCTAAGTTCACTCAATATAAAGCTGGGAATCAATACTCTGTTTGGAATTTCATCCCTCGATGAAACATTTTCAAGACCTGCTATGGATGACATGGCATCCAAATCCTCGTCTTTCACCTGATTAAACATAAACTCTCTCAAAGGCTTCATGCCTTCCTTATATGCTTCCTCCTGTGTAATTTCACCTCTGTTCAACGGCTGAATCGCCTTGTCATTTATTTCATTAAATACCGGTGCCATTATAAAAAATGTAAGGAACAGTGCCAGTCCAATCAAAACCTGGTTAGGTGGCGCCGTCTGCGTATTTAATGCCGAACGGGTAAAATGCAGCACAATAATAATTCTTGTAAATGAAGTGAGCATAATTAGTATTGACGGACAAAGGGCGATTACGGTCAACACCAGCATTATCTGCAGTGCTCCCGATAATCCCCCTTCATCAGTGGTGGAAATATTTATTCCTAAAATATTTCCGGAGTTATTATCCGTATCACTCACTACAGAGGAACCTTCCCCTGTAGGAGTGGCATTTACAATTTTACTATTATAAATCACAAGGTTACATACAATTACTATCAAACAGAGAAGTTTAAACATTCTTTTAAGTGTTTTACCACACTGTTTTGTCTTTATCATTGTTTTTTCCTCATTTTATCCTTTATAACACTGCTATTTTCTTTTAATATTTTTTGTTTTGCTTTTTACCTTCTCAAAAATCTTTTCGAAAGGTTCCTTGGCATCTTCAGAAACTTCCCTGAAAAAAATTTCATCTTCCGTAAGTTCAGTTAATAGCTCAACATTGTCTTTACTAACTGCTATTACAAGATACTTCTTTCCTACCTGAATTATCTGAATATATTTCGTATTAGATATCCTGTATCCGTCAATTACTTTGAAATTTGAATTTACGCCTAAATTCTTCTGGTAACTGCCAATGAATCTTGTTGTAAAATATGTAAGGGCTAATACAAAAATAAATACAATCAGCAATGTAATAAACTGTACAACACTATTAAGTCTTGTCGCCGCAAAAATATTCATATTAGCCTACAGCTTTCTTCACTGCTTCGATAACACGATCTGCCTGGAATGGCTTTACTATAAAGTCCTTTGCACCTGACTGGATTGATTCAATAACCATTGCCTGCTGACCCATGGCAGAACACATAATTACTGTTGCACCCGGATCCATTTCCTTAATTTTCTTTAATGCCTGAATTCCATCCATTTCTGGCATTGTTATATCCATCATTACAAGATCCGGCTTAACTTCATTATATTTTTCAACTGCTTTGGCACCATTTTCTGCCTCAGCTGCAACGTTGTAACCATTCTTTGTAAGAATGTCCTTAATCATCATTCTCATAAATGCTGCATCATCACATATCATAATATTTTTTGCCATCTCAAATCTCTCCTATCATACAAATTATTTTATAATTTCAGTTACACGTATACCGAAACTCTCTTCAATTACAACAACTTCACCTTTTGCTACATAACGTCCGTTAACCAGAACGTCTATAGGTTCACCTGCAATCTTATCAAGCTCAATGATTGTACCAGGTGCAAACTCCAATATTTCCTGTATGGATTTACTTGTCCTTCCAAGTTCTACAGAAACCTCCAAAGGAACATCCATAATAAGATTTATGTTTTCCTTTTGTGTGACACTGGCGAGGTCATTTGAAAACGACTGGAACTGTGCTTGCTGAACATTTACTTCCTGTCCGGGCTGTTGCGGTGGCATTTGTCCCATATACGGCATTCCCATATATGGCATTCCAGGGTATCCCATCATATTTGGTGGCGGATATCCTCCCGGCATTCCATATGGCATCTGTCCCATATTCATCTGTGGTTCCTGACCCATCCCCATATTAGAGCCATTCTGTGACATATTCTGTCCCATAGGTGCCGGTGCCGGTTCCTGTGCTTTTTCTTGTGTCGGTTCTGGCTTCGCCGGTTCATCTGTAGGACTTGCAAGAAATCTTGCACAAAGATTTCTTGCAAATTCCACTGGGAACAGCTGCATTATCTCGCTGTCAACCAAATCACCGATTGTCAATCTGAAAGAATTTCGCACAAAACCTTTCGATAGGAATTCTGAAATTTCCTTCTCATCCAGCCTGTCATTCAAGTCTATGAGACTTGCTGTAGGTGGACTAATATCAATCTTCATATTTAACATAGACGAAAGAGATGTTGACGCTGAACCCATCATCTGATTCATCGCCTCACAAATAGCACTTAAATGAAGCTCACCTAACTCCACATCTGTGTTACTTCCATCACCGCCCATCATTAAATCGGCAATTATCTTAACATCATTTTCCTGTAATATTAATATGTTGTTTCCATCCAGACCTTCTCTATACTGAATTTGCAAAAATACACACGGTCTACCATAGCTCCTAACCAAATCGTCCCATTCAGAATATGTAACAACAGGTATACTGATGTTTACCTTCTGATTTACTAATGAAGACAATGTGGTGGCTGCCGTGCCCATACTTATATTTGATATTTCTCCCACAGTATCTTTTTCAATATCTGTAAGAAAGTCCTCTGAAGCAGCGGCACCAGAAAAATTATCTTCTGTATCATCATCAGAACCCATGCCGCTCAACAACGCATTTATTTCTTCCTGCGATAGCATTCCATCCATCTGTCTTACTCCTCCCTGATTATTGATGTAACTCTTACGGCATAATTATCCTGTGCCGAGCCCGGTAAAGCTTTAAACTTTCCGATATTGCCCACATACACCGTAAGCTCATCCTCAATCCCTGAGTCTAATTTTATTATATCACCTTTTTGCAAATTAGCAAAATCACTGACTGTAATTGAACTTGTACCCAACACAGCCTTAAGTGGAATAACCGCATTTGCAATAAGGCTTTCTATTTGTTCCTCGTATACAGACTCCTGTTTATCCTGCATGGTCGAATACCAGTATTTTGTATTCAGCTTGTCCATTACAGGTTCAAGAGTAATATACGGCAGGCAAATATTCATTAATCCTTCTACATCCCCAATTTTCAAATTCAAAGTCACAATGGCAATCATTTCACTTGGTGAAATAATCTGTGCGAACTGGGAATTAGTCTCTATTTTTTCCAATCTTGGCCTTAACTCAACAACATTCTGCCATGGCTCTCTAAGTAAATCAATACATATGGAAATAATCCTTTCCAAAATTGTCAACTCAATTTCTGAAAAGTCTCTTTTCTTCTCCATGGTGGCACCTGTTCCTCCCAAAAGACGATCAATTATGGCGTACCCTAAAGCAGGTGCAAAATCCATTACTGCATTACCATTTAATGGTGAAAAATCAATAATACCCAATAAAACCGGATTTGACAATGCATTAGCAAATTCTGAATATGCAACTGCCTCGGAATTCATCACTTCAACCTGAACATTTTTTCTTAAATATGCTGGCAGGTTCGTATATAATAATCTTCCATAATGTTCAAAGATAATCTCCAATGTACGAAGATGTTCTTTTGAGAATTTTGCCGGTCTGGCGAAATCGTAATTTTTTACCTGTGCTTCATTTGAACTGGTGTATTCATCAACATCAAGTTCACCTGAGCTAAGCGCTTTCAGAAGATCGTCTATCTCACTCTGAGATAATACTTCACTCACGCATCTTCACCTCACAGTTTCTAAATCTATTTAAATTTTACTGTATGGTAGTTGTACCAAATACAACCTGAACAATAAAATCATCTCCAAATATACCCTGTAAATCCTTTAATGCTTCTGCTCTTACCGCATCAGGATTTGTCTGAAGCTCATTTGCTGTATATTTCTGCACAACTTCCTGAATATGCTGTGTTGCAAGAGATTTCTTCTCTTTCAATGTATCCATATTCTTCGAATAATTTGCGCTTTCCTTGTATAAAAGCAATGTAGGATAAATAACAGCATAACGGTCTTTTCCATCAGAACCTTTTTTCAGGGAAATTGTAAGTTTTGTTTCCAAATCAAATGTCTCACAATCTTCCAACGGAACATTAGATAAGTCAATGTTTTCCTTAGTATCTAACTCGAGATTTATGGCCTGAGCCACCTTTTTTACAATCCTGTTAGAATCCTGCATTGATGGTACAATAACAAATACCATAATAATAGTAAGTATTGTATTTGTAATTACTAAAACCAGAGTAATTATATCAAGTAAACTTTTCTTCAATGCCTTTTCCTCCAAAAAATTATTCCAAACTATATTCGTTGTATATTTTAATCTCTACTCTTCTGTTCTGTGCACGACCCTCTGCCGTATCATTAGGAGCTATGGGGTCATTTTCTCCTCTTCCTGAAGATTTTAATTTATCAAGCTTCATTCCCTTTTTCTCAACAAGATACTTAAGAACAGTCTTCGCTCTCGCTGTAGACAAATCCCAGTTATCATCATACTTGGGGTCGCCAATCAAAGGAATGTTATCCGTATATCCTGTTATTTCCACAAGATTTCCGGAATAATATTGCAAAATATTTCCCACTCTGTCAACAAGACTGATAGACTCCTGTCTTATTTCTGCTTTTGCAGAATCAAAAAGCAAAGCACCATTCAGTGTGAGAGTAACATATTGCGAATTAAAATCTATATCCAGTCTGTCAGCAATCTCCTGTTCCTGTGCCATCTGTTTAATTTCTTCCGCCATCTGTTCTGATGCTTCCGCAGCCTTATCTTTAACTACTTCCATAAGCTGTTCACCGGCATATTCATATATATCCTCGTCAACCGCTTCTTCCTGTCCCTCATCATTAAGTCCAATACTCTCATAATATTCATCCAGCTCGTTTAAGTTATCAACGCCTGCTGATATAAGTGTTCCTTCTATAACAGAGGTTGAACCTCCATCCAAAACACCAAAACTGGCTGACAAAGAAGCTACAAGCTCTTCGAATTTATCTTCATCGATATTTGACATTGCAAAAAGCAAAACGAAAAAGCACAACAAAAGATTCATCAAATCACTAAAGGTGGCCATCCATGCCGGAGAACCTGCCGGTTGCTCTTCTACTCTTTTTCTGGCCAATTTTATTCACCTCCAGGTTCACCTGCATCACCTAAGCTGTTTCTCTGCTCAGGCGAAAGGAATGATTTCAATTTTTCTTCAATTACTCTTGGATTTTCACCAGCCTGAATAGATAAAAGTCCTTCTATAGTAACCTCTTTAAGTGTAATTTCCAAATCATTGTTATATTTTAACTTACCCGCAATAGGAGTAGCTATCCAGTTTGCCAACAAAGAACCGTATAACGTAGTAATAAGTGCTACGGACATATTAGGTCCAACACTGGCAATATCACTAAGATTTCTCAACATATTAATAAGACCAATCAATGTACCAATCATACCCCAGGCAGGACCCATGGATGCAAGAGTTTCATAAAAGCCTATAACCTTTTTGTGTCTGGCTTCAATGCACATCATATCTGTCTCCATAATCGCGCGAACCAACTCTGGATCAGTACCATCCACAACAAGAAGAATTCCCTTTTTCAAATATTGGTCTTCCAAATTATTTGCCGCTTCTTCAAGGGCAAGCAGTCCCTCTTTTCTGGCAATGTTTGATAATTCAATAATATTCTTAATAGTTTCTGTGTCTTTGTTTGACGGAGCCTTTAAAGCAATCTTAAATGCCTTAAGTGCATTTAAATAATCCTTTATGGAATAAAAAACCATAACACTGAAGAAAGAACCGCCAATTGTAATCAAAACCGATTTTCCATCTACGAAATTTCCTAGTGCTGCAACCCCTTCGTCACCGGTTACAATACCCATTATTACCATGCCGGCACAAACAACCAAACCGACTAATGTAGCTAAATCCATCTATGTCACCACCTAAATCTATATCATTGTCATATTGACACAATTATACTAGATAATATTCTACCATAAAAATTACATTTCGCCAAATACTTTGTGACTTTTTTTGTCACTTTTTTTATTTTTTTTAATGAAGTGCCAAAGATTTAGTTATTTTCTACAAATTTCCCAAAACACTTCTTTTGTACTCCAATATTTTAGCCTTTATTTCTTCCGACTCTTCTCTAACAACTATCTTCGCACCATTCGTGAAAGTAATCACCGTGTCTGGAGTTTCTTCTATAAATAATATCAGCTCACTGTTTATTGTCAGAAGCTTTCCGTTTAATCTGGTTACATCAATCATATTTTACACCTCACATATTTGCGGTATCACATCAAAAAGCTGCCGCAAATATGCAAAAATATTGCGACAGCCTTTTATTTATTATCTCTTTAAACTCAATAATTCCTCAATCATACTGTCTGATGTTGTAATTACTCTTGAGTTAGCCTGAAATCCTCTCTGAGTAACAATCATATCTGTAAACTCTGTAGAAAGATCTACGTTTGACATCTCTAAAACACCTGCCGAAAATGTTCCACCTGTTGAATTGATATCCGAGCCAAGTCCATTAAACTCTCCTGAGTTCAATGTTGCGGCAAACATATTCTCTCCAACTTTCTGGAGACCAGCCGGGTTTGAAAAGCTTGCAACCGCAATCTGTCCGATAATTTCATTGTCACCGTTATCATAGGCAGCAACTATATTTCCTGATGCATCAATACCTACAGTTGTCATTACACCTACTTTTTTACCAGTTCCCTCTCCATCATAGTTTCCTCTTGCACTATCGATGGTGGTTTCTGTACCATAGCAGGTAACTTTGCTGAAATCTACCTTGATTGGATCAATCGTAAAGGAATCACTTCCCGTGATACTCAAATCCATTATCGTGCTGTTTGTGAGCTTACCTGTTGCCTCATCAAATGTCAGTGTTCCCGACATCGAAGCCGTAATATCATCCAAAAGCTTTGTTCCCGCATATACTCCGGCGGCTTCAACACTGTACTCTGTATTGGATACCTTTGTAATCTGAACCTGAATACCGTACTGATATCCAAGATTATCATAAAGGTATATATTTCTTGTAACCGGAAGTCCTGCAGCAAAGTTTGAATCTTCCTTATTGATATTACCTAAGAAATGTGCATTCTCAGTTGCCTGAGGCTCTGTATTTGTATACTTGGAAGCATATACCGAAATAGGTCTTAACTGGTCTGTCTGTAAAGGCTGACCCGGAGCATCCGCCACATATCCCATAACATAAGCACCTGTATCTGTAACAAGATTTCCTGATTCATCTGTGCAGAAATTACCTGCCTTTGTAAAATATGTAGATCCATTACTCTCTACTATAAAAAAGCTATTTCCGTTAATCTTTAAGTCAAATGGTCTATTTGTTGACTGTGTACCACCTTCTGAAGTAACATCAACACCAATAGATGCCAGCGATGCACCAAGACCTATCTGTTTTGCATTCTGACCACCAGTATTCGTCTCTGAATTTGGTCCTGTGGCACTCTGTGTAGTCTGATAAAACAATTCGCTGAATGTTACTCTCGATGCCTTAAATCCAACAGTGTTAACGTTGGAAATATTGTTACCAATTACGTCCATTTTTGTCTGGTGTACTTTTAGTCCCGAAACACCAGAATACAATGATCTCATCATAATTAAACGACCTCCAATTTTAATATTACGGCGAGCTATGTGGTTTTATCTGTCATTCAAAAACCCGGCTTCCAAAAGGTCCAGCCTATGCAATAACCGCACCGTCAATGTTTGTAAATATATTATCTTTCGTTTCTGCTCTGTCCATAGCTGTAATCACCGTGCTACTTTTCACATTAACAATAAAAGCCATGTTATCCATCAGCATCAGCGAATCCCTGATACCCTTCTTTCCTGCTCTTTCGGTAGCACTCTCCAGACGTTCCATCTGTTCGTCTGTCAAAGAAATATTTCTCTCTTCAAGTCTTGCCCCGGCATGCTTTGAAAATTTTAATTTCGGAGCACTTTTCTGTCTGAATATTTCTTCAAAGGAAATTTTAGCATCATCATTTGACACTTTTGTCTGGGGCTGATTATTCAGATATGTAGCAGTAATCTGCTCTATTGATGAATAATTTCCATTAATATTCAAAAAAATCTCTCCCTTCAATTGACATCCATTTCAATTGATAGCATCGCATTTTCTATACCTGTTCCGTTTCCTTCTGCTCTGGTTCAGGCTATTCTGTTTCCTGTTGTTCCTTCTCCTGTTCTTCTCTTAATATTGCATCAAGATATTTGTCATCAATGATTGTATTTAAATCATCAACAGGATATGTCTGTTCATTAACCGCAAGGTAAGCTTTTCCATCCTTTATCTCAACATACTGCACATATCCAGCTACCGTTCCACCTGTTCCATCTGCTGTCGGAACATTAATAATTACATTTTTACCAACCAGCGAAAATGCATTCTGGTTAGCCAGTGTACTGTTAAGATTTTCCATCTGTTCGAGACTGGAAAACTGTGCAAGCTGGCCGATAAACTCCGTATCTGTAGATGGATTTAATGGATCCTGATTCTGCATCTGTGTCACTAGAAGTGTCATAAAAGCATCCTTACCCAAAGAATCCGTACCAATTTTTTCTGTCTTATTGTTTGTAGGTGTAGTTTCAGCCACAACCTGTCCATTAACAATATTAGCAACCGAACCCATCTTTTCCTCCTTTCTAAGCCGTATAACTAACTGTATTTCCCATTTGTTTCATCACATCTTCTACAATACTTTCTTCCTTTTCACCTGTGATTCCATTCACTTCATCCAAATCACTCTTTGAAATATGTCTCTGCTTCTTTTGTTCATTCTGTTCACCCGCATTATTACCTTTATCAAGGTTCTGTTCAAATTCCTTACTGGCTAATGTGACTTCGATAGCATCAACTTTTATTCCCTGTTTATCAAGGCTTTCTCTGAGTTCAGAAATTCTGCTTTCGATTGCCTCTTTGGATATTTCATTCTGGACAACCAGCTGTGCTGTGACAGTTCCTGCTTTTGATGCTACAGTGAGTGAAACCTTGCCGAGTCTTTCAGGCTCCAGCTGAATTTCCAATGCAGTGCTGTTTTCTTTTGAAAGTAAATGAATCTCATCGGTAATCTGCTTGATAATCTTGCTGCTGATATCATCAGTCTCAACATCCAAGGATTCCGAAACCACTTCTTTGACATTTTCAAAAACATTAGATAGAATTTCCCGGGACACATCCGTCTTTTCTTTTTTTTGATTATTCTCAATAATCGACGTATCTTTGTTCATTTCAAAATCTTTTTTTTCAGAACCACTCGAAAACTCTCTGTTGTTTTCAGTATCATCACGGACTTCCCCGACCAGTGTTTTTTCATCAGCAGTTTTTTCTTCTGACGATTCAACCTGATTTTTTACTTCCTGCAGCTGACTTTCATTTTTTACAACCTCTGCTTTGTTTTCGACATTTCTCTCGACATTTCCATTCTCATCTTTTTCAAAAATAAATTTTTCAGGCAATTCTTTAACAATTGTCTCAAAATCCATATCAAATCTTGTTTCCAATTCATCTATAAACTGTGTGATTCTCTCATTAATTTCTTTCACACCCTCTGACAACATTCCATCCGTAAGAATTTCCATAATATTTTCTTTACCTGATATCTTGCAGATAAGTTCATTTACAGAAGCATTGCTTAACAACTCAAGGTCTTTGATTCCCATATCGTTAATCGCATCAACAACTTCTTCCTTTGAAACATCCAAAACATCACAAATCAAATCAACTATTTCAGAAATAATATTCTCCATTGCCGAAACAATTGCTTCCTGTGTGATTTCTGTATTATCTGCAATATCACTCTCTTTTGCAGTCTCTTTTTCGGAAAAAGATTTATGAATAATTTCTTTCATTTTGTCATTTTTTGACGCATTAACTTGCATTTCGTTACTTTTAAAATCATTCTTAATGCTATCTTTGTTTACAGAAGTCTCTTTCATATTTTGATTTTCAAATAATTTGTTAAAATCCGAAGAAACGTTTCCCTTTTTTTCCTTCACAGAAGTCTTTGCGCTGGTCTCTGCATTACTGAAAAAAGTATTTGAAACACTTGCACTTACCATTTCTCTCCTCCTTTCTCTCGTGATATTTATAATTAATGCTAAGGCATTAATTTCTTTGTAACTTTTGCCGCAAATACTGAATCAATATCTGCCATTGCTCCAATTATGGCGCCGCTGGATTTGGCATCCATGGAATTAAGAAGAGCTACAACTATATCTAAATCTCCTGTCATTTCACAGAAAATAGCTGCCGCCTTATCAGGCTTCATAGAACTGTAATATTTTGCTCTTGCCTTGACCTGCTCATCATATGCATATTTTTCTATTGCTCTCTGGTAAAGCAGTTCTGCATTTTCAGGATCAATTGAACGATAATACTCTATATAATTTTCAGCATCCACAGCCTTTTCCCCAAACACTACTTCTTCGTAGTATTTAGCCTTTTCCTCTTCAAAAGTCTTCTGATTATCCTCAAACTGTTTAAGTCTCTTTGCTTCCGCCTGCAAATCTGCTATCTCCGAATCTTTTTCGCTAATCGACTGCTGATAGCCGGCTATCTCATTTTCAAGCTCTTTTATGTAGGAAGCACATTCAGCAATACTTTTATATGGAATGTCCTCAAGCTTTTCCTTGTCCTTAACATCCGGTAAAATCTTATTTATAACCGGAACATCCTTAAGTACCGGATAAAGCACCTTGCTTCCAAAGCCACCTACATCTAATTTTATGAGTGCAAGAAAAATCCCTAACCAGATTACTATTATCAAAATCGTGATAAAAACAGATAATGGTTTATTTTCCTTTGTCTCAACAGTAGGCATTCCACCTGCTCCCAAATCACCATTCAATATGTCATTCAGATTATTGTTCTGCAAATCTTTATTTTTCGCCATCTCTTTCACCTGCTACTCTGATTTATTAAATTTGAAGCTGACTAACTCATCAACCTCTCTCTTTTCCTGATCAGCCATCTCATGTTTAAATTCTTCGAAAGCTCTTTCCTTTAATTTTTCATGGGTCTTTCTTTCAACCATCATCTCATTGAGCTTAATTCGGGCTAACTCAACATTTCTCTTAGCTTTTTCTATTGCCTTTTCCTGTTTTTTAGCCTCTTCTTTTTTATATTCTATAGCCTCAGAGCACCATCTCAATCGATTAATATCAAACTTGTCCGCATATATCTCACGAATCTCGTCTTCATATTTATTAATATCGTCAAAAATGCTCTTTAACTTAAGTTCCTCTTCTGTTAATTTATGGTTTGCATCAGCATAGGCTGTTTTTGCCTGTGTTTCAAGCTTATACTTAATATCCAGAATATTCTGCATTTTATATGTGAAACCAGCCATACTTCACCTATCCCTCATCTACAATTTCCTTAAGCCTGTTTACAATATCTTCAAATGCAAACTTTTCATCAGTTCCCTGACAAAGAAATTCATTTACCTCATCAATTTTCTGAATTGCATAGTCAATGTTTTTATTTGAGCCAGCCTTATAAGCACCAATATTTATCAAATCCTCTGCTTCACTGTAGGTGGCAAGAACACTCTTAAGCTTGCCTGCCGCTTTTTTGTGTTCTCTCTCTGCCACAGCACTCATAACTCTTGATATGCTCTGCAAAATATCAATTGCCGGATAATGATTCTTATGACCAAGCTTTCTTGACAAAATAATATGGCCATCCAAAATACCCCTGGCTGTATCAGTTATTGGCTCGTTAAAATCATCGCCATCAACAAGAACTGTATAAAGCCCTGTTATCGAACCTACAGATGCATTTCCTGCCCTCTCAAGAAGCTTAGGCATTTCACTGTACACACTTGGCGGATACCCCCTTGTTACAGGCGGCTCTCCTGACGCAAGTCCAATTTCTCTCTGTGCCATGGAAAAACGCGTAAGAGAATCCATCATCAAAAGTACATCTTTACCCTTATCCCTGAAATACTCTGCAATAGCTGTGGCAGTTTTTGCAGCCTTATTTCTAATAAGGGCCGGTTTATCTGAAGTGGCAACCACAACGATACTACGTTTCATACCCTCTTCACCTAAGTCTCTTTCAATGAACTCCCTGACTTCACGTCCTCTCTCTCCAATAAGTGCAATAACATTTATATCTGCCTTGGTATTTCTTGCAAACATACCAAGCAAAGTACTTTTACCGACACCACTACCAGCAAAAATACCTATTCTCTGGCCCTTTCCGACAGTAATAAGACCATCTACTGCTTTCACACCCAATGGCAGCACTTCATCTATTATAGCTCTTGACATAGGGTCCGGTGGCATTGCCTCTACAGAATATCTTCTGTAATGAGATATTTCACTTCCATCCAAAGGTCTTCCAAGTCCATCTAATGACTTTCCCAATAATTCTTCACTAACCTTAACGCTCAAAGGCTTTCCTGTATTTTCAACAATGCATCCGGGACCAATCCCTTCAATACTGTCAAAAGGCATCAAAAGTACTCTCTTATCCTTAAATCCCACAACCTCTGCGTCTACATATTTTCCCTTTTCTTTAGTGAAAATTCTGCAAACATCATTTAAGTTAGCATCCGGACCTACCGACTCAAGAGTCAATCCCACTATTTTCACAACTTTTCCAAGTTTATTTACATAAGACTGTTCAATCAGTCTCATATATTTTTCTGTATCTAATATCATTACTTTTTTCCTTTAGTCATACACCATACAAGCCATTGTCTTTATTGCTGAAATAAGGTTTTCCAACTGAATGTCAAGACTGCAGTCATATATCCCGCTGTCACTTTCTATCATACATTGTGTAGGCTTAAGCGTAGGATCTTCAACAATCTCAATCTGAACACTGTTAGACACAACACCATTTATTCTCTCACGATTATCTATCATAAATTTATAGTCATCAGAAGAAACACGAATCAAAAATCCCTTGCTGATATCAGTTTTGCTCAGCACATCATTAACAAGCTGCAAAACCAAATCCTTTTTATCCCTTCCAAGCACATGGGTTACGCGTTCAAAAACCATAAGTATTGTATCTACCAACTTTGGCTCCATCTCATTTAAGCGTTCATTGTACTCTATCTCCATCTGGACTTTTTCATCCTCTAAGGCTTTTTTCAAATCTGCGTACTCAGATTCCGCCTGATGTTTTCCCTCTTCGTAGCCTTCTTTTCTTCCAATCTCGGCATTGTCCTGTCTGATAATATCAGATTCCTCTCTTGCTCGCTGAATGATAGCTATTGCATCTTCATTTGCCCTTGCTATAATCTGTTCAGCCCTTGCCGCAGCCTCTTCCACATTAATATCTTCAGCTTTCTGTTCCTTCTGATATTCTTCATCTTCCAAAAGTTCTTCGACTTGCTTAGGATTAAGGCCTTCAACAAAACCCATTTTTTCAGCGTGTCTTTTATTTTCCAGGATAGTCTCCTGTATTTTTGTAATCTTCTCAGAAATAACCGAGTTATAATCAATAATTCTCCTGTCATTAACATCACAAACTATATTTCTGGATTTAACCAAATTAGACAACTATCTCGTCACCTCCACCACGGGCAATGATAATTTCACCCGAATCTTCAAGTTTACGGATAATGTTAACAATCTTCTGCTGAGCCTCTTCAACATCCTTCATACGAACAGGACCCATAAAGTCCATATCCTCTCTAATCATAGCAGCAAGACGTTTTGAAAGATTGTTAAAGATAACATTCTGAACTTCTTCATTTGTACCCTTAAGTGCAATACCCAGATCATTATTATCAACATCCCTGAGTACTCTCTGTATGGTCTTGTCGTCAAGTGAAAGAATATCTTCGAATACGAACATCTTTCTCTTGATTTCATCTGCAAGTTCTGGCTCTTCGATTTCAAGATTTTCCATAATATGTTTTTCTGTACCACGGTCCACAGAATTCAAAATCTCAACAATGGCATCCACACCACCAACAATTGTGTAATCCTGATTTACAAGTGATGCGAGCTTTCTCTCTAATACTCTTTCGACTTCCTTAATTACATCTGGAGATGTTCTGTCCATCTGTGCAATACGTTTTGCAACATCTGCCTGTTTTTCAGGAGGAAGAGCAGATACAACTGCCGATGCCTGGCTAGGTGGCAAATATGCCAAAATGAGTGCAATAGTCTGCGGATGTTCATCCTGAATAAAGTTCAATAACTGGGATGCATCCGTCTTTCTAATAAATTCAAAAGGACGAACCTGAAGCGATGCAGTAAGCTTACTAATGACATCATGTGCCTTTTCCTCACCAAGAGCCTTTTCAAGCAGCTCTTTTGCATAACCAATACCACCCTCGGCAATGTACTGTTGTGCAAGACACACCTCATAAAACTCATTGAGTACCTCCTCCTTTGTCTGCGGAGATACACTTCTTGTATTTGCAATCTCTAATGTAAGTTCTTCAATTTCATCATCTTTTAAATGTTTAAATATATTAGCTGACATTTCAGGTCCAAGAGCAATCAACAAAACTGCCGCCTTCTGACCCCCCATCATTTCTCCATTGTTCTTTGCCATATTATCCTCATTTCTGAGCGACCTGCTCTCTTAAATTAATTTCAATCCTCATCAAGCCAGTTTCTAAGCAGCATTGCAACTGACTCCGGACTCTCCATAACAAATTTTTCGATAGCCTTTCTTGTTTCAGACTTATCATTCAAATCAATATCCTCCACTGGCTGCTGTTTTTCTTTTGTAGAAGAAAGTAATGCTTCCACCGAAAGTTCCGGCTCTGTCTCCACAACCTGTACCGGCCTTGTACTCTTAAATACCACAAATCCCAATAATCCAAATATCAATACTGCAAGAATAATCGGAATATAGTCTGTAAATCCTTTCGATTCCGGTTCCACAGTATCAATAAACTGTGGTACTCTGTATGCAATGATTGTAATATTCTCTCTGCTAAATCCTGTTGCGTTCGAAACAAGCTCATAAAGATTTTCAGGTATTTCCAGTTCAACATTATCCCTATTCGCCTCTTTGAACTGTTCCCAGGTCATATCATCAAGAAGACCCTCTTTTTTTACCCTGTTCTGCTCATATACGTTGTATGTTCTGGCAACAATACTAAGTGTGGAATCAGTATAGTCAATAGTACCTCGTGCCAGGCTCTTTTTCTCAATAATCTGGTTCACCGCATATTCGTATTTTGTAAGTGAATATGTACTGGTAGAATTTTCATCTGTAGTAATATCGTATGTAATATCCTCGTCATTTGAATCAGTTCCCGGAACACCGCTTGTTCCACTGCTTCCCTCCTGATTTACAGTGTATGATGAGGTGTAAGGACCCTGTCCATCTCCATCTGGATCAGTTACATCATAAGTAATCTCTGTCCTTTCAACTGTGTCAAAGCTCATATCAAGATAAGAAGACACCTCAACTGACTGATAAAGTTCCGCTGCTTCAAATAACTTTTTAACATTGGTAGATACTAAATCCATAGCAGCCTGCTGCATCTCTGACTTTGAGCCTCCGATGTAACCATCTTCTTTGTAATCAGTTCCACGGAACAACATATTTCCATCTGTATCAATAATAGTAATTGATGCGGTCGTATCATTACCAAGGGATGTTGCAATCCATTGAGCCATATTTTCAGCTGTGGAAGTCGAGATTTTCTTTTTAAGATTTAATACTACAGCTGCCGTGGACTCCTCTTTAGAATCCAACACGCTAAGCTTACTTTCCGGAACCTTAATGGTAACTCTAGCAGCCTTAACATAATTTAACTGCTCAATTGAAACTCTCAATCTATCTTGCAAATACGCCTGATACTTCTTCTGTTTGTCTGCCTCTGTGGTACTCATGCTATCAGCTAAAGCTTCATCAATAGTATATTCCTTCGCAACGACACCAGAAGTAGCAATCGCCATCTCTGCTTCAACCTTGTCTTCTTTTTTGACCTTAACAACATAATTGTCTGATATGGTATACTCTATTTTCGCTTCATCAAGACAGGAACGAACATCCTTTGCTGTAGCAGCAGATTCACACTCTACCAGAATAACATATTGAGGCTTATTAACCATCATTACGACAACTACAAGCAGCACAATCACTGCAAGCACTATGCTTATCATCATCGTCTTTTGTTTTCGATTGTATTTATTCCAAAACTCAACAGCCCTTTGTTTGGCCTGGTTTAACCTTTCGTTCATTTACTTTCTCCTAAATCTGCATATTCATAATTTCTTTATATGCTTCCAATACTTTATTTTTCACTGCAACAGTATATTGAAGTGATAATGCTGCCTTCTGCTGTGCAATGGCCAAATCATGTGTATTATCCGAATACCCCAATGCAAAATCCATCTGTTCTGCATTTGCTGCATTAGAAAGCTGGTTTGTTTCTTTTATCAGACTCATGGCCGATGTTAGTAAATCTGAAAATGCATCACTCTTTTCATCATTTATATCATTTCTAACTGACTCCAATGCCTCGTTTACATATTTAGATGTTAAATCACTAATTGAATTTATGCCTGCCATAATTACTCCTAATTCTACCTAAATTAACTAACAACAATAGTTTTCATCGTACATTTTACGTACATCGTTCGTGTATCTTACGTACATCTTACGTTATAAAAAATCACTTACTTCCAACTTCCAGGCCCTTAAGTGCCATTGCCTTAGCAGCATCAAAAGCTGTGACATTGGCCTCATATGCTCTTGAAGCATCAATAAGGTTTGTCATTTCGGTAACAGTATTTACGTTTGGATATGTAACATAACCATTTTCATCCGCATCGGGATGTGCCGGATCATAAACCATATTCATAGGTGTCGCCTTATCCTCAATAATCTTTGTAACCTTTACACCATTTCCCGCAAGACCTGTTGTGGTCATAAAAACCTTATCAAACGGTGTAGCCTGACGTTCTGTAAATACTACTGTTTTTCGAACATAAGGTTTTCCGTCTTTTGTTCTTGTTGTGTTTACATTAGCAAGATTCTGGGAAATAGTATCCGATCTCAATCTCTCTGCCGTCATACCTGAAGCACTAATATTAAATGACGAAAAAATAGCCATAAAAACCTCCTCTATATCACACTATTGTATTTTACTACATTATCACTTTATTTTATCACACACTACCTTACGATACTACTGCATAGCACTCTTAATCATTGAAAATTCATTACTAATACTTCCGAGCAATGCCTGATATTTAAGCTGGTTTGATGCAAGCTCCACGTTCTCAGTATCAATATCAACATTATTCCCGTCTAATCTGTAAGACAAAACTTGAGAATCAGTATACATAGTTGATTTCAATGCATCCAAATCAATATTTGCCACAGTCTTCGAAAGAGTAGCAGAATTAGCTCCCTCCAATTCTGCCAGGAGATACTTTTCAAATTCAATATCCTTTCTCTTGTAATTTGGTGTATCCACATTGGCAATGTTGTTGCTGATAACTTCGTTTCTAATCCACGAAGCATCCGCCGCCTTATCTAAAACATTAACATAATTATAAACATTTGACTGAATCATACCTTCACTTCCTCCTTGTCAAATATTATTTTTTAACTCATTTTTTGACACAATCATTCGAAATATATTATATAGAGAAACGCAGAAAATATCAAGTATAAAAGCAAAAAAACTGCCTTGCATGTAAATATTACACACATAGACAGTTTCATACCTCCATTTACGAAAGAGTCATCATATTCTGGTCTATATTATTTGTCCTTTTTCTCAATAGATTCATTGTATCCGCAAGTTTCATTTGCGCATACTGCCTTGTTACCTTTTTGTACCATATAGGAACCGCATTCCGGACATTCTTTCTCCAAAGGTTTCTGCCATGACATAAAGTCACACACGGTAGAATCCTCACATCCATAATACTTTCTTCCTTTTTTTGTCTTTTTAATAACAAGCTCCCTTCCACATTTAGGACAATCAACACCTGTTTTTTCAAAGTATGGCTTTGTATTTCTGCAATCCGGAAAACCAGGACAAGCAAGGAATTTTCCATGTGGTCCATACTTTATGACCATATTTTTTCCACATTCCTCACAAATCACATCCGTAACTTCATCTTCTATTTTGATTTTATCCAAAGCCTTATCTGCATTCTTTACTGCTTCCTCCAAATCAGGATAGAAGTTTCTCACAACAGTTTTCCACTGGATGTCACCTGCTGCAACCCCATCCAATAAGGATTCCAGATTTGCCGTAAAATTAGCATCTACAATGACAGGAAAAGCAGTTTTCATAATCTCATTTACTATTTCACCTATCTCTGTCACATAGAGATTTTTGTTTTCCTTAACTATATATCTTCTGGCAATAATAGTAGAAATAGTTGGCGCATAAGTACTAGGTCTTCCTATGCCAAGTTCTTCCATTGCTTTGACTAATGCTGCCTCCGTATAATGCGGCGGTGCCTGTGTAAAATGCTGTTTCTCATTAACCTCTTTTAACTGAATTCTTGTATTTTCATCAAGGCTCTTTAAAATATTTCCTGCTGCCTTATCTTCCTTCTCATCATCAGACTCTGAATAAACAGACATAAAACCATCAAACTTAAGTTTTGAAGCTGTAGAAGTAAATGTATAGTCTGCCACGGATAACTTTATGGAATTTGTTTCATATATGGCACTATTCATCCTGCTGGCAGTAAATCTTTTCCAAATAAGCTGATATAACCTAAACTGATCTCTAGATAAATCATCTTTAATCTTAGCAGGTGTAAAATCTATATTTGTAGGACGTATTGCTTCGTGTGCATCCTGAATCTTCAATTCATTCTTTTTCTTTGTCTCTGATGTAGCTAAATAGTTTTCACCATAATTAGATAAGATAAACTCCTTAGCCATTGCTTCTGCCTCATCTGAAACACGTGTAGAATCTGTTCTCAGATAAGAAATAAGACCAATTGTACCTGTTCCTTTTATATCAATACCTTCGTATAACTGCTGTGCAATACGCATCGTTTTCTGGGTTGAGAAATTCAATACCTTTGAGGCTTCCTGCTGAAGCGTACTGGTTGTAAATGGCAAAGGTGCCTTTTTAATTCTTTCTCCCACCTTTGTATCTGTTATGGTAAATTCTGAAGTGTTTATAGCATCTAATATCTTCTGTACTTCTTCTCTACTCTTTATTTCAATCTTCTCATTTTTATATCCATAAAATTTTGCCGTCAAAGACTTCTTTTGTCCCTCTGGAATAAGCTCTGCTTCAATAGTCCAGTACTCTTCCGGAATAAAAGCATTTATTTCCTCTTCTCTGTCACATATCATCCTTAAAGCAACAGACTGAACCCTTCCTGCACTCAGTCCTCTCTTGACCTTCTGCCACAATAGTGGACTAATGGTATACCCAACCATTCTGTCAAGCATTCTTCTCGTCTGCTGTGCATCAACAAGATTCAGATCAATTTTTCTTGGTGCTTTTAACGACGCTTTAACAGCATTTTTTGTAATCTCGTTAAATGTAATACGGCTCATTTTTTTATCATCTAACTTCAACGCAGCCGCAAGATGCCATGATATGGCTTCCCCCTCGCGGTCCGGGTCAGTTGCCAAATAAACTTTGTCAGCTTTCTTAACTTCTTTTCTTAGCTCTGCTAACTTATCTCCTTTTCCTCTGATAGTAATATATTTTGGCTCATAATCATTTTCTATATCTACACCAAGTGTACTCTTAGGCAAATCTCTAACGTGACCATTAGAAGCTACAACGGTATAATTGTTTCCTAAAAATTTCTTAATAGTCTTAACTTTTGCAGGCGATTCAACAATAACTAAATACTTTGGCATAACCTGTGTCCTCTTTCTTATCTCTTTCTGACATAATAATTTTTTGTTGGTTCAACGATTAAATTCATCATCTGCAAAGACAGCAGACTGGAATAGAATTTCGATTCCTCCAAACCACTTTCCACCTTAAGACATTCAATGGATTTCGGTAGTAAATCTACACAACTATACAACGTTTCCAAATCTTTTTCAAGTGCATTATTTTTATTTTTATAAAATTCATATTTATTATATAT
>JBNRML010000155.1:0-3306 GCA_050309585.1 Lachnospiraceae bacterium
CTAATGAATGCTCAATATCGTATAAATAAGCACAACAAAAAAGCCTATCATCGGGGATAGATTCTGCTTTTTTTATTGCCAGCTTATCTTAAACGCATTGAGGCTGTCATAGTTTCGGTTCCTCCTAAACTCTTATTTGTATCAGCATATATTTTAACACAATAAGTTGTTTTAAGCAACGTTTAAAATTGAAAAAAGCCACGGACAGCGATAGCAAAATACGCAATACCGTCAATGGTCTCGATGAACAGTGCAAGCACTGCCATTGACGGTATTTCTTTATTTTGCTTATGAGCAGACAAGGGCAGTAAGCCAAAAGCTGGCTTACCGCCCCAATCACTCATTCTGTTATGCGTAGATAATCTCGCTGTAAATGATTTCCCTAACTCTGGACTGAATTTCATTCATTTTCTGCACCCACAGCATAGCATTATCTGCTTTCAGTTGCTTGGTCACATTTTCCTGCTCTGCAATTTGCTTTGTCAGCAGGAGCAAACGCTCCTGTGCCTGTCTGTCAATATCTGCAAGGTAGGAGTTTAGTGTACCCTCAATCAGCATTGTGGTATAGAGGAACTGCTTATGCTCCTTTAGATACTGCTTGTGGCGCTGTCCCCACAAACCGATAGGCTGTGTTTCTTCTTCGGAAAGTATCAGACAAGGGATATAATAATCTCCCGGCAATTCATACCATAAACCGTTGCTTTCATCAAAAATGTACTTGTCCATATAATAAATCCTCCAGTATAATATATTCGCACATACGTCACAGTTCTCCGATTGCCACATTCTGTTATATCTTGTTATCAGATTTTCTTTCCCTTGTGTTTGCCCTTATCAGCTTCCAAGGGAAGAATAAGCATAAGTGAAATCGTATAATAAGTTAAGGTGAGCATTTTGCGATAAACTCTTTATTTTCAAGGCTTTTGGAGGATTTTATTAAAACCCTGTGAGGGTTAATAACCACTTATAAAATTGTGGTTTTCAAATTCAAGTTTTTCTAATTCTATTATATCATACGAAATTTAATTTTTCACTCTATATGTTCATGATTGGCTGTCTTTTCATACCATCAAGGATTTGTTTAACAGCCGATTCATAATCAGATTTGATTTTCTGAATCTCGCTATATTCCAATGAAATACTATACTTTGCCTCTTCTGGTACTTCGAAATGTTCACTGCTTTCAATATTGCCATCTGGGAAACTACGTGTACCTACTGATAAACTTTTTATCTCAAAGGAACGTTCTTCATACTCGCAAGCAATCATATAAACTGTACATCGAATAATCTTCTCTACTAATTCATCAGGGAAATATTGCAGAATGGCTGCAATCGACAAATTCCCTTCAAAAACAATTCCATGACGTTCTACGCTAGAATCATTCAATTTTTTAGTTTTTGCCTGAAGACGCAATCTGATTATAAATGGAAGATTAAATTCCTCCTTATACTTATCAATCATTTCACTAACCTTCTTACGGAAGGCTTCCTTTGCTTTCTTCTGTTTATCATGCTCCACAGTTCCGAGACCCATTATATGCTTAATAATCGCCTTATCATCACAGTTCTTTGGTGCTACTATTTCCAAGAGACCATTCTCGTTCTGTGATGAACTTACTTCTCGGCAATCTTCTTTTATTACGCTAAAAAATAAGCTATCCATAAAAACAACCCCATTCTTATCTAATCAATTACATTATATCACATTCATTATTTCCCGGACACAAGATATTCGTGATATGCCTGCTCGAATTCCTCTGCACTCAGATTATCTAATGCCTCTTGGCATTCAAAAAGTAACTCAGCTTTTCTGTGAGTATTGTAGCTACATTCTCGCATAGCAACAGTAACAACACCCATCACGATTCGATTGAAACTTCCGGTATCAAAAATTGCATTAATATCTTTTCCCATACTTCTGTTACTCCTTAGATAAAAATTCTGTCATTCAAAACATTCATTACAAAGTTTTTCTCTTCAATCGACCATGATTCATAGGTTTCTTCAATTATCTGACTTTCTTCCCATTTAATTTCATGAACCAACCCTTTATACATATAATAATAGCTGCCATATCTTTTTCCGAAGAGTGTGATGTCATTCTCGGATTCCAGTTGTTTCAAATATTCATTTACGAAATCATCGTACATTTCCTTTCCTATATTATTTGCAATCATCTTCATTTCCTTAGCCATCTTAACACTCTCCCTTCTGTGCTAATAATTTTTCATCATTTTAACACCTAACAGTTGTTATGTAAACCAAAAACCGACCAGAGACATTCCAGCCGGATGTACTTGGTTTCTACTATGCCTTCATCTTAAGTCTTAATACATAACTTCTTATCACAACCAAAAATCTAATGTCTGTACATGTAATTCATCAAACAATTCAAATGCCGCCAACTTAGCCGTATCCAAATCTCGTATTTTTTCTCCTCGATACTCCCAACGTCTTACTCCGTGGAAAACAACTCCCCAACCCACACCGAATCTGCTTTTCATGATGGTGATGTACTCTCCTTTATAACGAATGGTGTAGTTTCCTGTATCCGGCTTATATGTCCATTTTCTACGCAAAAAAGTTTCCCTTCTTTTTAACTTATTACGAAGATTCTTTTCTCGCTCAAGTGGATTTACATAGTCACTAAGCATCTTTGCAGCACACTCGCAACCAACGTGCAACAGTTCATCTACTTCTGGATGTCTTAAAATATGTACATAACGGATTTTATCCTGCCCGCACATCTCACACACTGCATACTCTATTTGTTCTCCCGGAAGTAACCCCTCTCCAAGATCTATAACATCCACATATATCCACCCCTTATGAGGGATGCCTTCTCTATCCCAACGTGCCATAATATAACCTCCTATAAAATATTATTATCCTTTTCTGTTTCCACTAAAAAAAAACCGACTGGATTTTCTCCAGCCGGCCACTTTATGTGTTATGCTGGTACTTCTGTTCCGTCCTTAAATGTAACCCTTATATCTCCTTTTGCATAAACCGTGATGAAATCCACCAAACCACACCATAAGTCACTGTCGAATTCCGTCAATACTTCATCCTGCTCTGACAATCGGTTAATGTATTCTCTGATTACACCTGCTTTTAGTTTACGCTCTTCAATCTCGACTTTCAACTGTCCTTCCTCTTCCCTTAAGGCCTCATAGCGTTCCACCATCTCATCGTAGCGTCTTAAATACTCTATCTGGTCTTGTTCCTTTCGAGCATTCTCACTGACATATTCTTGCGTTCTCTGAATCAAAATCTTAATCTCATCCCTCACATCGGTAAGTTT
>JBNRML010000156.1:0-4048 GCA_050309585.1 Lachnospiraceae bacterium
GAGGCCAATGAGGAACCGGTTGTTTTTCATTGGAAATACAATCTGGACGATGTAGATGTATCGGAAGAAGTAATAGTGGATACATTACCCGTTAAAAAGTCCAGTTAATTAGAGGATGAAATACTAGCTAAATGAATAATAGGAAATGTTATCAAATGTGTCCATCCATCTTGTTTAATTGCTTGAAATCCATACACCGTATCTCCAGTCACATTCCCTACAATATCCGATGGAGTAAATCCATTAATAAAATTGTCCAGATAGTGGATGATTGCAACTCCTTCTAACAAACTGAAGAGAATTAAAAACACTACAACAATTATTCGAAACACTTTATTATTTCTTCCCATAGCAACACTCCTTTATATAACGATACACCTACTAACTGAAAGTTTCTGTTCCCTACAAATTGGAATTTGTTAATATGTTGTATTTCAATTTACTCGTTCAGGAATGTTTCTATTTGATAATAATACGTTAATCGCTATAGATGCGGATACTTCTCTCTACATCATCAATTCCATTCTCAATACGTTTTAATTCAAAAAGAATTTCAACTAGCAATTCTTTTTCGGACAATGATAACAATCTGTTCTTTTCTTCTCTTATTAGTTGTTCTCTTTCTTCCTGTCGTTGACGTTTTCTTTCTTTCATACTTTCAAACATAAATATTACCTGCCTTATCTGTATTTTTTCATAATAATAAAACGCATTTCTTCGGTTTTCTCAAACAAGTCATATGTCCTATATTCGTCATAATGTAGTTTTTTTGCAACTCTTTGAAACGCTTTCTCACGCTCATAGTCATTTTCGATATAGACAAAATCTAAATAACACTGATGACACCAATAATTCCTTATTTCTCTAATTTCATCTATAGTGTTGTATTCTTCTTCAGAGAATTCAGGCATATCATCACTATTGTCGAGATATTCAAGTTCTCTTGCTATCTTACCCAAGTTCATCTTCTCAACGGATTTTAAATTATTGTTAAAATTTCCTTTGTGCATCGCTGCATATATTATCTTCAAATTGCTTTCCACACATTGAACTTGTTGAATTAGTTCACTATGTATGAGCTTAAATTGATTTCTATCCATACAATCATTCCTTTAATTACTTTTCTTCATAAGGTGGTGTATACCTCGCCAAATTCAAATTGAACAAAATCGCTGCGCGATGGCCTGCCAAGGCTGTGACACAATTTTTTCAACTTTTTCTAAAAAAGGCAGTGACAGGATTGTCCCAAGATAGTATTGTTAAAGTACCACCAATAACAAACTTCAAACGCGGGCTTAGTCCCAACACTGCCTATGAAAAGAATATCATCTTTAGGCTGCTTACACAAGCAGTTTTATTTTGCAAATGCACCACCGTAGAGATTATGGAACAATTAACATTTCATTTATTTTACGGAGGTCATTTATGTACGAAGAATATATTAAACAATTACATATTGAAGCAAAGCTTCGCAATCTTGCAGATAGTTCAATCAAAACTTATACAGATTTTATACTACGTTTCCTTGAATATACAGGAAAAGATCCTCAGGATATTTCAGCTCAGGACGTAAGAGATTTCCTTCTTTTCAAACAGGAAACCATTGCAGCCACAACACTTAATCACTATAATTCTGCCATTCATTTCTTTTTCCGCAGAGTCTTGCACAAGCCTTGGGATGATGATCTCATTCCACGTATGAAAGAGGACTATCATCTTCCAACCATTCTGTCCTTGGAGGAAATTAATTACCTGCTTGAATATGTGGATGATATCAAATACAAAGCAATATTTTCCTTGTTGTATGGTTCCGGTCTTCGCGTTTCGGAAGCCGTATACTTAGATTATTGTGATATTTCCAGAACAAATATGACGGTTCATGTACGGAAATCAAAATCTCGTATTGACAGGTATACCATACTTTCTCAGAAATCGTTGGATATCCTGACAGAATACTGGTTTGCCTATAATAAACCTATGGAAGCTTTATTTGTTCAGAAAAACAAGCCACATAACCGCATTACCCAGTCTGCGGTTCAACAGTACCTTAGAAACACATGTAAAAAAGCTGGCTTTACAAAACATATCTCACCACATACTTTGCGCCATGCTTTTGCGACGCATTTGTTAGAAAATGGTGTAGAGTTTCGATATATCCAGACACTCCTTGGACATCGTGACCCAAAATCCACTGAGGTATACCTTCATTTAAGCAATAAAACGGTTCTTGGCATCACCAGTCCTTTTGACAGGGAAGCAGGTGATATCCATGGATAAACCAACTGTACAGGATATATTTCATCGTTTTTACCCAAAATATCTGGACAAATATACACCTTCGTCGCAACAGGCTAAGGTTGCTCATTGCATTATTAACTGTAAAACCGGAGCTTACGGCGCCAATGTCAGCATATGCGAAGATTGCGGTCAGCCGGAGATTCATTATAATTCCTGCCGTAACAGATGCTGTCCTATGTGCCAGGCTCTTCCGAAAGAAAAATGGATGGATAAGCGTCGCGAAGATGTTCTGGATGCTCCATATTTTCATGTGGTATTTACTGTTCCACAGGAATTAAATCCACTCATATATAGCAACCAGCAGGTATTATATGATGCATTATACCACTCTGTATCAGCCACCATAAACGAACTTACAACTGATAGCAGACACCTTGGTGCCAGGGTTGGATATATCTGTGTTCTGCATACTTGGGGCTCTGAAATGAATTACCACCCTCACATACATGTCATACTTCTTGGCGGTGGTCTTTCATCAAAGAACGAGTGGCGTGATAAAGGTAAAGATTTCTTCCTGCCTGTAAAAGTGCTATCTAAAATGTTTCGCAGTAAATATATGGACGAACTGAAAGCTCTACATAAAGATAATAAGCTCGAATTTCATGGGAGCAGCGAAAAATACCGCAACCACTATACTTTCAAAGAACTTCTGAATACCTGCTATGCTAAAGAGTGGATTCCTCATTGCAAGAAAACCTTTAATGGTGCACAGTCCGTTATAAACTATTTGGGGAAATACACGCATCGTATCGCCATCAGCAACCACCGAATCATACGAATGGATGAAGATACCGTTACTTACTATGTAAAAGATTATCGCAAAGAAGGTACGTGGAAGGAGCTTACAATACCCGGTGTAGAGTTTGTAAGAAGATTTCTTATGCACGTTCCACCAAAACGTTTTGTAAGAATCAGGCATTACGGTTTACTTTGCACCCGTAGTAAAAACAAACATTTAACCTTATGCCGGAACCTTCTGGGATGTAAGAAATACATATCCATACTGAAAAACATGGAAACACCTCAAATCCTTGAAACACTATATGGTATAAAGATTTCTGTTTGTAAATGTTGTGGCGGACATCTTGGCAAACCACAACAACGTATGCGGTTACGAATTTAAAAGATGTATTTTAATATCAGAAATTCAGTCTCAGCGATGAGGCTTGTTTGCTATGCCATAATTTAAACAAACCACCTAGTATGAACTCAATTCGCATTCATCTTTACCGAGGAAAGCAAGAATTGAAACTCCATACACAATGGCTCCACGGACGCGACTTTGTTCAATTCGGCAAAATCGCTATTAGCGCAAACGAAAGGGCAGATACTGGCAATATGTAATCTGCTTTTTCGTTTACGCTAACAACGATTGTAACCTAATCAATTTACAGTTATCTATACTCATTTGTAATTTCGATATGAAATGTCTCACACAATAGCTTCACATCATGTACATCATTTTCATCAAATTCATATCCCAAATGGAACATTACTTGACTATATGGTTCAATACAAGAAACCTCTATCTCCTCAATTTTTCCTTTACCAGAAAAAGTTTCTACCGGAAAGTTATCCCCCTCATAAAGAATTTCACCTTCGCCCGTATATTCAAAACAATGCAAATCAACAATCCTGTTTTTCGCATCTTTCCATACAGTATGGTTCAATGTTGTATATTCCATCTTAATCTCATAAAAGTCATTATCTTTCATTATCTCTATAAAGTTCTGATAATCTTTCTTTTCTA
>JBNRML010000157.1:0-17834 GCA_050309585.1 Lachnospiraceae bacterium
CTCCATGTCGGAGCAAATTTATTTGCGTAGACACGCGTCGAGAAATCAGGTTTATCCTGTTTCTCGACTGCGATAGCTCGAATTGAGGCTCCGTCTCAATTCGTAGTATGAAAAAAGAGCTCTTTCAGAGTCTTTTTTCACACTAATCCTCATTTCTGAGCGACCTGTCGCGAAGAGGCGAAGAGAAATCTGCGCAGGCAGTTTCTCTTCTGCCATCAGGGCTATTTGCCTTCGCTCAGAAGCAAATAGCTGTATGAAAAATAAGGGCATCAGCCTTATTTTTCATACTACCTCCCATAATCATCCAGATATTAGTTTGTTATAACTAACTCGCAATCAAAAAAAATAGTATCTATTCAGAGCCAAAAATTATTTTCTCTCTGCTATTCTAATTGACTTCTCCAATTGCCTGTCAAAACTGTATTTAGCTCCATTTACAAAAAAAACACCTCCAAACCTGTTTTGCAAAACAACCTTAATTATTTCATTTTCATAACATCCCAGGGAAGTCAAAAAACTTTTAATTTCATCATCCTCAATCTGGATCTTTTTCACAATGTATTCTTTTCCCTCTTCTGCTGCCGTCAAATCCATTTTTAGCACTCCTTCCAATTTTATGTACTCTCGGAACCTTTTTCATATTGTATACATAATATTTGAATTAGTTATGACTAACTTCTTTCAAAAGTGAGTTTAACATAACTAACTTCCTCTGTCAATCTAAAAATCTCAATTTTAAACACATTACAGGCACAAATCTTTTTTGCAAAATATACCCACACTTGTTACAAATAAAGCAATTGCCCCTGTCAACAAAATAAATGTTCCCAAAAAAGCATCCGAATTTCCAGCTATGATTCCGTTTGCATCAAATAATGTAAAATATGTTAAATATTTTATATTTTTTGTCTTTTCTCCTACATTTGACAACATCTGCAAGACATACATCAATATAGGTATCCCTGCTCCAAATGCCAGACTGTATTTTGTCTCCGAAAAAAAACAGGAAGCACAAAAACAAATCGAAGCCGTAAACAAAATCAAAAACAATAAACCAACATTTAGCTTAACTAATGCTCCTATGTTAAGTTCCCCTGGGAAATTCACTGCCGCAATCAGTATTTCAAGCAGGGTAGAATACAGCACCAGAACAGTTACTCCGGTAACAAGCACCATTAGCTGGGTTATCACTACCTTTTTTCTCTTTACAGGTGCCCCAATTAATACAGCCATAGCCCCACTATCCGTGTATTTAGCCACAAGTCCATTCCCACAAATTATGCAGAATATCATAGGAAATATAACAAGAATAAACCCGTATAAATAGGATACCATAAATCCCAAAAGACTCGTAGCCCCCTTTGACATTCCCACCGCCGACATCACCTCAGGCATAATCTTATAGAAATTATCCAGTGTCTCCATCATTTTCGGATCATACATACCTATAATAATTGAAACATACATGGTAATTACAGCAAAAAAAACAAGTAGGACTTTTATACTTTTTTTCATTTCTCTAAAATATAGCGTACTATTTATCATTTTTGTCATCTCCACTTCTGTAATAATCTAAAAATATCTCCTCAAGACTTAACCTTGACGATACCCTGACTTCATTTCCCTGTGCAATGCCACCAAAATCCTTTGCAAATAATTTCGCTTCCTCAGGTGTTTTCAGTGTCACATCATAAGTTCTCATATGGCGTTTTCTCAAATTCTCCACCGAATCAACCGCAACCATTCTGCCATTTCTGATTATACCTATTCTGTCACAGGTTCTCTCAACTTCCTCAAAAATATGACTTGACAGAAGAATGGTCTTCCCTCTCTGTTTCTCTTTCTCAATGAGTTCGATAAACTTATTCTGCATAAGTGGGTCCAATCCACTGGTAGGTTCATCCAAAATTAAAATATCCGGGTTATGCATAAAGGCTGAAATAATTCCAATCTTCTGCTTCATGCCCTTGCTCATTTTTTTTATCTTCCCCTTGGGATTAAGTTCAAAAAAATCCATCAATTCATACATTCTATTTTCCACTGTCATTCCCCTGTACTTTAATATGAATTTCAGAAATTCTTCCCCTGTCATATCATCAAAAAAATTAATCTCTCCGGGTATATATCCCAATTTTTCCTGTATTTTCGCACTCTCCCCCCAGCAGTCCATTCCGTTTATTTTACACTCTCCCTCCATACTTCTCATAAAACCCATAAGATGTCTTATAGTTGTTGTTTTTCCCGCTCCGTTTGGTCCAAGAAATCCAAACACCTCACCCCTATTAACACTAAATGAAATATCAAAAATCCCCTTACCGTCACCGTAATCTTTTGTTAAATTATTAATTTCAATTACATTTTCTATATTATTTTTCATTGATAAACTTTTTCCTCCACCATACTTCTAGTGTACTCTCGTAATCTTTTGTATATTGGGTTCTGAGAGTACATTTCTATACTAGAAAACCTTGCTGTCCTATTGACAGCAAGACCTTTCCATAAAATTAATCACAATGAACTTCACCAATATATGGTAAATTTCTATATCTCTGCTGATAGTCTAGTCCATATCCTACCACAAACTTATTTGGAACTTGAAAACCTATATAATCCACCTGAATCTCAGCTTCTCTTCTTTCAGGCTTATCTAACAAAGTACAAATCCTTAACGATGCAGGATTTCTCTGTTTAAGTAAAGGTATCAGCTTTGACAGGGTAACACCTGAATCAATGATATCCTCCACAACTAAGACATCTTTTCCTGCTATGTCATCTTCCAAATCTTTTTTTATCAATACATTACCTGAAGTACTTGTACTGTTTCCATAGCTTGAAACTGACATAAAATCAATGGTAACCGGTACGGAAATACAATTTGCAAGACCTGTGGTAATAAACACACCACCTCTTAAGACACTTATCATATGTATTTCCTTTCCTGCGTAATCACGGCTGATTTCCTCCCCCATCTCAGCTATTCGTTTCTTTAAGTCTTCCTCAGATATCAATACACTTATTTTGTCTTTCACACTAATCCTCATTTCTATATAAATATATATTTACATACAAACAATACTGCCAAAATATACATAAGAGGTGTAACCTTTTTGAATTTTCCACTGCATACATTGATAATAACATATGAAATAACACCGATTGCGATACCCTCTGAAATGCTGTACATAAGCGGCATTGCAATGAGGCAAAGGTAAGCCGGTACTGCCTCTGTCATATCTTCGAAATCAATATCTGCAACTGACATTACCATAAGGAATCCCACGAATATCAATGCCGGTGCTGTGGCAAATCCCGGAATTGCCGTAAATATTGGTGCAAAGAAAATCGCAACAAGGAACAGGAAACCTGTAACTACGGAAGCAAGACCTGTTCTGGCACCTGCACCGACACCTGCCGAACTCTCAACGTAGGTTGTTGTTGTAGATGTACCGAATACAGCACCAACAAAAGTAGCAATGGCATCTGATAATAATGCCGGTCTGATTCTTGGTAGCTTTTCATTCTCATCAAGCATCTTGGCTTTTGTAGCAACACCAACCAATGTTCCAATTGTATCAAACATATCCACGAATAAGAACGCAAAGAGCACTACCATGAAATTCGCAATACTTACCTTGCTGAAATCTGCCTTGAATACCTGACCAAATGTCTCTCCAAATTTTGAAAAATCTGTCATTTCAAATTTTGGATAGAGAGAATAAAATCCCTTTTCAACACAAACTTTGTAAAGACCAACAGCCTGGCTTAACATACCCAATACCCAGGTAGCAATAATACCTATGAGAATAGATGCCTTTATACCTTTTGCATATAAGATGATTGTTATAAAAAGTCCAATTAATGCTAAAACAGCACAGATACCCTCTGTTTTGAAGTTATCCTTAAAATTAACATATGAAACAAGTGTCGAGCCATTATCCACAACAAGGTGTGCACCCTGAAGACCGATAAATGCGATGAATAAACCAATACCTGCACTGACACCTTTCTTAAGTGTGCTCGGTATCGCATTGAAGATTGCTTCCCTGACGCTTGTAAGAGAAAGAACGATAAAGATTAAACCTTCTGCTGCAACTGCTGCCAGTGCAACTCTCCAGTCATATCCCATTGTTCCACAAACTGTGAATGCAAAATATGCATTAAGTCCCATACCCGGTGCAAGAGCAAATGGATAATTTGCCATGAGAGCCATACACAGTGTACCTACAAATGAGGCAAGACATGTTGCAATAAGTGCTGCAGTCGGGTCAATTCCGGCAGCCGAAAGCATACTTGGGTTAACCGCCAGAATATAGGCCATTGTCATGAATGTAGTAATACCTGCAATTACTTCGGTACGCACATTGGTACCATTCTGTTTCAGTTTAAAAAACTTTTCCATTTTTCATTTTCCCTTTCCTTTTTATATTTTAGTAACTGTCCAGAGCCAACCTCAAAAACTGGCGTTTTCTCAGTGTGGCGTAAAACTCCTTGTCACTATTATATATTAAAGTGTTAAATGAGTAAATAATTTTGTATTCAAAAAAAGTTCAAATTTTTAACAAAATTTTAACAAATCAGAGACAATTTGAAATTATCCGGGATTACGCAGTTTTTCCTGTGTAAAGCTGATAATATTTTCCCTTTAATGCCAAAAGCTCCTCGTGATTTCCCTTTTCTATGATTCTTCCATGCTCCAAAACAACAATGCAGTCAGCATTTTTTACGGTGGACAGTCTGTGGGCAATTACAAAGGTAGTTCTTCCCTTCATTAGTCTGTCCATTCCGCTCTGTACCATTCTCTCTGTTCTTGTATCAATTGAAGACGTAGCTTCATCAAGGATTAGTGCCGGCGGATTTGCCACCGCTGCCCTGGCTATTGCCAGGAGCTGTCTCTGACCCTGACTCAAGTTTGCCCCGTCTCCTGACAGGATTGTGTCATATCCCTTTGGCAGATGCCTGATAAATGAATCCGCATTGGCAAGCTTTGCCGCTGCGATTACTTCTTCATCAGTTGCCTCCAGCCGACCATATCTTATATTATCCATAACAGACATTGTAAATAAATGTGTCTCCTGAAGAACAATTCCCAGGGAATGTCTCAAATCCGCCTTCTTTATCTTATTTACATTGATGCCATCATATCTGATTTTGCCATCCTGAATATCATAAAATCTGTTAATCAGGTTTGTAATAGTCGTCTTTCCTGCACCCGTTGAACCGACAAATGCAATTTTTTGTCCCGGAAGTGCCTTAAGCTCAACATTATGAAGTACAATTTTCGAATCATCATATCCAAAATCAACATCATCAAACACAATCTCGCCCTGCTGTGGTACGTAATCCGTAGTTCCATCTGCGCTGTGGGTATGCTTCCACGCCCATTTTCCGGTATATGTTTTGTCGCTTTCCACTATTTTCCCGTCTTTTTCTTCCGCTGTGACAAGGGTGACATATCCCTCATCAGTTTCAGGAACCTCGTCCATCAGCTTAAACACCCTGTCTGCTCCAGCCATGGCCATTACAATACTGTTAAGCTGCATGCTGACCTGATTTATTGGCATGTTAAAGCTCTTGTTAAAAGTCAGAAAGCTTGCCAGGCCCCCTAATGTCAATCCTGTCCAGCCATTGATGGCCATAATTCCACCCAGAATAGTCACAATAACATAGCTCACATTTCCAATCTGTGCATTTACAGGCATTAATATGTTTGCATATTTATTAGCCTTGTATGCGCTGTCAAATAACCTGTCATTTAATTCATTGAACTTTTTGATATTTTCTTCCTCGTAACAGAACACCTTTACGACCTTCTGTCCTGCCATTAACTCCTCTACATAACCATTAACGGTACCAATGTCCTTCTGCTGCTTCACAAAGTATTTACCGGAATTTGCAGCAATTTTCTTACTAACCATTAACATAACCCCAACCATAATCAGTGTCACTACAGTCAAAGGTATACTCAAAACAATCATGAACACAAGAACGGTTATTATGGTCACTAAGCTGTTAAAAAGCTGTGGTATGCTCTGTGAAATCATCTGCCGCAATGTGTCAATGTCATTTGTGTAAATTGACATAATGTCCCCGTGTGAATGTGTGTCAAAATACTTTATTGGCAGATTTTCCATATGATTAAACATGTCATCACGAAGACTTTTTAATGTTCCCTGAGTCACATAAACCATAATCTTCTGGTATATGAGCACACAAATAATTCCCAGCGCATAAAAAACGCCCACTCTCATAATTGCGTGTAACAGCCCGGACATATCCCTGGAACCGCTTACCAATAGCGGTGTAATATAATTATCAATCAGGGACTGCATAAACATTGTTCCCTGGGCATTGCAAAGCACACTCGCCAGAATACATATTGTTACAATTATCAAATGCAGTTTATACTTACTGAAAACATATGAAATAAGTCTTTTCATAACTTTACCCGGATTCTCAATCTGGGGCTTCATCCCTCTTGGTTTTGGTCCTGCCATATTTCCAGCTCCTTTTTCAAATTCTATATATCCTTTTCAGTTTGTTTTCAAAAACATGTTCCTATCTACGATGGCTGGTCAAAATCGCCACCGCCCTGAGTCTGTGAATCATAAATATCCTTATAAATTTCATTGGAATTCATTAATTCATCATGATTTCCGAATCCCATCACCTTGCCGTCATCCATTACAATTATTCTGTCCGCATCCTTAACACTTGAAATTCTCTGTGCAATAATTATCTTGGTTGTATCTGGAATTTTCTTTGCAAAGGCCTCTCTTATTCTGGCATCCGTTGCAGTGTCTACCGCACTTGTGGAATCATCAAGAATCAAAACCTTTGGTTTCTTTAGCAATGCCCTTGCAATACAGATTCGCTGTTTTTGTCCACCGGAAACATTGGTTCCTCCCTGCTCAATATGTGTGTTATATTTATCTGGAAATTCTTCTATGAAATCGTCTGCACAGGCAAGCCTGCAGGCATTTATACACTCTTTTTCAGTGGCATTTTTGTTCCCCCATCGAAGATTTTCAAGAATGGTACCTGAAAACAGAACATTTTTCTGAAGTACCACGGCAACATTATTTCTCAGGGTTTCTAAATCATATTCCTTGACATTTCTGCCACCAACAAGCACCTTTCCTTCACTCACATCATATAATCTGCTGATAAGATTTACCAATGTGGTTTTAGAGCTTCCGGTTCCACCAATTATTCCTATTGTTTCCCCTGATTTAATGTCAAGATTTATGTCTGAAAGAACTCTGTCATCCTTACCCCTGTTGTATGTAAAAGCTACATTTTCAAATTTTATTGAACCATCCTTTACCTCAAATACAGGATTTTCCGGATTTGTAATATCACTTTCCTCCTCAAGTACCTCTGCAATACGCTTTGCACTTGCCACACTTAACGATAACATAACAAATACAAAGGACAGCATCATAAGGCTCATGAGAATGTTCATACAATATGTAAGCATTGTAAGTAAATTTCCCGTTGAGAGCTCATCAGATAAAATCATTCTCGCACCGACCCAGGAAACAAGTAAAATACAGGAATATACGGCAAAATTCATTACCGGCATATTAAAGGCAACAATATTTTCAGCCTTTACAAACATTCTGTACACATTTTCACTTGCTTTCTGAAAGCGTGTCTTTTCATAATCCTCTCTTACGAAGGCCTTTACAACCCTGATTCCTGTAACATTTTCCTGAATACTCCCATTCAGGTCATCATATTTTTTAAACACCTGGCTGAAATGCTTCATTGCCATCGCAACAATCGTTCCAAGAATTATCGAAAGAACGATTACGGCCACCAGGTAAATGCTTGCAAGCTTAGGACTTATCATAAACGCCATTATCATTGCACTCACCAAAGTAAACGGTGAACGTATACACATTCTTAGAAGCATCTGATATGCATTTTGAATATTTGTCACATCCGTGGTGAGTCTTGTAACAAGACCTGATGTTGAATACTTGTCGATATTTGAAAAAGAATATGTCTGAATTTTTTCAAACATTCCCTTTCTCAGATTCCTTGCAAAACCAGCTGATGCCCTTGCACCATATTTACCTCCCAGTATTCCGAAGGTAAGACTAAAACAGGCTGCCACAACCATAAGTGCACCCATCTTATAGATGTAACCAATATCTCCCCTGTCTACTCCCTTATCCACAATCATTCCCATCAATACCGGAATAATTGTCTCCATTATGACCTCACAAATCATGAAAAACGGAGTGAGAAGAGAGTCCCTTTTAAAGCCATCTAAATACTTTCCTAATATTTTTAACATTAAATTCATCTCCTATTCTGCATCGCCTTGACAGACAAAAATCTCCTGCAAAAAGCAGGAGACATGCTTCGCCCTACGCAGCCGCCACAATGTAGAACAGCACAACCGGCTGTATTAATACCATTGTAAATATACAGTCTTTATATAAACTTTTACCAACTTTGATTTTGTCACTTCTCATTGCCAATAACACCGGTGCCAGAAGTGGAACAAAATATCTTCCCTGAACTCCATGTATCTCATTGCTTCCCAAAGGTGTCCAGTCCAAAAGCATAGCGCCCATTATGCAGCCTACACTTAAAACCGCCATTATGCTTATTAAAAGCTTTGCCTTTCCACTGAAATCAAACTTATCCTCTTCTGATTTCATAAATCCTAAAAGCATTACAATAAACATCGGAACAATTACCACCATCGGAATTCCTATTGCGAGCCATCCCAGATTGCTTCCTATCATACTTCCAAAATAGAATGTTCCAAGATTTGTGAGCGTATCCCACAAAAGAACAAGACAGGATGCAGGATTTTTAAGTAAATATCCAATAGTGTATCCCGGTGAATCCGCCCACTCAACAAAGCCGTTTAATGAGCCTGAGCCTCCCTGCTGCGGGGTAAGCATTTTCGCTATAAGTGCTATTATAACTGCTGCAAAAAGTCCTGACAACAAAATTTTAAATAATTTTCTGTCTTCTTTATATAATCTTTTAAGCGGAAACGCCGTCATAAAAAGGATTGGTGCGTATGCAAATCCCTTAACCGGAAGGAATAATATGCTTACAATAATTAGTACCGCCAAATCCCTCTTATCTATTTTCTCATCAGTAGCGAGTTTAAGCGATAACGCCACCACAACTAAAGACATTGCAAGTATCGGACAATCGTAGGAATATGATGACGCCTGCTGTAATGTCAGCGGAAGCAGGCACAAAACAGCCATTCCAGCCTTTCCAAACGGAATCTTTTTAATGGCATAAAATGCCATCAGTACAAACAAGATATAGTTAAACATTGAACCCAAAAGCATTGTCTGCACAGTTCCAAAATCAAGAATTCTTCCTATGGTTATTCCGAGTGCCGGTACTGCATATAAATACTTTTGTGTATCTAACATTTCCCATTTTGTTTTAACCATTGTTTTATCTGCCCTGACATTATGAAGAACGCTGTCATAATATTTATTATAAACATCCCTTGTCAGATATGCATGCAGTATATCCTGTTCAATATCAGTTTTTCTGACCGCGACATATTCACTGTGTTCTCCACCACACACCATATTGGATAATCCATAGGCCGTGGCAATATGTTTTTCCTCATCAGGAGCAGAATAATCCGGCAGATACATAAGGAATATAAATCCTAAGACTGCTGCACATATGAGATATATGAATTCTGTTTTTGTTTCCTTCTCCCTGATAAACAAAAAATAATAAATCACGATAATAAGTATTCCCAGCAATGTGAAACACAGCATTGTAACCCAGGAAAATAAATCCAGCCTTTCTGTCATTACAAGAGTGTATTTCAATGCGCTGTCAGATATTTCATCATTTATATAGAGCTTCTCATTATTTGGATTACAAAATGTGAGCTGCAATTTATCATTTTCACTTAACTCAAGTATTTCCACCTTAAAAATCAAATCCTTCTTTTCCTTGAGAACAATAGGATTTTCAAATTCAAAGGTAATAAGCTTTCTGGAATTAACATAGCTGGTATCACTCACACACTCTCCAACAATGGCGTTTGTGACATAATCTATAACACTGAGTTTAAATTTTCCCAATGTATTATCCGAAGCCTGATAGCTGTTACATTGAATCAGTACTTTTGATATTTCACCTGATATCCCGTTTTCATTTTGAATAAGAATATCTCCCTTTTTGATATCCCTACTTATTTTACCATTTACATCATTATTTAGATTATAGCTGTCGCTGTGCACAATATATCTTGTATACACTCTCAGGCAAAAGGTTGTGTATATAAGTAAAATAATTATGAGCACAGGCAATTTTTTTAAAACAGTCTTATTTTTCATACTAATCCTCATTTCTGAGCATCTTTCTCAAGCTTATCAACCCTTGCCTTCAGAAGAGCAACCTCCTGCACCAGCTTCTTAACACTTGAAGAAGCTATGGAAAGTGCAACCGACATTGCAAGTATTATTATTAATGAAAAAAGAAATGCCAAAAAGAAAATCATATTAACCGGAGAAGCTATTCCCAAAAGCTTAGCTAATTTTTCCATCAGTATAGGAAAGCAATCAAGTATCAGAACAATGATTCCCACTGATATCCAGGAAATTGCGTGCTTTAATTCAAGCCTGTTATTTCTGACAAGGGAAAGAATATACAAAAGACCGGTTACTAATATAATTGCCACAATTATCTGTAATTTTAGTGTCATCTCTCTTACCTCCTTGTCCTTTCTATAATGATAGCCATTGAAACCTTAAACATATAATAAATGGATTTCTTAGGTGATATGGAAGAAACCCCTTCTTCCCTTGCTCTCATAACCACCGGAATTTCCAGCACCTTTAACTTCTTTCTCAAAATCCAGGTTGTTGTTTCAGGTTCTGGATAATCCTTTGGATAATTTCCTGCAAAAAGCTCAATTATTCTTCTATTACACATTCTGTATCCTGAGGTTGGATCAGTAACGGTTTTTCCTGTCATAAGCTTTATCAGTCCCGAAAAGTATCTTATACCAAGTCTTCTTGTAAATGATGACTGGAAACCTTCTTTCTCAATAAACCTGGAACCAATAACCATATCTGCCTGCTCTTTCACAAGCTTTTCTGCCATCACATCAAGATATTTTGCGTCGTGCTGACCATCGCCGTCAAATTGCACTGCTATGTCATATCCGTTCTGAAACGCGTAAAGATATCCCGTCTGAACAGCACCGCCAATTCCAAGATTTAGCGGTAAATCGATTACATTCAATCCTGCATCCCGGCATATCTTTAGTGTATTGTCCTTTGAGCGGTCATTTATGACAACATAGTCAAAGTCCTTTGCATTTTCCTTTATATCATTTACTGTGTTAACAATACTTGCTGACTCATTATAAGCAGGTATTATCACCAGCTTTTTAAGTTTTTTTGCATCCTTTATATCCTGCATTTTTCCATCCTTCCCATATGGTATAATTCATAATTATGAATTTATTAATTATAGCTCGTTGTATTTTTCGCTCTTTCCATACTGCTTAACCAATATTTTAGCAATGAACTTTGGCCAGAATTTTCTGAACATCTCGTAATCCTCTGCACCTCTTCCGGTATCAGCAATAGCTGCCGAGGTCTCTGAGCCCTCATGTATTCTGTGACAGGTAAGCGGTTTACTGCAATACACAAAGCTTCCCTTATGTCTTGAAAGTATCTCCCAGCATTCCCAGTCCTCATTGGTTCTAAAATGATTTCTAAACACCGGTTCTCTAAATCTCTTCCTGTTAAAAGTAACTGACGGGCAGCAAATCGGTGAGCCCAGGGAGAGAATTCTTCTTCTCACAAATCTGCTTTTCTGAAGAAATCTTATTTTCAAAGGAAAAAGCATCAGTCTCTTAATCTTTAGAAGTCCTGTGTCGTGAACCTTCTTCCCATTTCTGAGCTCATAATAATCTGTAAAAAATATAATTGGATTTTTTGCCTTTTCCATCATATCAATCATCATTTTTGAATATTCCGGAAGATAGACGTCATCCTGATGGGCAATTGTAACATATTTTGTGGTGGTTTTCGAGTAGGCAAAATTCCAGTCCTCGGTTATGCCACTCTTTCCATTGTTTACATAAAGTCTGATGTTATATTTTTCCGCAAGATTTTTTATATAATCATTTGGAGTGGATGTGCACATAATAATTTCTGATTTCAATTCCTGTGCCATTAATGACTCTATACACTCTTCCAGATATGGACTTTCCTTGTATGCACAAATTGCAAATGTATGCTGCATAAAACTTCCTCCTATTTCTCATTTCTGAGGGATGCTTTTCTTTACTTTAACCACATAGGCACAAATGCTTCCTGCAAAAAATAAACCCAGAATGCACACTGCCACAAAAAAACTCATAGATGCTCCAAAGAGCTCTGATTTTTTAACAAGCTCCTCTGACAAAAAATAAATGCTTACCGCCGACAATATATACCCTGTCATTATTAGCTTTTTAGTTCTGAATATAGTAAGTATGTAATACAATACAAATGCCACCGCATTAATTCCACCTGCTGCTATGGTAAAAACAAGCAGGCCCCTGTAAGGAGCAAGGTCACATCCGGTTACCAGGGACAAAACCGGAATACCCAATAAATACGCTCCCAATAAACATACTACAGTTATCCCCGTGAGACAACCTAGCATTTTCATAATAATTGTAAAAAATTTGCAAAAATCCCTTTTTTCGTGCAAATCCGTCAATGTAATCAGCATTGGCCTGAAAAGAAATCCCGCAAATAGGTTTATTACTGATACCGGAAGAAAAATCGCCTGATAATATGACTGATATTCGTTTGTCATATATTTATCCACTGCAAGTCTTGGTGCACTTAAGATATATGCCCACAGAAATACGCCCAAAAACAGCGGAAAACAATTTTTGACAATTTCCATCACCGTCTTAAAATCACATAAATATATTTTATCACCATATTTTTTATACACTCTTATATCAAAAAACCAGACACAGACCACTGCCACCAAATCAGACACAATCATCGTCATGATAAGATTATTCGTCACCACAAGCATGACAAAATATACCACCATCATAATAAGTGTTCTGTGGCACATGGATTTTCCTGCCAGATAAAGATAACCATCCTTGTGAAACTGGGACTCGTACACATCTGCAAATGCATCTATCAGCTTCAACACGCACACTAAAAGTACAATAGCTGTCTTTTCACTGTCATATCCTTTAAAAAACACATATCCAAAGGATACCAGAAGCATAATAAAACAGGTGAATATCTTTGTTGTAAAATACTGCCTAAATGTATATTTATTCTTCGAATCAGTGACCTGGTAGTTCCTCATTTCAAAATATCCGAAATATACTAACATTTGGCTGATAGTCAATGCTATGGCAAAAATACCGCCCTTTTCTTCTCCCACAATTCTTATTGTCAAATATGACATAAAAACAGTGGACATTGCATACACCAGACTACCAATCATATTCCACAAAAAGTCACTTTTTTCATTTTTTTCAAACATGGCTATGTCCCTTTCTTGGTTATACAATGCATTAGTATAACCATTTAGTCATTTTTTATCAAGAACTTTTTACAAAACAAAAAGCAAAAGCCTGTACAAAACAAAACTTTTGCCTACATATATAATGTCAACATCTATTTTTCTGAATTAATACATTTCCCTGCTTAACCGGAATTTCCGAAAGCTCCTGTATTTCCTTGAAAAGCTTTGAATTATCAAACATTTCATTCTTCTCTAAAAGAACTATTATTGTTGAACCTCCAAATTCAAAATAACCTTTTTCCTGTCCCGCCTTGACAAATCTGTTATTCTTTTTGAGATTCGTTACCTTGCCAACCATCATCGCCCCAACTTCCATCTGCACTATGTTTCCAAAATTTTCTGTCTTTATAACCTCATATTCACGACTGTTCTGAATAAAAACCGGAATCCTGCTTGTTGCAATTGGACGAACACAGTGCAAAATTCCATTTATTTTTTTCTGATATTTTACTTCACCATAAGCAGAGTAACAATATCTGTGATAATGAGAAGGCGTCAATCTGAACACCAGTGCATATCCATTTAAAAACCTGTTTGAAAGATTTTTATTCTGCAGCAAATCCTCTAAAGTAAATTTTGTATGCTTGACGTCAAAAACTGTCCCATCCTTTATGGGTATGCAAGATAAAAAAGCATCACAAGGGCTGATTAACTGCTCCTTAACCGCATCTATATCCTTGTTATTCTTTTCCCTGTAGAAAAATTCATTAAAGGAAGAAAATCCCTTTTCAGGTACCTTTATTCCCTCAAGAGAAATATTGTTCTTTTTCATAAAATGTGGAATCATTACAGCAGAAGCCTTCGAGTTTAAAATAACGCCCGCCGCCTTTGAAACCTGTGGTTTTACCAACAGCTTCAAAACAGCTCTTCCAACAACCGTGCGATATAAAAACCTAACAGATAAGCTCTCCTTCATTAGAACCAGCACCCCCAATCAGTCAATAAAACAACTCCAACTAATTCACATATTCCCAATGCAATAATACATAATTTACCGAGCTTTCCCGGTTTCTTAATCTGTACCGGTGCCAAAAATCCCGATGCTGTAATCACAAGAAGAAAAGAAAAGCAAATCATTCTGCCCTTTGCCACTTCAATTTCAAAAAGTAGAAACATTGCCGGTAACAATATTGCAATGGAAGTAACCGGCACACCCAAATATATTTTTCTTCTCTCAGTTGTCCGTGACTGACGTTCTTCTTCCAACACATTAAAATATGCAAGTCTGATTAATGCGGCCAGCACATAAACTGCCGCCACAACACCAACCACAAGCTTTTCACCAGAGTATTCATAGGCCATAATCCCCGGAAGTACCCCAAAGCTAATCAAATCACTTAAGGAATCAATCTGAATCCCAAATTTTTTCTCAGGTTCTGTCCTCTTTTTTGTGGAAGCAATTGCTCCATCAAACATATCACATATTCCTGCCGACATAAGACATAATATTGCTCCACAAAAATAGCATTTAACAGCAAAAAGAACTCCTGTGAAAGCAAACAGCATGCCAATATATGTTAAAACAACCGTATAATCATAAAAACCTATTCTCTTTCGTTCACTAATATTCATATGAATCCTCATTTCTCGTTATTTTTAGTGGAATATTATGCCGTATCCAGTTTGAAAACTCCTCCGACTTTTTTCATAAACCTCTTGTAAACAACAACAAATCCTGTCTTCTTTGTAAGATAATAGCTGCCTTCAGCCAAAATAACACCACCAGCAATATCAACTAATACATGCTGTTTTGTTGTAAGTGTTGATATAAATACAAGTATTGCAATCACCAGGGATACCACTTTATACCAGCCTTTCACATTAGGATTTTTCCTGACTGCAATAAATCCCATCCAGCTCATAAGACAATGTATGGAAGGAAACAGATTATCCGCCGCATCCACGCTGTACAACTGTCTCATCATATCTTCAAAAAAACCGTTTCCATCAATATCAGGCCTGACATTTGTAGTGGGAAATGCAATATAAATTATCATACATCCAAGTTTTGCAAGGAACTCCGCACTTATAAACCTAAATGCAATATCCTCCTCCTGCCTGCATCCAATTATATAGTTAATAACCCAAAAAAGATAACATCCCCAATATATAATCATAGCAGCCGGTATAACGGGTATCTGGTTGTCCACATCATTTGTCAGATTATAATGATATAACGGCGTAGTAATATACCTGGTGCCCTGATAAGCCAGCCAGTTCCACAATATGGCAAATAAAATCGGTATCCACATATATTTCGGGAGTATTTTAACTAACATTTTCATACTAATCTCCATTCCGCAGACGCTTTGCGGCGGAGGAATCGCGAGCTGAATTTCAGATTCAGCTCTGTGATAAAACTAATTGGGACGCCTGCGGCACAATTAGCTGTGTGAAAAATCAGCACTTCAGTGTGATTTTTCACACTAATCCTCATTCCTGAGCAAATTAAGTTTTTTTCTCAAGTATTATACCACATTTGCCGCAAAATAAAACATTTTTTTTACTATAACAAAAGGTGTGAGCAAATACAACATTTACTCACACCTGAATTGTCCATTCTGTATATGATTATTAAGCCTGCGGACCAGCTGCTACTAATGCCTTGCCAGCATCATTTCCTTCATATTTTACGAAGTTCTTTGTAAATCTGTCAGCAAGATCTTTAGCCTTTGTTTCCCACTCACTTGCATCTGCATATGTGTCACGTGGGTCAAGAATTGTAGGATCTACTCCTGGAAGTTCTGTTGGAACCTCGAAGTTGAACATAGGAATTGTCTTTGTAGGAGCTTTGTTGATGTCTCCACTAAGAATTGCATCGATGATACCTCTTGTGTCCTTGATTGTAATTCTCTTTCCTGTTCCGTTCCATCCTGTATTTACCAGATAAGCCTTAGCACCGCTCTGTTCCATCTTCTTAACGAGCTCTTCAGCATATTTTGTTGGATGAAGCTCAAGGAATGCCTGTCCGAAGCATGCTGAGAATGTAGGTGTTGGCTCTGTGATTCCTCTTTCTGTACCTGCAAGCTTAGCAGTAAATCCTGAAAGGAAGTAGTACTGTGTCTGCTCTGGTGTAAGAATTGAAACCGGAGGAAGTACTCCAAATGCATCTGCTGATAAGAAGATAACGTTCTTTGCAGCTGGTGCTGAAGATACAGGTTTAACAATGTTGTTGATGTGGTTGATTGGGTAAGAAACACGAGTATTCTCTGTTACGCTCTTATCATCAAAATCAATCTTTCCATCAGCAGCTACTGTTACGTTTTCAAGAAGAGCATCTCTCTTGATAGCATTGAAGATATCTGGCTCTGACTCTTTGTCAAGACCGATAACCTTTGCGTAGCATCCACCTTCGAAGTTGAATACACCGTTGTCATCCCAACCGTGCTCATCATCACCGATAAGAAGTCTCTTAGGGTCTGTTGAAAGTGTTGTCTTACCTGTTCCTGAAAGACCGAAGAAAATAGCTGTATTTTCACCGTTCATGTCTGTGTTAGCTGAGCAGTGCATAGAAGCAATGCCCTTTAATGGGAGGTAGTAGTTCATCATTGAGAACATACCTTTTTTCATTTCTCCGCCGTACCATGTGTTAATGATAACCTGCTCACGGCTTGTAATATTAAATGCAACACAGGTCTCTGAATTTAATCCGAGTTCTGCGTAGTTTTCCACTTTAGCTTTTGATGCATTGTAAACAACGAAATCTGGCTCAAATGTCTCAAGCTCTTCATCTGAAGGCTGGATGAACATATTCTTTACGAAATGTGCCTGCCAGGCAACTTCCATAATGAAACGAACTGCCATACGTGTATCCTTGTTAGCACCACAAAATGCATCTACAACAAAAAGCTTCTTATCTGAAAGCTCTTTCTTTGCAATATCCTTAACTGCAGCCCAAGCTTCTTCTGTCATTGGATGGTTATCATTTTTATATTCATCTGATGTCCACCATACAGTGTCCTTAGAATTTTCATCCATAACAATGAATTTATCTTTAGGAGAACGTCCTGTATAGATACCTGTCATAACATTAACTGCACCAAGCTCTGTTTCCTGACCTACCTCGAAACCTTCATTTGTTGACTTTGTCTCTTCCTCAAATAATAAATCATAAGAAGGATTGTAAACAACTTCTGTAGTTCCGGTAATGCCGTACTTGCTTAAATCGATTTCTCTCATTCTGTTTTACCTCTTTCCTGTGTAGTTATACTATCTGTATTTTTGAGGATTTATCTCTCCTCATCCATTTTCTAATTAAATCATTAACC